>JAZKRN010000172.1:0-6534 GCA_036628655.1 Desulfohalobiaceae bacterium | reverse complement strand
AGCGCAATCCCCGACTCGCCGCGCAGCATTTTCATGCTTGGTTGTGCCCGGGTCGAATCGGCCCGGGGATGAGGGTGTTATTGTTCAAATTGGACCGGACTCAAGCATTCAAGCTGCTGGGGAAAGAACAAACCGGGCTCACATACTGAACTTCTCGCCCAGGTAGATCTGTCTGGCCTGGGCGTCCTGTACGATCTCATCCGGCGTGCCCTCCAGGATGATCCGCCCTTCAAAAACGAGATAGACCCTGTCGCAGATGGACATGGTTTCCCGGACGTTGTGATCGGAGATGAGCACCCCTATCCCCTTCTCCCTCAGACCCCGGATATTGGTCTGGATATCGTCCACAGCCAGGGGATCGATTCCGGCAAAGGGCTCGTCCAGAAGCATGAACAAAGGATCCCGAATCAGGGCCCGGGCGATCTCCAGACGTCTCCGCTCCCCCCCGGAGAGACTCGCCGCCTGCTGCTCGGCCAACCCTGTGATGCCCATGTCGTGCATGAGCCGGTCCCGTCTGGACCGCTGCTCATTGCGGGCCAAGCCGGTGTATTCCAGGATGATCTCCAGATTCTCCCGCACGCTCAGCTTACGAAAGACCGAGCTTTCCTGGGGCAAATAGCTGAGCCCGAAGCGGGCCCTCTGATGCAGGGGCCACTGGGTGACATCCTGTCCTGCGGCTTCGATGCGCCCCTTGGTCGCACCGATAATCCCCACAAGCATATAGAAGGTGGTTGTCTTGCCCGCTCCGTTGGGACCGAGCAGACCGACCACCTCCCCCTGGGCCACCTGCAGGGAAACGCCCTTGACCACCGGGATCTTGCCGAAGCGCTTTTCCAGATCAGTTCCCTTCAGAACCCCCATCCGATTGTCCTGTTTCGTTTCTGCTGTAAAAAGTCGCCTCCACCTGACCGGCTCCGCTTCCCAGAATCTCTGTGGTATTCCGGGCCAAATCCATCCGGACCTCCTGGCCGCGAATCCGATTCCGGCCCTGCCGGAGACGGACATCCCCGAGCATGGTAATCGTTTCCTGGCCGGAACGATATATGGCCTTGCGGCAGGTGGCGTTCCTGTTCTCCATGCGCAGCCGGACGTTCTCCTCGGCCACTATCTTCTCGAAGTCGCTCGCGTCCCCGCTCCCCCGCGGACCTTCCCGGCCGGACCCATTACTGGCCAGATGGACGGTCATCTTCCGGCACCACAGATCGAAATCGCTGCGCCGGACCTGAACATTGCCCTGGAAGAGAATGGTCTCGTTCCCGCCGGAATAGATCACTTTGTCCGAGGTGATGCGGGTCCTGTCCAGATCGACCCCGTTGTCCGCGGCCAGGGCCGGAGCCAATACCAACAGCGCGGCGAAAACCGCAACAGCAGCGAGGAAGATACCTGCCATCACCCCTGCGGCAAGGCGATCATTCCCGCTCGGCGCCAAGCTCCACCTCCGCGTCCCGGGAAAAGGTAACCCGCTGCCTGCCGAGCTCGAGCTGGGCCCTCGAGCTCCTGATGGACGTGTTTCCGCGGGTGACGTGCACCCCTTCCGAGAGGACGATGTTTTCCGTGCTTGCCGCATACTCCATCCTTCCGGCTGTAAAACGCACCGCACCGTAGCTGCCGGACACCTCGGGCCAAAAGGCGGCGGTGCGGTTATTGCGATTGTACTTTCCCTTTGCCGAAGTAGCGCTCAGGGTGTGATTGTCCTCGAAGAAATACCTCATATCGGGCTCGGCTAAGGCGACGACATCCCTGTTTTGGCCGAGCCTTGCCTCGACGGCCTTGAGACGCCAGACCTCTGCCCCTTGTTCACCGTGCAGGAAGGTAACCTCCTGCATCTTCGCCTGAACCGCCCGCTGCGGATCTTCGGTTCCTGCCTGCCTTTCGCCGGAGGTGAAGTACCAATGGGCCGCAAGGGCTATTCCGGCCAGGGCCAGAACGGCTAGGCCGAAGAGGAGCTGTTTGCGCCCAGATCCATCCAGCGCCGCCATAACGCCTCCAGCTTGCCCTGGGCCGCGAGAACCGCCATAATAACCTCGCGAAGGGCCCCCTGTCCTCCGGGAGTGTCGGTCATCATTGCGGCAATCCGCTTGATCTCGGGCTGGGCGTTTTGCACGGCCACGGGCAGGCCCACAATATTCATGGCGGGTGCGTCCACCCAGTCGTCGCCCACATAGACAACTTCCCCCAGGTCCACCCGCCTCTCCGAGGCAATACGACTCACCAGGTCCCCCTTGTGCCAGCCGCCGGAGTGGTATTCCCCGATACCCAGCTCCCGGATACGCCTGCGCACAGCCTCGGACTCCAGGCCGGTGATTACCGCCACCTCCAGGTCGGCGGCCTGGGCCAGCTTCACCCCCAGCCCGTCCTGGACGTGGAAACGCTTGCTCACCCCGCCCTGCGCGTCGTAGTAGAGCCCGCCGTCGGTCATCACGCCGTCCACGTCACTCACGATCAGGGCGGCTCCGGCCAGTCTGCTCTGGATCATGGCCCCTCCTCGCGCACGGCCCGATATACAGCGGTCAGCTGCCGCAGAAGGGAGTCCACCTTGTACAGGGACCAGCTGTTCGGTCCGTCGCAGAGGGCTTTTTCCGGCTCGGGGTGGACCTCCATGAACACGCCGTCGCAGCCCGCGGCCACAGCAGACCGGGCCAGAATGGGTACGAACTCGCTCTGACCGCCGGAGCTCTCGCCGCGGCCGCCTGGCAGCTGCACGGAGTGCGTTGCGTCGAAGACCGTGGGCTTGCCGGTCTCTTTCATGAAGGCAAAGCTGCGGAAGTCCACCACGAGATTGTTGTACCCGAAGCTGCTTCCGCGCTCGGTGAGCCAGAGTTTCTCGTTCCCCGCCTCCGCGGCCTTGCGCGTCACCTGGGCCATATCCCAGGGAGCGAGGAACTGCCCCTTCTTCACGTTGACCACCAGCCCGGTCCGGGCGGCTGCCTGCACCAGATCCGTCTGGCGGGAGAGAAAGGCGGGGATCTGGATGGCGTCGGCGACTTCGGCAACCGGTTCGGCCTGTTCCGGGTGGTGAATGTCGGTCAGCACGGGGAGACCGGTGGAATGCTTGATGCGCTCCAGGTCCTTGAGCCCCTGTTCCAGCCCCGGACCGCGGAAGCTCGCCGGCGAGCTCCGATTGGCCTTGTCGAAGGAGGCCTTGAACACGATGCACTTGCCCAGTGCCTCACCCGCCTCAGCGAGCTTTTCACCTACCTGCAGCCCCAGATCCCGGCTTTCCAGCACACAGGGGCCCAGGATGAAAAACAGGTCTTGCCGGCTTTCCGCGAACAGATCCCGCGTCTGCATAGCCTATCTGCCTTTTTCTTGAGCCCGCGCCTCGCACACGGAGCGGATGAAGTCGCGAAAGAGCGGATGGGCGCGCATGGGGTTGGACTGGAACTCGGGGTGGAACTGACAGCCCACGAACCAGGGGTGATCCTCGAGCTCCACGATCTCCGCCAGGGAATTGTCCGGGGAGTTCCCGCTCAGGATCATCCCGTCCGCCTCGAAGTCCTCGGCGTAGGCGTTGTTGAACTCATAGCGGTGCCTGTGCCTCTCGGAGATCTCCGCTTGGCCGTAGGCCTCGTAAACCCGCGTCTGGGGCTTGAGGCGGCAGGGATAGGCGCCCAGCCGCATGGTTCCGCCCTTGTCCGAGTTCGCGTCCCGTGTGTGCAGGCACTCGGTGCGAGAATCGTACCATTCCGTCATCAGATAGATCACCGGATGCGGTGTGTCCGCGTCGAACTCGCTGGAATTGGCCCCCTCGTAGCCCAGAACATTCCGGGCATACTCGATCACCGCGCACTGCATTCCCAGACAGATCCCGAAAAAGGGAACACCCTTTTTCCGGGCATAGCCGCTGGCCAGGATCTTGCCCTCGATGCCCCTCGTGCCGAAGCCTCCGGGTATGAGGACCCCGTCCACATTCCGGAACTGCTCCTCGAGGTTGTTCTCGGTCAGATCCTCCGCGTTGATGTGTACCAGCTCCACGTCCGCATCGTTGGTCACGCCCCCGTGGATCAATGCCTCGTGTAGGCTCTTGTAGGATTCCTTAAGGTCCACGTACTTGCCCACGATGCCGATGCGCACCTGCTTGCCCAGATTGTTCTGGGCGTAAAGCAGCTCGCGCCACTTGGTCAGATCCGGATTCTTGGCCGGGAGCTTGAGCATGATGGCGATCTTCTGGTCCAGCCCCTCGTCGTAGAAAGCCATGGGCACTTCGTAGATATTCTTCACGTCCACGGCGGAGAAGACGGCATCCGGATCCACGTTGCAGAACATGGCGATTTTGGTCTTGATGCTCTGATCCATCTCCACCTCGGAGCGGCAGAGGACAATGTCCGGCTGGATGCCCATGCTGCGGAGCTCCTTGACGCTGTGCTGCGTGGGCTTGGTCTTGAGCTCGTCCGCGGCGCGGATATAGGGCACGAGGGTCAGATGCATGTACAGGACGTTCTCCTTGCCCAGGTCGTAGCGAAGCTGCCGGATGGCCTCCAGAAAGGGCTGGCCCTCGATGTCGCCCACGGTGCCGCCGATCTCGATCAGGGCCACTTGCTCTCCGTTGACTGCCACCCCGCGAATGGCCCGCTTGATCTCGTCCGTGACGTGAGGGATGACCTGGACCGTTCCGCCGAGGTAGTCCCCGCGGCGCTCCTTGGTGATCACCTCATTGTAGATGCTTCCGGAGGTATAGTTGTTATTCTGGGCCATGGGCACGTCCAGATAGCGCTCGTAGTGCCCCAGATCCAGATCCGTCTCCGCTCCGTCGCCGGTGACGTAGACCTCGCCGTGCTGAAAGGGATTCATGGTCCCGGGGTCCACATTAATATACGGATCCAGCTTCTGAATGGTTACTTTCAGCCCCCTGGCCTGGAGCAGGGTGCCTATGGAGGCCGCGGCGAGCCCCTTGCCCAGCGAGGAAAGAACCCCTCCCGTGATAAAGATGAACTTCGTTGCCATCGCCATTTTCACCTTTCTTTTGCCTGATTCCACCTATCGAGCTCAAAGCCCTTTCCATCCGTTGCCGGATTTTTTTCTCCAAACTCGATCCCTATAACGCGTTACTCCGGAAAAGTCCACGTTGTCATACCCGCCCTTGCTTGACGTCCGGCGAATGTGCCGGGTAATCTTCCTGATCCGGCATGATCCTTCATGCCACAAACCTGTTCACCGGACATGGCCCCTCGAAAACCTTGATGCAACTATTCGGGAGCGACCCATGACACAGGCAAGGGCCCTGGTCCTCACGGGCCACGGCACGAACTGCGAGCGCGAAACCGCCCACACCGCCCGCATCGCGGGAGCGGACGAGGCGACGGTCTGTCATTTCGCCGATCTGATCCAGGGGAGCGTACGCATCCCGGACTACAACTTCCTCATCTTTCCCGGCGGATTCCTGGACGGGGACCACCTCGGCGCCGCCCAGGCCGCTGCGGCGCGCTTTACCTATTCCCAGACACCGGAGGGACGCTCCCTGTTGGAGGAAATACGGGATCTGCATCAGCGCGGGGGGCTCATCCTGGGCATATGCAATGGATTCCAGCTCCTGGCCAAGCTCGGCCTGCTTCCCGCACTGCCGGGCGAAGAGGCCCAGCAGCAGGTCAGCCTCAGCCACAACGACTCAGCACGCTTCGAGGACAGGTGGGCCCAGCTGCGCTGTAATCCCGAGAGCCCCTGTGTGTTCACCAAGGGCCTCCATCAGCTCCAGATGCCTGTCCGGCATGGCGAGGGCAAACTCCTTCCCCGCAAGGAAGAGATCCTGGACCGACTCCGGGACGAGGGCCTTATCGCGCTCCGCTACACCGACGCCGAAGGAAGGGCCGCCTCCCAATATCCAGCTAATCCCAACGGTTCTCCCGAAGGAATCGCCGGGCTGAGCGATCCCAGCGGCCGCATCTTCGGGCTCATGCCCCATCCGGAAGCCTATCACCACAGGACCAACCATCCCGCCTGGACCCGGGGTGACAACGTCCCCCTGGGAAGCGCCCTCTTCGCCAACGCGATTTCCCACCTGCACACTCTGTCCCCATAACCGGGCTGTTCGCAACCCCTTCGCGGAACGCTATGGATTGACCCTATGCCATTACCCACTCCGGACCCAGCAGGCTACAAGGGATGGATGGACCGGGCCCTGGAGCAGGCCCTCATAGCCCGGGAGCATGAGGAAGTCCCCGTCGGCGCTGTGCTCCTCGATGCTGACGGCTCTCCCTTGGCCCGCGCCTTCAACCGCCCCATTGGCTCCAACGACCCCACCGCCCACGCGGAAATCCTTGCCCTGCGCGAAGCGGCTCGCCTCAAGGACAACTACCGCCTTCCGGGCACGGTCCTCGTCTGCACCCTGGAGCCGTGCATCATGTGCCTGGGCGCCCTGACCCAGTCCCGCGTGGCTGGCCTTGTTTACGGCGCGAGAGATTACAGATCCGGAGCGGTGGTCTCCAGGCTATCCTACCCCGATGACCTGCCCTGGCTCAATCACTACTTCTGGTGGATGGAAGGAGTGCGGGAGGACGAATGCGGCTCCCTGCTCAAGGCCTTCTTCAGCTCAAGGCG
>JAZKRN010000171.1:0-6554 GCA_036628655.1 Desulfohalobiaceae bacterium | reverse complement strand
TCGGACAGCAGATGCGGATAAGATCGGCTGTGGAACCGGGCTCGAATAACTTTTCGTCCTCCTTTCCAACCTCTCTGACTTCTGACTTCTGACCTCTGACTTCTGACCTCCGGCAAAGGGTGCGCCTATGGAACAGCTGCTCCAGGAGATCGTGGCCAAGTACAACTACTGGCTCTATATCATCCTCATGATGATCGGCCTCTACGCCATCATCGCCAAGAACAATTTGGTCAAGAAACTGGTGGGAATGAATATCTTCCAGGCCGCCATCATCCTGTTTTTTGTTTCCATAAGCTACAAGCAAGGGGCCACCATCCCCATTATCCGCAACGCCCACGGACCGGGGCACATCACCCCGGAATCCATCGATGCGGCGGCGTACATGAACCCCCTGCCCCACGTCCTCATGCTGACGGCCATCGTGGTCTCGGTGGCTACCTTCGGCGTGGCGCTGGCTATAGCGGTTAAGGTCTATCGTGAGTACGGGACCCTGGAAGAAGACGAAATTCGGATGCGGATACGGGAAAAGATGTAGCCATGCTGGAGCACATTGCGGCCCTTATGATCCTGGCCCCGCTGATAGCCGCCTTTGTCGTCAGCGGTTTGGCCTGGCTCCGGACACAGTATTGCCTCCCCGTGGCCCTGGCCGGTCTGCTGGGATCCCTGCTTGCTTCGCTTGCCGCTTTGAACGAAGTGGTGAGCGGGGGAGCGCTTAGTTACAGAATGGCCAGCTGGCCGCCGCCGGTGGGGATCGAGCTGCGCGTGGACCTCTTCAACGGCCTGGTCCTGGTGGCTGTCTCCGCAGTCGCCCTGATTAACCTCGTGGCGAGCTGGGAATTCGTCAAGCGCGAGCTCAAGGATCGGAAAGAGACCTTCCTCGGGCTGTATCTCCTTTTCGTGACCGGCCTGATGGGAGTGACAGCCACAGCGGACCTGTTCAACCTCTACGTCCTGCTGGAAATCACCTCCCTGAGCGCGTATGCCCTCATCGCTATGGGCCCTTCCTCCAGGGCCCCCTTGGCCAGCCTGAACTACGTCTACCTGGGTGTGATCGGAGCGAGTTTCTATCTGCTCGGGGTGGGATATCTGTATATCATGACCGGATCCCTGAACATGGGGGATATCGCCTCGCTTCTGCCCCAGATCTGGGCCTCGCAGACGGTCCTGGTGGGATTCATTTTCTGCCTGGTCGGTGTCTGGATCAAGATGGCCTTCTTCCCCATGCACATCTGGCTTCCCAATGCCTATACCTACGCCTCCATGAGCGCCAGCAGGGTGATGGCTCCGCTCATGACCAAGGTCATGCTCTACGTCATGATCCGGCTTATGCTCACTGTTTTCGGCGCGGAGTACGTGTTCGGGATCCTGGATCTCAGCCCGATCATCGTGTGGCTGGCTGTCCTGGCAATCGTTGCCGGGGCGGTCATGGCCCTGGTGCAGCACAATCTGGCCAAGATCCTCTGCTACATCATCATCTCCGAAATCGGATACATGGTGGGAGGGGCCTGGCTGGGGAACCAGGCCGCCATGACCGGGACCA
Source organism: Desulfohalobiaceae bacterium (assembly GCA_036628655.1). GTDB lineage: Bacteria > Desulfobacterota > Desulfovibrionia > Desulfovibrionales > Desulfothermaceae > JAIPDU01. Next base: position 5,014 of record JAZKRN010000171.1, on the reverse strand, counting down.
TCCTTCACATCATCAATGACGCCCTGATGACCTTCGCCGTCTTTCTGGCGGCGGGGAACTTTGCCTACAAGCTCGGCGAGCTGCGCCTGGAAAACCTGCGCGAGGCCTTCGCCCGCATGCCCTTGAGCGGATTGGGTTTCATTCTGGCAGGGATGAGCATCGTCGGGGTTCCGCCCACTTGCGGCTTTTTCAGCAAATGGTACTTGATCAGCGGCGGCCTCCAGGCGGGTCAGTACACCTATGTCGGTGCCCTCCTTCTGAGCAGCCTGATCAATGCGGTGCTCTTTGTCCGTGTCACGGAATACGCCTATTTCGGTGACCTCCAGGCGGGACACGGCCATCACGGGGAGCACCACGAGGTGAAAACGGATGAGGCCCCGCCGGCCATGGTGGCCTGCCTGCTCCTCGTTACCGTCGGTCTAGTGCTTGTCGGCCTCTATTCGGGAAGCATCGTGAGCACAATGATCCAGCCCTTTGTCCTGGGGAGCTTGATCTGATGGAGACGCTTTTTTCGGTTCGTCCCCTTTTGGCAGTGCTCGTCTCACTGGCTGTAGTGCCCGTTCTCGTATCCAGCAGCGGCAGGCCCAATATCCGCGAGGCCTGGACCATTCTGGCCGGGCTGGTCAAGTTCGGCCTCGTCGCCTCTCTCGTTCCGAGTGTGCTTGCCGGTCAGGAATATGGCATCACCCTCTTCAGCTTCGCTCCGGGCGCGGATATCGCCCTCAGGGTGGACGGACTGGGGCTTGCCTTCGCCCTGGTCGCTTCCTTTCTCTGGATCGTGACCACCGTTTATTCCATCGGGTACATGCGCGGGCTGGCGGAACACAGCCAGACACGGTTCTACTGCTTTTTCGCAGTTGCCCTGTCCTCGACCATCGGGGCGGCCTTTTCGGCCAATCTGCTTACCCTGTACCTGTTCTACGAGATCCTGTCCCTGTCCACCTATCCCCTGGTGACCCATCATCAGGACCGCGAGGCCCTCGTAAGCGGTAGGAAGTATCTGGGCTACATCCTGGGAACCTCCGTGGGGCTGGTCCTGCCGGCGATGATTTTGACCTACAATATCGCCGGGACACTGGAGTTCGCTCAGAGCGGGGTCTTCGGGGCGGGGATCTCCCAGCCCATGGCCACGGTTCTGCTCCTGGTCTTCCTCTTCGGATTCGCCAAGGCGGCCATTTTTCCGCTGCACGGCTGGCTGCCCGCGGCCATGGTTGCGCCCACGCCGGTCAGCGCCCTGCTGCACGCCGTGGCCGTGGTCAAGGTGGGGGCATTCAGCATCGTCCGCGTCGTGACCGGTGTCTTCGGCTTCGACCTGCTCGCATCCTTCCATCTCGGCTCTGTCGTGGCTTTGATCGCTTCGGTGACGATCATTCTGGGCTCCCTTGTGGCCCTGTCCCAGGACGAGCTCAAACGCAGGCTCGCCTTCTCCACAGTGAGCCAATTGTCCTATATCGTCCTGGGTGTGGGGCTCCTCACCCCCTTCGGTCTTGTGGGTGGTGTCCTGCATATTGTGATGCACGCCCTGGGCAAGATCACCCTCTTTTTCTGCGCCGGGGCGATCATGGTGGCCACGGGGAAAAAGCACATCAGCGAGATGGACGGCATCGGAAAAGCCATGCCCTTCACCATGGGGGCCTTTTTTGTCGGGTCCCTGAGCATTATCGGTCTTCCCCCTTGCGGCGGATTCATAAGCAAATGGTATCTTGTGCTGGGGACCTTGCAAAAACAGAGCTTTCTGCTGCTGACGGTTATCCTGGCAAGCTCCCTCCTCAATGCCGCATACTTTCTGCCTATTGTCTACAGAGCGTTTTTCAGGGAGCCCAAGGATCCAAGCTTGGTGCCTCCTTCGAATATAGAGCCTATGAGGTGTGTCGTTCCTCTCGTGATTACAGGGATAGGCTCCATTGTGCTGTTCTTTTGGCCTGATGTGTTTATTCGCCTTATCGAGATAACCAATCAGTAGGCTACGGAGCTAGAAATGGAGGAAAACAGAAAGAGCATACTGAAACATGAGCCTGTACCCGGATACAGATTGTCTTTTTATATAATACTGGGAATAAGTTCAGTGTATCTGATCTATATTTTTGCAGGTTCAATTTTGTAATTTGCACGAAGAGATTGTGTTATGAAGAAAGAACTCAAAATATTCGACAATCCTCGCAATGTTAAATGGACTCTGTATGGATTTTATGCCAGTCTCATTCTGTTGTTAGTACTAGATATATTCATTCATAGACATACATATTTCAGTTTCGAAAAAGAGTTTGGTTTTTTTGCAGTATATGGATTTATATCCTGTGTTGCACTTATCTTTATTGCCAAACTCATGCGAGTATTCCTCAAACGAAATGAAGATTATTATGATACAGAGTAGGATTGAGTGCTTTTGTTAAATCCGCTCTATCAGCTCGTGACTGTATCCTCTTATGTTCATGGTGCTCGGTTGAGTAAGCAATTGTTCGCACACGAATTGAAAACGGGAATTCTATGGCGATAACCTCCCTTTTGAATCCAGGATTTCCCCCAGCCTTGATTTTTCTTGTGGGTGCCGCAATCGTTCCCCTTCTGCGAGGCAAGACGAAAGCCGCATTCATGCTGCTCCTGCCCACTGTCTCTTTTGTCGTGCTGGCCAGCATTCCCTATGGCACGCATTGGAGCATGGAATTCCTCGACTACCAGCTCATCCTGGGCCGAGTGGATCGGCTGAGCCTGGTCTTCGGCTTCATATTCACCATCATCTCCTTTCTTTCTCTCCTCTTTGCCCTGAATATCAAGGATGACCTGCAACATGTGTCCGGCCTTTGCTATGCCGGAAGCGCCCTGGGCGTTACCTTTGCCGGGGATTTCCTCAGTCTGTATATATTCTGGGAGATCATGGCCGTAGCCTCTACATTCCTCATACTTGCCCGGCGCACGGAACAGTCTCGGGTTGCCGCCTATCGCTACATTCTGGTGCACATTTTCGGCGGATTGTGCCTGTTGGCGGGCATTCTTCTCTACTTCCAGAAGACGGGAACCCTGGAATTCGACTATATCGGCCTGGAAGGCCCGGCATCCCTTCTGATCTTTATCGGCATTGCCCTGAATGCGGCCATACCCCCCTTACATGCCTGGCTCCAGGACGCCTATCCCGAAGCCACAGTCACCGGGGCTGTCTTTTTGAGCGCCTTCACCACCAAGAGCGCGGTCTATGTCATGGCCAGGACCTTTCCCGGAACCGAAGCCCTGATCTGGCTCGGTGCCGCAATGACGGCCATTCCCATCTTCTATGCAGTGCTGGAAAACGATATTCGCCGCGTCCTGGCCTATAGCCTCATCAATCAGGTAGGGTTCATGCTTGTCGGTGTGGGGATCGGCACCTCACTGGCAATCAACGGAACAGTGGCGCACGCCTTTACGCATATTCTGTACAAGGCCCTGTTGTTCATGTCCGTCGGCTCTGTGCTGTATATGACAGGGCGCATCAAGTGCACCGACCTCGGCGGCCTGTACAAGACCATGCCTCTGACCTGCATCTTCTGTATCGTAGGTGCGGCCTCGATTTCTGCCTTCCCGCTCTTTAGCGGCTTTATCAGCAAATCCATGATTATCAGCGCCGCAGGCCACCACAAGATGGTGGCAGTCTGGCTGGTTCTGCAATTCGCCTCCGCGGGGGTATTCCACCATGCCGGGATCAAGGTCCCTTATTTTACGTTTTTCGGGCACGATTCCGGAATGCGCCCCCAGGAGCCGCCTTTGAACATGCTTTTGGCCATGGGATTCACCGCTTTCTTATGCGTTTTTCTCGGTTTCTTCCCTCAGCCCTTGTATGACATTCTGCCCAATGCCGTGGATTACGCACCCTATACATCCACTCATGTGCTCTCGCAGCTGCACTTGCTCATGTTCGGGGCCCTGGCCTTCTGTCTGTTGATTCTTTCCGGATACTATCCCCCGGAGATTCGAGCGCTGAATCTGGATACGGACTGGGTTTACCGCAAAGGGGGAAAATGGGCTTATGCGGCCTTTGATGCAGGCTTGAACCGTTTGAATTCGACCTGCGAAAGGGCGTTGCAAGGCGTCGCTTCGGGCCTTACCAGATTTTTGAAGGACACGCCGGCGCGTTTGATGCTTTTTGTCATGGTTATCTTCTGGATGGCGGCGGGCTATCGCGGGAAAAGGCTGGAATTGAAGAAGAGTATGATTTATAATGATGTGATGGTGGCCAATATTCCGATCGGAATCGGTGCGGGACTGACGGCTCTGTTTGTGACCGCTTTCTTTGTGCTGGCCAACTTCTTTTAGCCATGCACAGAGCGATAGACGCGTGTTCAGGGTTTGTCGATTTGAGTCCGTAGAATCGTCCGGGGATCTCGACCAGTGAAACGCAAATCGCCCCACTGGGAGCTCAGTGCTCCTACAGGGCGGAGGAAAGGGTAGCACAGCGCATTATGGTGCCTCGCAACGACCTCAAACGAATTTACATGCTCTCGGACATGCCCGAGAGCATGCTGGATCGACTCGCTGCTATCGCTCACCTCTATATCTACAGCGCAAACATGAGTCTCTTTGAAAGCGGCGAGAATCTGAAACACTTTTATATGGTTCTTACAGGGCAGGTTTCGCTGTCCATCGATCTCGCCACCGATGTGTCCATCACGCTGGGCACTGTGGGGCAGGGGCACGCCTGCGGGGTTTCGGCTTTCATCCCGGAGAGCAGGAGCTCCTCAAAGGCGGTTTGCGATGAGCCGAGCGAGCTGATCGTGCTTTCCGCGGACGAGGTCTTTGCTCTGTTCGAGGAGGACTGGGATCTGGCCTATCAATTCACGTCGCGGATCGTTCGCCTCTTCAAGGCGATTATGGATCACCGAACATCCATCTTTCTCAAATCGCTGAGGGACAATCCCCAGGTACAAAAGAGCCTGCGACAGACCGAGTTGGCCCAGATTATCTGATGTGTGGTCTTCAGACGATACTTATTTAACAGGGCGCCCCCAATCTTCCAATTGCTGCGTTGTCCGGCACCTATTTGAGG
>JAZKRN010000170.1:0-6637 GCA_036628655.1 Desulfohalobiaceae bacterium | reverse complement strand
GGCCTGCTGGTGGAGCTGGGGGACCGGATCGACTGGACCCTGAACACGCGGACCAGAAGGCTCGCCCTGTTGCTGGAGCAACAGGCCCTTCCCGGAGTCGTGGAGATCGTGCCGGCGTATTGCTCCTTCCTGATCCTCTTCGAGCCCGCGACCCTGGATCCGGACCGGCTCAAGGCCCAAATCGAGGAACTGTTCCAGGAAATCGAGGACTCCGGCGAGGAAGAGCCCGGGGCTTCCGGACACGTTGTGGAAATCCCCATCCGCTACGGGGGCGATTTCGGTCCGGATCTGGAAAGCGTGGCAGAGCACAACGGCCTGACCCCGGAGGAGGTCATACGCATCCATTCCTCGGGCACCTACCCCGTGTACATGCTCGGCTTCGCTCCGGGGTTCCCCTATCTCGGCGGCCTGGACGAGCGCATCGCCACGCCGCGGCTGGATACGCCCCGCTCGCACGTCCCCGCGGGCTCCGTGGGCATTGCCGGCTCCCAGACCGGGATCTATCCCCTGGCCAGTCCGGGGGGATGGCGACTCATCGGCCGCACGCCGCTCACACTCTTTGACCCCGAGGCCGAGGATCCGGTGCCCTACTACCGGCCAGGGGACAGCCTCCGCTTCGTCGCGGTGAGCGAAGAGGAATTCAACCGCATGCTCCGGGAGGGCTGCCATGGATAGCGCCTTCCTGGTCCTGGAGCCCGGATCCTTCAGCACAGTTCAGGACGCGGGCCGCCGCGGCTCCCAGAAGCTCGGGGTTCCCGTTTCCGGGGCCGCGGACGAATATGCCTTCCGGGTTGCCAATCTTTTGGTGGGCAACCGGCCCAACGCGGCCGTGCTGGAGATGACCGTCGTGGGCTGCACCCTGGCCGCGCTCAAGCCCGTCTGGGTGGCGGTCACCGGCGCGGAGACCGAGATCAAGAAGAATGGCGCAAAAATGGCCACCTGGTCCGGCTTTGCCCTCGAGCCCGGGGACGTGCTGCGCATGGACAGGGTCCGCAAGGGCTGCCGCCTCTATCTGGGCGTTTCCGGAGGGATCGACGTGCCCAAGATCATGGCCAGCCGCTCCACCAATGTTCAGGCCGGATTCGGGGGATACAGGGGTCGCCCCCTGCGCAGGGGCGATTTTCTCCCGGTTGAGGAGCCGTCCCCTGATGCGCGGGTCCGCGGCGAAATCCCGCAGGAATTCGTGCCGGATCTCTCCGAGGTAATGGTCCTCAGATGCCTCCCCGGCCCCCAGGCCGAATTCTTTCGGTCCGGGGGCGAGGAGCTCTTTGAATCCGAGTACCTGGTCACCACGCAGGCGGACAAGCGCGGCATCCGCCTGGAGGGGGCCGCGCTGCATCATGCGAGCGACTCCCCCGGCGGGGTACTCTCCGAGCCCAGCCTGCCGGGGAATATCCAGGTCCCCGGAGACGGCAGCCCTATTGTCCTGATGCGGGAACAGACCGTGGGGGGATACGCCAAGGTGGCCACCGTCATCTCCAGCGATCTCTGGCGTCTGGGTCAGGCCGCTCCGGGGGACCGGATCCGGTTTCAGTCCGTGGACCGTGAAACCGCGGTTTCCCTCCGCAGGGAGATGCAACAGCGCCTAAAAGAGCTGGAACATCGTCTCTACGGGGATCGGGGAGCCGCAGCACTCGACACGGAAAGCGAGCCGAGATAGTTTGGGTTCGCCGAACAATGCGGTTCGGCATCCCCAACCCCAAACCAAGGAGGCAGTTATGCGGCGCATTCTTCTCTTCACCCTGGTCCTTGTGCTGGCCTTTGCCTTCCAGGCAGGCGCGGCGGACATGAAGATGAACCTCAACTGCATCTATCCCGCGTCCAACTTCCACACCCAGGGAGCCATGGACTTCGCCAAGAAGGTGGAGAAGTACACCAACGGCGAGATCGAGATCGCGGTCCAGCCCGGCGGAAGCTTGGGGTACGAGGGCAGCGAGCTCCTCAAGGCGGTCAAGGACGCATCCGTGCCCATGTCGGACATCCTCATGGGCGTGGTCTCCGGAAGCGAGGAGATCTTCGGCCTGAGCACCTATCCCCGCATCGTCAAGTCCTACGACGAGGCCAGGGAGCTCTTCGATGCCGCCCGCCCCTACTATGAAAAGGCCTGCAAAGAGTGGAACCAGAAGATGCTCTACGCCGCCCCCTGGCCCCCGAGCGGCCTGTTCACCAAGGAGCCGGTCAATTCCCTGGAGGATTTCGAGGGTCTCAAGACCCGGACCTACGACAAGAACGGAGCGTCCTTCCTCCGCAAGGCCGGGGGCAATCCGCAGTCCATGCCCTGGGGCGAGGTCTATTCCGCGCTGAACACCGGGCTCATCGACTCCGTGCTGACCTCCGCGACCTCGGGCAAGGATGGCAAGTTCTGGGAAGTGCTGAACCACCTCAAAAAGATCCACTTCGCCTATCCCCTGAACATGGTCACCATCAACATGGACTACTGGAACTCCCTGAGCGCCGAGCAGCAGGAAGCCGTGCTCAAGGCGGCCAAGCAGACGGAGAAGGCCCAGTGGAAGGCCTCCAAAAAGAGCAATAGGGAATCCCTGAAGGTGCTCAAGGAGAACGGCATGGAGGTCTCCGAGGTGGGTCCCGAGCTGGAGAAGGAGCTGGATCGCATCGCGGACGAGATCTTCAACGAGTTCAAGCAGGACGCTGACGAGGACACCAAAAAGGCCCTGGAAGCCATAGGAATGTAGACCAATGCGGCGACTGCAACGCTACGTGGAAGGCCTCTGCCGGGCGGGGGCCTTCCTCGCCGCCCTTTTCATGGGCTTGACCGTGACCCTCATCGTGATGGAGATCGGCCTGCGCACATTCTTCTCCACCTCCACGATGGTTACGGCGGAGTACAGCGGGTATTTTCTTGTGGCCACAGTTTCCCTGGGACTGGCCTATACCATGCACCACAGGGGGCACATCCGAATCACCCTGATCTATGACCGGCTTCCGGCATGGATACGGCATAAGCTCGACCTCGCGGCCGCTTTGGTCGCGCTCGGGATCTGCGGCTTTGCCATCTACTATTCCGTGCTCATGGTCTACGACAACTACTCCATGGGCATGACTGCGGACACTGTCGCGGAAACCCCGCTCTGGATCCCCGAAGCCGCCGTTCCCGCAGGACTCATCCTTTTCTTTCTGGAGCTCGCGGCCTTTTTTCTGAGGAGGCTCAATGATCGCTGATCCGCTCACCCTTTCCATCGTTCTCGTGGTGATCATGTTCGGTCTCCTGCTCTCGGGGCTCTGGATCGGATTCTCCCTCTTCGGCACCGGCATCGTTGGCCTGCTTCTGTACGACCTCAATCTGCCGCCGGTGCTCTCGGTATGGGACAAGATCGGCAACATCCTGGCCAACTCCATCTGGAACAGCCTGGACTCCTGGGCCCTGAGCGCCCTTCCGCTCTTCGTGCTCATGGGGGAGATCCTCTACCGCACCGCAATCTCCACTCGCCTTCTGAGCGGTCTTGTTCCCTGGCTGAGCCGAATTCCCGGCAGGCTCTACCACATCAACGTCGTGGCCTGCTCTCTCTTCGCCGCTGTTTCCGGGTCCAGCGCCGCCACCACCGCCACCGTGGGCAACATCACCCTGCACGAGCTCAAGAGCCGCGGATACCACAAGAAGCTGGCCCTGGGCTCTCTGGCGGGGGCCGGGACCATGGGATTTCTCATTCCGCCCAGCCTGATCATGATCATCTACGGGGTCCTCGCCGAAACCTCCATCGGCAAGCTTTTCATCGCCGGGGTCATCCCCGCCCTGATCCTGGGGGGCATGTACTCCGGATACATCATACTCCAGTCCTTCCTGCACCCTGAATACGTCCCCGCAAACGAGCAGACCCATACCTGGTCCGACCGCCTTGCCGGGCTCAAGGATATTTTTCCCGTTTTCCTGCTCATCTTCGTGGTGCTGGGCGGCATCTATCTGGGGTACACCACCCCGACGGAAGCCGCAGCGATCGGCGTCGTGGGGGCCTTCGTCCTTGCCGCCTATTTCCGGAACCTGACCCTGGACAACATGCGGGAATCCTTCATGGCGGCGGTGCGCACCACGTGCATGATCTGCTTCATCATCACCGGAGCGGCCTTCCTCTCCCAGATCGTGGGCTTCATCGGGATCGCCAGTGCCCTGAGCTCCTACATCGCCTCCCTGAATCTGTCCCCTTACGTGCTGATCCTGGTGGTGGGTTTTATGTATCTCCTGCTGGGCATGATCCTGGACGGAATATCCATCGTGGTCATGACCCTGCCCATCGTCCTGCCCATCGTGGTGCAGGCGGGATTCCATCCTCTCTGGTTCGGCATCTATCTGGTCATCATGGTGGAGCTGTCCCAGATCACCCCTCCGGTGGGCTTCAGTCTCTTCGTGATCCAGCACATCTCCAAGGAAAACCTGTTCACCATCCTGCGCGCCACGCTCCCCTTCTTCGTGATCATGATCATCATGGTGGTCATCCTGACCGCCTTTCCGGATATTGTTTTCTTCCTCCCCTCCAAGATGATGGGATAAGGGAAAGACATTTTCCCTTCCGGGGCAACTCTTCCCCGATATCTCGAGCGGGGTCCTTGGCAATGCCTGGGCAAAGGGCGCAAGGACCTCGCGCGGGATTCCCATCCGCTCCGGATTTAGTGAGAGCGGCAAAAACAGCTCCATGAGCCGAAAAGGGCGTCGCGTCGCCGAACCACTGCGTCTGGAGCGGACGATCCAAGGCAGGCGCATGCTGAAACAACAGAAGGAGCTGCGACCATGCTTCCCTGGGACTGGCTTCAGGCCCACTCGGAGATACTGTGGGCCACTGGGATCGGCTCCGCGGTGATGATGCTCTGCGGCATTGCGATCGTTCCATGGATCCTGCTCCGTCTTCCCCGGGACTATTTCCTCCCCGCCCGAAGACAGCGGATAACACCGCAGCGCCTTTCCCTCGCAACGGGACTTCCCCTGCTCGTAGTCAAGAACCTCCTGGGAATCGTGCTCATCCTGGCCGGACTGGCCATGCTCGTGCTTCCGGGCCAGGGCCTGTTGACAATTATTCTCGGGCTCGCCCTGACCAACTTCCCCGGCAAGTTCAATCTGCAGCGAAGACTTGTGGGCCATCCTTCGGTCCTCAACTCCCTGAACTGGCTCCGAAGACGCTTTGACAGAGCCCCCTTCATCGCTCCGGAAATGGGCCGGGAAAAATCCTGACCGCCCATGTGAAAGGGCCTATTTTATTCAGGCCGATTCGGTGTGGTATTTCCGGTACGCAAATCCGTTGTACACAGTCTATGAATTTCCTGAGACGAACCACGAACCACGAATTACCGGTCATGATCAAGAGGTTTCATACAACCCTCATTCCCGAGCTGATCCGGGCACAACGAAGCATGAAAATGCGAGGCAGGCCTTGCCTGGCTCTTTCTCTTAATAATTCAGTCTATTGGACCCATTTTTAAAAGAATCACTGACAGTGCCAACACGAACATTCCCAATCCGCAAAGCCCCGCTCGGGGCAATGCAAGGAGGTTCCCATGTCCCGCGTGCTCATCGAGCCGGCGAGTTATGCGAGCTGCCGCGGCGCAGTGGATCGCTCCCTGGAGCTCTTCGCCCCGCGCCTCTCCGGCAGGCGGGTGCTCATCAAACCCAATGTCCTGCGCGCCTCCGGGCCCGAGGAGGGGGTGGTCACCCATCCCGCCCTGGTTCGGGCGGTGGTGGACGCCGTGGAGGAAGCCGGGGCGAGCGCGATTACGGTGGGAGACAATCCGGGACTGTTCGACTACGGGGACAACGAGCGCTGCTTCCGGGATACCGGGCTCCTGGAGGCGGCCAAGGGATACTACGCCAACATCGGGCACGAATCCGAGGAGATGGCTTTCGATCCGTCCCTTATGTCCCGCGTGAGCGTCTCCAGTGAAGTGCTCCTGGCGGATGTGGTCATCAGCCTGCCCAAGTTCAAGACCCACGGCCTCACAGTGATCACCGGGGCGATCAAGAACAGCTACGGCATCCTCCCTGGCGGCCAGAAAGCCAAGCTGCACAGGGAAGCCGGAGAGCCGCTTCGCTTCCACGAGGCAGTTGTGGACGTCTTCCGCCTCAGGGTGCCTGATGTCTTCATCATGGACGCGGTGGTGGGCATGGAGGGCAACGGTCCGGCATCGCCGGAGCTGCGCGATGTGGGACGCATCCTCGCCTCGGACAACGCCGTGGCCATGGACAGTGTCGTGGCCCGCATGATGGGCCTGGCCCCCGGAAAGCTGCGTTTCCTGGAAAGGGCGCGGGAGCTGGGACTCGGGGATGTCGACCCCGATGCGATCGACATCCTCGGGGAAATGAGGCAAGTCCCAAATTTCAAGATCCCGCCGCTGGGCGGCGAGGCCAATATCCAGAACGAGACCCTGCAGGAGGTGATCCACAACCGTGCCCGGCTCACCGCTCGAGCGGATCCCGAGCTTTGCACCGGATGCGGGGAGTGCGTAGAACATTGCCCCGTATCCGCCCTGAGCCTGGACCAAGACGGGATTCCGGTGGTGGACGCGGACACCTGCATCACCTGCTTCTGCTGCCAGGAGATCTGTCCGGAAAAGGCCATGGCCCTCGCCTAGGCAGGACGCCCCCAATCTTCCAATTGCTTCGTTGTCCGGCACCTATTTGAGGTGACAAAAGGGC
>JAZKRN010000169.1:0-6702 GCA_036628655.1 Desulfohalobiaceae bacterium | reverse complement strand
CCTATTCGGGCTATGATGTCGCTGGAGCGGAAGGTGCTCCGCAGTATCTCTGCTGTCTGGAACAGGACCTCGTCCCCGGACTGATGCCCCAGGCTGTCGTTGATGTACTTGAGCCCGTCCAGATCGCTGATGATGACTCCAACCGGGCTGTAGCGGCCGTCGGAGAGCCGCATCATCTCCGCCTCGAAAAAATTGCGGTTGTAGAGGCCGGTCAGGGAGTCGTGGTAGCTCATCTCTCGGAGACGCCTTTCCATCTCCTTCTTTTCCGTGACATCCTTGGAGATCACCTGGAAGAGACTCTCACCGGAGGAAGTCCTCACCGGAATGTAGTACTCCTCGTAGCTATTGTCCCCCCGGACGTCCTCCTGATGAATGATTCTGTTCTCCGCGATGGCCTTTTGGCCGAGCTCTACGCATTGCTTTGCCGCCTCCTCCTCCATGAGGCTGTAATAGGTGCTCCCCTCCAGACCTCTGCCCATGGAGGGGAACCGCTCCTCCATGGCCGGATTGGCGGCAAGGAGCCGTCCCCTCCGGTCCGCCAGAGCGATCGCGTCCGGCGAAGTTTGGACCAGGCTCTTGTATTTGTCCTCGCTTTCCTGCAGCGCCTCCTCCGCCTCTTTTTTGCTCACGAGCTGTCTGCGCCAGAAGCGAACGGTCATGGTCCAGAAGATCCCGAGCGCGAGGAGACAGGCCGCGATAACCGCGAGAATCGCTATCGCCAGTCTCTTCTGGAAGGAAGCCTTGCGCTTGATGCGGTCCTGCACCAGATTGGCGAGATCCTTGGCCAGGGTCTCGAAGCGCATCCTGTTCTTGGTGTAGTCCCATCCGGCCAGGATATTCTCGGCCTTTTCCTTTTCTCCCCGGCTCACGAGCCCGAAGGCCCTTTCCTCCAGGCGGGTGAGGTTGGCGTCGTAGCCCCGCAGTTTCTCCACCTTGCGGCGAATCTCCGGCGTGTCGATCATTTCAGGTATCTCGTCCAGCAGCTCCTGCAGTCTGGGCTTGACCTCCGAATAGGTGGTTCGCCATTTTAGGTTACCGCTGAGAGTGCTCACCCGGGTGGCCATATTCAGGGTCTCGTCGTAGTACAGGAGCTTCCAGGAGGCCCTCTCCACTGCTAGCTCCTGAGTCCTGAAGGAATTGATGAATTGGAAGGAAAAGGCGAGATACCACACCAGAAGGCCGGCCAGGATGAGTGTGGCAATGACGGAGGCGAGAAACCAGGGCTTGGTGGAGGCGTCCCTAACCGGACTGAACGAGCCGGACTCCTGTCTATGCATCCTGGTGCCCCAAAGAGGCGTTCTATTTGAGCCAGGCTGAAACCCGGGGCTCATTCTCCTCGATCCACTCCCGTGCCGCCTCGGCATAGGAGGTCTCGTTCCCCCGGGCCTTGAGCATGACTCGGGCCATGTCCTTGGGGCTCCAGGAGAAGCTGTCCAGGAAGGAGTAGACCTGGGGCATGTCCTCTTCAAGGCCCTGCCGGACAACGGTGCTGATGTGCTCCCTGGGCCCGTACACCTTGCGGGGGTCCTCGAGGTATTTCAGGTCCCAGCGGGCGAACTTCCAGTGCGGGGTCCATCCGGTGACCACGATCCACTCCTTGTCCCGGATGGCCTTTCCCAGCGCGGTGGTCATGGTGGGGCCGCTCCCGGAGACCAGGTCGAAGGAACGCAGATTGTAGGCGTCGACCGCCCGCCTGGTCTTTTCCATGATCCCGGCGTGGGGGTCGATGCCGATGATTTTGTGCCCGAACTTCTCCGGGTGCTCGGAAAGCTCCGGAATCGAGTCCACGGGAACGTACTCCGGAACCACGAGACCGACCCGCGTCCCGTTCAGATTGGGACCGAGGTTCTCCACATCCGAGCCATGCGTTTCCAGATACTTGGCCTGCAGCGATGGGAGCCAGACCGCAACGGAGGCGTCCTGATCACCCGCGGCGAGGGCCTGCCACATGGCGACCAGGGTCACGTCGAGCAGCTCGCATTCCCGCCCCATCCTCTCCTCGAGCACCGCCTGGACCACATGCGCGCTCGCCCTTTCCGAAGCCCAGTCCACGTACACAATGCGCACCGGCTCCTCGCGCTCCTTTGCTTCCCTCGAATCTCCTGCTTTATCCTCGGCATCGCAGCCCAGGAGAAACAGAAGGAGGAGACACAGCGCCGCCCAGCGCCATCTCGACAGGAGACGGAAACACGGGAAAAGAAAAACGCGGGACAAGAGACACCTCGCTTCCAAGAGGGAAACAATACATTGGGAGCGGAGCTCACCGGATTCGGACAGAGGGAAGGCCCCATGCCGGAGAGCAGCTCTCCCTGGTCCCTCCGGCGGGACCGAGCACGGCGGCCCCATGGACCATCCATCATGCGCACGCAGAGTTACTGCCCGCAGACACAACCCAGGGTATCTTCTTCTCGACGTCGCGGCAAATATCTTTACCCGGAGAATGCAACTCCTGCCACAAGACCTGCGCAGCAATAGCTTGCGAATGCCAAAATATAGATCTATGCAGGAATCTGAAGCTAGACTCTTGCAATTTGTCTGATAATCCCTTGCTGCATACAAAATGAATAATGAGCCTGGCACTTTGTTCGCAGTAACACTTGCCTCTCCAAAGGGGTGCACGTTCTGCCCCCCCGGGCTTCGCCCTTTTACCGGATCACTTCTTGGGCCGGGCGGGGGCGATCCCAGAGAAAGCCCTGGCCGTAGTCGCAGCCGAGCTCCAGGAGCTTTTGCTGCTGCTCCTCACTCTCCACGCCTTCGGCCAGGACCATCTTGCCCAGATTATGGGCCATGGCGATGATCGTCTGCACCAGGGTTACGGAGTCTTGGTTGTCCGGCAAGCCGTCCACGAACTGCTTATCGATCTTTATGGTATTGATAGCCAGCTTTTGCAGGTAACTCAGACTGGAATAGCCTTTCCCGAAATCGTCCAAGGCAACCCTTACCCCCCAGCTGGAAAATGTTTGCAGGATCCGTGAGGCCCGGTCCACGTTCTCCATGAGATCCGTCTCAGTAATCTCCACCTCCAGACTTTCCGGATGCACACCGTTTTCTTCCAGAGCCGCCCTGACCACCTCTATAGTGGCCTCATCGTTGAGCTCCTGAGCTGACAGGTTTACAGAGGTTCTCACCAAAATGCCTTCCTCCTGCCAGGACCTTGACTGTTTGCACACTCTGTGAATGACCCAAGCGTCCGCAAACGCGATCATCCCTGTTTGCTCCAGCACCGGAATGAATTCCCCGGGGGAGATGATTCCCCGTTGGGGATGTTTCCAGCGGAGCAGGGCTTCCAGGCCCAGAATGCGGCCAGTACGGAGATCGATCTGGGACTGATAGCAGAGAAAGAATTCCTCATTTTCCAGGGCTTGCTTCAAGTCATGTTCCAAATGAAACAGTTGGGATATCCAGTCCTCCTGTCCCGTATATTCCTGAATTCTAGAGGCGTTTTTCTTGGCTTCGATCAGGGCAATATCCGCCTGCTTGATCAGGGTATCCGGATCCGTGCCCCAGTCCGGGAATAGTATGAACCCGATATTGACTTCCGGATAGACCAGCCTGCCGGAAAGCTCGAGATTTAAGCCTATTCGCTCCAGAATGCGCCCCCCTAGATTGCGGGCTCCATCAGCAGTACTTTTTTCTTCTGATAAAACGATGAATTCTCCCCCGGAGACACGGGCCACTGTGTCCTCCTCAAAAACCGTGTCACTTATGCGCCGCGCTACTTCTTCTATAAGCTCGTCCCCGGCCTGTTGCCCCAGTGTGTCATTCACCTCCCTGAGCTTGGGGATATCCATCAGAAACACAGCACCGTGACCGAAGTGTTCGGATCTTGCAGCGACCTGTTTCAACCGGTCATAAAACAACCTCCTGTTGGGCAGACCTGTCAGCTCGTCGTAATAGGCCAGATTATAGATCCTTTCTTCATCTCGCTTGCGTTCCGTCATATCCCGAAATGATACCAAAAGCGCGGCCTGCCCGCTCCACTCCGTCTCCCGGCCCCGAAGCTCCACCACTCTGGCTTCGCCAGAGGTGGAGAGAAGCTCTATCTCAGTGTTCGAGCCCGGAATGAGAGGGTGTCCGAATTGCTCTCCCCAAAGCTCATCTTGATCCTGGCCCAGCATTTCAGCTGCCGCCGGGTTGAGAAAGAGAATGCTTCCTTCTTGGTCGAGCACCATGATCCCATCGACATTCAGCTCTACAACTGAGCCCAGCTTGTCGTGGGCCGCTTGCAGCTCCTTTTCCGCCTTCTTGCGCTCGGTGATGTCTATCAGGGAGACAACGCTCCGCCGCGTGCCGGGTATCATATCGATGGTCAAAAAGCAGTGCCGGACCTCGCCGCTTCGATGTAGATAGCGGAATGCATACTCTTTGAAAGCGGCAGCAGGGTCCTGTCGCCGCAAGAAATGCTGCTCCTTCATCCAAGGGAGGTCGTTCGAGTGCACGAGCTCCGTCCAGGGCATCCTTGCTTCCACCTCTTCCCGACTATATCCGGTCAGCTTCTCGAAATTGGAATTGATATGGGAAATGGTCGTGTCCTCTTCAATAGTGAACATCGCCGAGCCGGAGATCTCGAAAATGGCGCGGTAGTAGTTCTCCGATCTGCGCAGGGCTTCCCTGGTTTGCTCTCGCTCCAGATACTGGCCCAGACTTTCCGCGATATTCTCGAGCAGCTCGCGCTCCCGACTCAAAAAGGGCCCCTCAACACTCTCCGGGGCCTCTTGCAAATAAAATACCTCGATGCGGCCAGCACTGCTGCCATTCGCCACGATGTCGGCGGACTGCTTCCAGGCTGTCTCCCGGGAATCAGAGCTGTAAAACGCCTCGCCCTCCAGCAGCAGCCGAGCGCAGGTCATATCAGGGTACTGCCAGCCAAAGGGGATAAGCTCCACCGTGGATTGCATCAGTTCCTGCCTGGAGATGCCGGGCTGTTCTATCAAGCGGGACAGACCATACAGGCAGTCAAGCTCCTTTACCCGCTCCTCTAGCTCCCGGGATTTTTGTTGCAAAGCCTTATCGGCCTGCTTGCGTTTTGTAATATCCCGGACAGTGCTCAAAATCCAGGTTTCGCCTTCATAATCGATCAGGCGACTGGTTATTTCTACGGGGAATTGGTGTCCATCCTTTCGTTGATGGGCGCCTTCAAAGGATATAAAGCCCTCTTGATGCAGATGTCGTATATGCTCTGGCGAAATTCTGGCGGCCTCTGGGGTGTCGATATCCATCAAGGTCATCTCCAGCAGTTCATCTCGGGTATAACCGAGGCGCTCACAAGCCACATTATTCACTTCCAGGAACTGTCCTGAAGTATCGTGAATAAAGATGGCATCGCTGGAGTTGTTGAATATGGTGCGGAACTTCTCCTCGCTCTTTCGTTGGGCTTCCTCCTGCCGCTTGTGCTCGGTGATATCACGAATATTGCATTGCACCAATTTTGCCCTGTCCACGAAATATATCTCAGAATCAACACCCCGCCCGGACTTAGTTGTTAATGGAACATCGTCGAACTTAATAATGCCTTCCTTGTTCAAAACGTGCATTATAGTCTGAAAATCCTGCGAGTCAGGCAAAACAACGAAGTTCTGAAGCTTGTTGGCAACGATTTCTTTCTTACTATAACCCAGCATCTCCTCGAAGGCTGGATTAGAATGGGTTATCTTCCCTTGGTCTTTTTCCAGGAGCACTATCCCGTCGTTTGCAGTTTCAAAAAGACGTCTGTAAAGCTCTTCAGAATCAATTAACAAGTCTTGCAGTCGTTTGTGTTCTGTAATGTCCTCAAAGGCCAGGAGGAGCACTGTTGTGCCAATGTCTTTCCGATATATTTCGCGAGTGTTGAGCAGCAGGACTTTATGACCAATATCCCGGAACTCATGGCTGATCTCGAAGTCGTCGAAAGCTTGTTTTTTAGAAATAACCTCTTCAAGTAACTCTCTAAGTTTGGGGATGTCCCATTCTTTGTTCTTAAGGTCATAGATAAAACTTCCAATGGTCTCATCTGGTGTTGTTTTAAAGGTAGTATAAAAGCTGCGGTTTGCCGAGATGACCTTCAAGTCTTTATCCAGAATTATAATGGGATCTCGAAGAGTTGCCAGAATACTTTCAGCAAAGCTATAAGTAACATCCATGGTAAGATCAGCAGATACATCCCCGGAGATTGATCTTTCAAGTTCGGTATTTTGCGAACGTAATTCCTTGAGTTCCCGCAAGAGTTGCTTTTTTGTCTTATGTTCATCTTCCATAATAAGACCTTATTCGTTCCTGCTTAATTTATCAAAAAGGGGGGTACTCACTTCGCTTATCATGACAAGCCAATATCCCAATCATCCCACAGGCGGCGAAAATTATCCTCGAACGTTGCAAGAATTTGACAAATGGTTTGCTATGAACAGTAACCGTTCAGGGGTCACATGTTCCCCTTCTTTTTCGTAGATCTTTGAAATCCAGTTAAGGTCAGGATCTGTTTCCCTGCAGGTAGCTCTCCATGGCCTCCACGAGCAGTGGATAGGGAGCCTGTTCTGCAGTCGACAGGTCTGGGTCAGGGTGAGAATCCGCTCCACCCAGCTATCACCTGACTCGCTCTTCGTGCCCATGCTCCGCTTGTGCCAGAGGACCGTCCTGCGCAGCGGACGCTCGGCCAGATTGTTTGTGGACTCCACTCCCTCTCTGCGTGAATTACTGCTCTTGGATTCAAATGACTACGTGCCATAA
>JAZKRN010000168.1:0-6705 GCA_036628655.1 Desulfohalobiaceae bacterium | reverse complement strand
GCTTTGTGCATACCGAATGCCGGGAATTTTCTCTGCGACTCCCGTGTTCGGGACAAGGGGGAGGTAGAGTCTTGAATCCTCGAGCAATGCGGGATGCGGTCTATCGACCAAGGCGGTTGTGGGCTTGAGCAAGCTTTTTTGAAGTATACAGACAAATCCATTGTGCAAAAGGGGTTACAAAGTCGCTGCAGTATGATATGAATACAATAAGCCTTAGTGCCTAGAGTGCGAACAGTATTTTTTAAGCTTATGTTCGTTTTGCACAATTTGCACAAAAAAATGGTGTGCAGAAGGGCGCAATCCGTGAAGGTATGAGGCGTGGGTGAATGAGAGGTCTCGGAGGTGTGTTGGTGAGGAGACTGGCGGATTCACCATTGTGGGCACGAAGAAGGAGAGGGTGCAGAGCCAGTCCGGCTCTTATCCTTGTGCTTAAAGCATTCAGCACACGCGAGGATGGCAGCGAAAGGGAGGTGTCCTCTCCGCAGTGTATCCAAAAATAAAACTGTGTCGGAACTGGGGCGGGCTTGAGAGCTTAAAGGATTCGAGGGGGTGTGGGGTAGGCGGTGCACTGAAACACCGACGCTTGTTTGAAGTTCGCTGCACAGACGGAATAAGTTGAAATTCTAAAAAAAATATTGGGCCCCTCTTGATAGAGAGCCCAATGATCATTATACTAATTGCAAATGATAATGATTGTCATTAACTAAGGAGGATTGATATGGTCTCCAGCCTTGATGTCGCCGAATACATTCTGCAGCAAAAGGGTCCGATCACGGGAATGAAGCTTCAAAAGCTCGTGTATTACTCCCAGGCCTGGGCCTTGGCCCTGGAGCAGGAGCCCCTTTTCGAAGAACCCATCGAGGCCTGGGCCAACGGGCCTGTGGTGCGGGACCTGTTCAACACACACAGGGGACAGTACTACGTGTCCACGGTTCCCCAGGGCGACCCGGAGCAGCTGACCGAGGAGCAAAGGGAAACGATCGAAGCCGTGGTGATTTATTACGGCCAAAAGTCGGCGCAATGGCTCAGAAATCAGACCCACACGGAGGAGCCCTGGCGCTGTGCACGGGGGCTCTGCTCCGAAGGCGAGAGGTCCAACAAACGGATCAGCGTCGAGGCGATGCAGGATTTCTATTCCGAGCTGGAGGCGGAAGTTTAGTTGTCCGCAGGGCAACGAACCGGGCCCTTTGCAAGGATCCGGTTCGTCGTCCACTCCCTTTTCATCGGCAACAGAGCGGTAGATTTCGCCGTCCGTCAGGACACGGCGAACCATCACCTCTCGACCTGTGCGCGTTTGTCGTGCATTTTGGTGGATGTCTACGGTATTCCTCCCAGTTTCTGTGGTTTGTTGCCTCACCCTCAGTAAACTGGGATGGAACCCGTGGATAATCTCTTGTAACCCCACAACTAGACACCCGATGTGCTCCCCCTGAATGGAGTTTCTGGGGCTGCAACTATTCACCACATTATTGATGAGGCCCTCGGCACGGGGTTTTTTTAATCAACACACCTTTTATTATCCTTCCCACGCTCTGCGTGGGAACGTGCTCCGACCGCTCCCGCGGTCATTCTGGACGCGGAGCGTCCTCGACATGACCCCACGCAGAGCGTGGGGTCAATAACGGGGACAACATAAAGGGCCAGGCTCAAAAAAAGCAGACAGATCCTTAGGTGATTTGAGTCAAAAAAAACCGTGCCCATGGACGCTGAGACAGTGGGTGCTGAATAATTATCTGGGGCCTTTCTTTCTCTGTAGCGGCTCAAGAGCTGTTGTCGGATGCCTTTCCGTCCTCCCTGTCCGGATCCAGCCTGTAGCGCTTGGTCTCCCCTTCCGAGGTCAGGGTAATGTCCAGTTGCCATCCGCGGCTCTCCCGGCTGTCCAGCCCCTGGATTATCTGCGCGCTCAGGGTTTCCGCGATGGAGGCCGGGCTGCTCGGCCTGCCCAGCAAGAGCCAGCCGATAACCGCGTGTTCCACGGCACCCAGCACCATGGTCCGGGTCACGTAGGGGTCGGCTTCGGAGCGGAATTCGCCCGAGGCCTTGCCTTCCTCCACCACGCGGAGAATGGTCCGCGACCAGCCCCGGATGATGCGATAGGCCTCCGTCTCCAGGAAGCGGGGATTCTGCTTGAGAATGAGCAGGGCCACCGCGGCGTAGTCGGGATGCTTTTCATAGAAGTCGAGGTAATTGTGGATGATGGCCCGAAGCCTGTCCGAGGCGGAGCGGATATAGGTCAGGTACTCCTCGAGCTTTTCCTTTCCCCGTCGCGTCGTTTCCAGGGGAATGGTGAAAAGGATCTCCTCCTTGGAGCCGAAGTAGTCGTAGATCGTGGCCTCGGAGACGCCGCATCTCCTGGCGACCTCGGATATGGTCGCCTCACGGAAGCCCTTTTCCGCGAAGACCCGCTCCGCCCCTCTGAGGATGGACTCCTTGCGCTGCTCGGACTTGGCGGATCGAGCATTTCCAGTCTGCCGGGACATGCTATTCCTCCCCATTGAAGATGCCGGCCAGAGACTTGACCAGATCCTTGCGGTCCTTGATGTCGTACTGGGAGGTAATGGCGATCTGTTCCATGACCGGGGATCCGCCGCCGTGGTAGTTGCCGTAGTTGAACACGCTTGCGGCGCCGGTACAGGTCATGTCGATAAAGTAGAGCCAGAACTTGATCTGTTCTTCCACCGGCACGTTCGGATTGCGCTGCAGGTACTTCTCCAGGTGGGCCTTGATCTGGGGGTTGGCCAGATCCGCTTCGAAGGGGAAGGTGGCGGGGAAGCCGCCGGCGATGTCGCAGAGCATCTCCTGCTCGTGAAAGACCGCCTCTCCGGTAAGGCAGCGGCCTACGTTGGAGTAGATGGAGTCCGGGATATAGGCTCCCGGCCCGAAGGGGACCTTGCCCATTCCGGGAATCTGCAGCTTGGGCCCGGCGAGGTCGGAGGCGGTGTATCCCGCCGCGTACCCCAGCTCGGTGACCTTGATGATCTCTGCGAGCACCTTGCGCACGTGGGAGGTTTTCTCGATGCCGTTGTTTTCCGCGGCCAGAGCGGCCAGCCCGGTGTACACGTCACCCAGGGCCGGCTTGCAGCCGGAGTAGCTGTGCCTGTGGAAGAGGGCGAAGAGCAGGGCCAGGAGGCTCCCGTGATCGTTCTCGCCGCAGAGGAAGACGCGCTCCCAGGGGACGAAGACATTGTCGAAGATGAGGTAGGAGTCGGTGTATCCGCCTTGCATCCCGCGGGAGTAGTGTTCGCGTTCCCGGGCGTTGTGCGGGGTCATCACCTGGATCAGGCCCTCCTGGTCCGCGGGCACGGCGAAGCCCACGGCATACTCCTTCTCGTCCTTGCCCAGGGCCCGGGTGGGCACCACAAGGATCTCGTCCGCGATGGAGGCCTCGGAGATGTGCAGCTTGCAGCCATTGACAACGATTCCGTCAGAGCGGCTCTCCACCACGCGCAGATACATGTCCGGATCGCTCTGCTGCGCGGGGCGCTTGAGACGCTCTCCTTTCATGTCGGTCTGCGCGCAGCATCCCACCAGATCGTTTCTCTGAAAATAGTCCAGCCAGTTGCGGAAATTGGCGTGGTATTCCGTGTTCCCCTCGTTGACCTTGTCCGCCTCGTAGGAGATCGCGTTGAGGGCGTTGATCGCGTCCGCACCCATGCAGCGCTGAATGCATCCGCCCACCCTACGGCAGAGGGCCCGGGTCATGTCCTGTTTGCGGTGCAGGTCCTGTGCGCTTTGATGGATATGACAGAAGCGGTTGATGGTTTCTCCGCTCAGGTGGGAGGTGGCAGTGGTCAGGTGGGAAATTTCCGGGTCCGAGGCCGCGTCGAAGGTGACCCCCATGACCCTGATGGCCGGTTCCTGGACCTCGTCCAGCCGGTCGATCAGGTTCCCGTTGAAGTAAATATTGGAGCGCATTTTGCGCAGGCCTTCCTTGTAGTCCTCCACGCTCCGCATAGCTGCCTCCTTGAGATTGATTATTGCAGGAGGCTTCAATATAAAGTCTTGGTTTGAATTTGTCAAAATAATTAAAGTATAGCTATATATAATGATATATTTTTGGAACGTTGTTGTTTTTTTTGTATCTAAATGTGTTCAATAGACTAAATTGTCGAGAGAAATGGGCAAGCGTGGCTCGCCCTGTTGAATCCTGCCTTCGGCAGGGCAGCTACGCTGCATTCAACAGGGTTGGCCGCAGAGTGCGCTGAAGCCGTGTTTCATATGCGTGGCTGCACTCGTTGTTCGCGATAGCCAGCGTATCTCGGCAGCGAACATCAAGCCCGCGATGCCAAAGGGAGGATGCAAACCTACGTCCCCTCGCGAGCTGATTCCGCTTGGTTCAAGCTTTTCAAAACATAGGAAACCGGGGATGAAACACGGGCTGTGCATCCCTTGACTCGGCTCGCACTATTTTCATGCTTCGTTGTGCCCGAGACTCCGGGGATGACGGTTGGATAAAGAAGAACATCGTGTGCCGAGCCATAACCCGGAACCCAGAACCGGGAACCTTGAACGCAGAACGGGGAACGGAAAACGGGAAACCCGGCAATGGGGAATAGTGGGAGATAGGGGGGCGGTGGGGACAGAGTGCTGCCTGCAGCGATGTTTTATTGGAGGCTAGCGGAGTTGTGGTTCTGGAGAGCTGTTTGCCGGACTTGCGGATCCGACCGGGGAATAGGAAGTGAAAAAGGTTGGGAATCCGGAAGGCCCGGATTTCGCACGGGACGGCCGGATTCGGGGCAAGATGGATCTAGCGCTGCAGTTGTTTGATTATGGTTTCCTCGAATTCGGGAAAATAGCGGCTGATCACGGGGAGGTCGAAGCTGCGCAGAATGCTCGTGTTCGGTTCCTTTTCCAAGAGGAATTCAAAGCATTTGTGGATCAGCTCCTCGGTTGACGCCTTTCCTCCGGTAAGCTTTTCCACGTACTCCGAATCTGCGTTGACCGTGTGAAAGGTCGTGGTCTTTTGTTCCACACGGACTTTGTATTTGCCTTCGTCCATCTGTTCCACCTTGATCATGGAGCCTCTCCTGCCAATCTTTCTGTTTTGAGTCTGGGGTTGAAAATATCGAAAGGGGAACCGGTTATGTCTGAAAATGGGCATGTGGCGAACGTTTCGGAAAGAGGCGGTCCCTCCCCCCGCAACGCGAAAGGGATTTATAGCAAATACTCGGGTGCTGGACAAGCACTGTGCAGGGGCGATTTGGACACAAAAAACCCGCCGGAGGATCAGGACACGGTGAACCAGGTCTCGCCGTTCCATTTCTTGCCGTGCTTGCGAAGCATGACAAAGGCGAGCCAGATCTGTTCCAGGGAGGTAAAGATCCTGCGCGGCTGGCCGGGCAGGGTGCCGTAATCCCGGCGGGTCCAGTCCAGAAAAGCTTGAGTGGTTCTCTCATAGCGGACATGGGCATCCTGGGCCATCTCGATGAGCTGATCCAGGCGGGGCAGCCAGATGTAGCGCGTAAGATGGGGGATTCCGTCCCGGAACTCGACTTCCACTCCGGTGACCACCTTGTTCGGGTCGTTGATTCCGTCGATCCAGACACGAAGCTTGTTCCGCTCGCCGATGAAAAAGTCGCCGTGTTCAGGGATCCAGCTCTTCTGGATCTCCTCAGCCTCATCGCACATTGTGATATATTCGCGGCTCGTGTCCATTCCAGTCTCCGGGGACAACTTCGATTGCGACGGCTCTTATTCTAGGGGTAGGATCGGACGAGCACAACCTTGTTTTTCTTTCGGCTCTAGTGTCTTGTCATGTTTCATTTAACGCAAAAAAGGAACATACAGAAATATCTGTACAGAAAAACTGAAAGCCATGATTCATGGAGACAAGACACGAGCTCGTTTCTTTTTCAAAAAAAGAAACAAAAAGATGGTGATAGAATCCTTTGATTTTCTGGCTTCTACTTTTTCCAAAAGAAGAAGCGAGCTAGTGACTTGTCCTGCTCAAGCTGTCCTTAAGATGAAACACATGCGTGGCTATGCAGGGGCAGAAATAAAACCGACGATTCATGCTGGACAAGTCACTAGCCTTGTCTTCTCGGGAAACTCTTTCTAGAATGCTTGCACAGAGTGGTTTCCGTTCCTGTATGCTCCTGGTGAGCCACACCGTCCGCTAGCAGTATCTTCAGGACAACGGATACAGGGAAACCATCCCGAACCCTGCGAAGGCCCGCTCTTTTGGGAGGTGATACCGTGTCCACCCGAAGCCTTACCCTGGACCTGCACCCCATCTTCAACAAGGGCCGCGAAATCGACGAGGCCCTGGAGAATGCCGTGCAGGAGGCCCGGCAAAAAAAGGCCAAGGATCTGGAGATCATCTGCGGCAAGGGCACGGGGCAGCTCAAGAAACGGGTGCTCCGGTTCCTGGACCGCAAGGACATCAAACAGACCTATCACCGCATCGACAAGGACAAGGACAATTCCGGGCGGATATTTGTCTACTTCAACTGGAAACGGGGCCAGTAGCCCGAAACGGGTCCAGCGGCGCCGCTGGACCCGAGCTGGGCATTAAGGATATTTCAAAATGCTGGTAACAGCCTGTTGAAAAACTCCCTATCAGGCAGGGCCCCCAAAATTTCATGGGCCAAGCGCGACCCGGCACTCACTTTTTCCCGAAGTTCAATATATTACACGAGCAAACATAAAAAAGTGAGTGCCGGGCAAGCTCGAAGTTTACCCCGCCTGCCCCGTAGCTCAGCCTTG
>JAZKRN010000167.1:0-6714 GCA_036628655.1 Desulfohalobiaceae bacterium | reverse complement strand
TTTTCAGGACTCCTCTGAATCCAGGTTTTCTCCGTAGCAGAACTCGGTTATACGCTGGCGGTCCTGCTCGTCGATCTCCTGGAAGTGCACGGCAACCTCGACGCTGCTGTCCGGCTTGAGCCCCATGCGCACAATTTGGGCCTTGCAGGTTATTGAGGCCATCGGCGGCTCATGGATCGAGATCTTCAAACCCAGCATCTGGTACGGCTCAACCACTTGCTCCAGCTTCATGCGGATTCCCATGCTGCTGATATCCAGCGGCTGGGCCTCTTTCGCCTCACTCACCGCTCTCCCCTGCTCATCCAGATGCCAATACTGCAGCTCGATCCTTTCCGCCTGAACTCGCTCTGCCGAGCGCTTGTATCTCTCCTGGACAAAATCCTCGGCCTGCACCAGCAGCCTCCCCTCTCCAAGGGACAGGGCGATCGTGGTGTTCACAAAAAAGACGGAATCAACAGTATGGAGGCAGAGAAGAAGCTGACTCCCTTGATCCAGGGCCTGCGATTCGGGCCATGCTTCGGCCGGAAAGGTCAGCTCCAGATAGGGCTTCTTTTTCACAATGGCCGAGCCATTCAAGGTCAGCTTCACAGCGCCGGCCTGGGACACGATAACCTTAACCTGGCGCAACTCACTGAAAAGATCCAGCAAACCGAATTGATCCATGACGCACCCCTTTCATTTCATTCCAACAACTGAATCTTGCAAATGGCATAACTATGCGCCAAAGAAATCTTGGTATCAACCCTTTTTTTCTCGGCGCTTGCCCGCAAGCTTTCCGAACAAGCTCCGCAGTCGGGGAAAACGCTCGGATACAGCTTCACCGTGACCCGTGAGCCGTGGAAGAGCGCTCAGGGACAAGGCTCGTATCGGCCATAGGCGATGGGCGAGAGGTGATGGGTGATAGGTAATGGGCTATGGGCGAGAGGCTAGGGACGTTGAGGGCTCAAGTACAGAGGAGAGGAAACCCTGTTTCAGTCTATTTGTTGTGTCGAGGAGATAGCAACAAAGTGCCATTCCAG
Organism: Desulfohalobiaceae bacterium; assembly: GCA_036628655.1. GTDB lineage: Bacteria > Desulfobacterota > Desulfovibrionia > Desulfovibrionales > Desulfothermaceae > JAIPDU01. The sequence continues at coordinate 5,695 of JAZKRN010000167.1, read as the reverse complement.
GACGGGGTGTCGAAGCCTTCTTGGCGGCCTTCGGCCGCACGAGGTGCGGGACATCCCCGCGGCGGACCGTTGCCGCGGGGATAGGCCCAGGCAAGCTTCGCTTGCCAATCACGTCCCTCTGGGTCCCCCATGTCGAGTGAGCGGGAGCGAACGGGCGGTTCATCCTCTGAATACTTCCCTTCATGATTCATTGCTTCCGAATCAGAGCCAGTTGAACCACTCCTTCCAGCTGCCCCTGTTGGCGATGCGGGCCTGTTCAGATGACTGCCTGAGGGCGAGGTAATAGGCCTCCCGCCCCCTTTCGCTGGCGTATTCGACGAATTCCTCGAGGCTGGTGAAGGTATCACGCACATGGGTATAGCGCCGCCAGGCCGCCCTGTACTTCTCTGTCCGCATGTAGAAGTCCGCCACATAGATCTCGTGATAGGCTCTCAGCTTGCGGCACTTTTGCATCTGCTCCCGAGCGTCAGCGGTATAATCGGATTGGGGATAGCCCTGAACAAGACGGGTGAAGTACTCTTCCGCCTCCCGGACTTCCTGCTGGGAAAGATCGATGGATGTGAACTGCCGCAGATTGGCCCGGCCGATCCGAAAGAGGACGTAGGGAATTTCCGGATCGCCGGGATGCAGGGACTCGTATTCCTTGTACGCGCTTTCCGCTTTGGAATGCTTGCCCTGCTGGAAATAGGCGTTTGCAAGCCCAAGCTCCGCCTCAGCGGTCTCTCGGCTGAAGGGATGCTCTTCCTTGATCCGCTGAAAGTATTCCGCGGCCTGGCCGTAATCGCCATTGTCCATGGCCTTTTGCCCGGCCTCGAGCAGCGCTTGGGGCGTATCCGGCCCCTTGGACCCGGAAAAGGGGTTCAGGGCCCCGCATCCGCTGAGAACCAGGCTGGCCAGAACAAGGACAAGTGGCAGGGTAGGCAATTTCTTAGGCATGTCCCGCCTCTTCGGCGAACAGGAAGGCGCCGTATCCGGCGGTGGCCCCGTCTCCGACCGCGGTTGTGATCTGGCGGCAGATCTTGGACCGCACATCACCGGCCGCGAACACACCGGGCAGATTGGTGCGCATTTCGGCATCGGTCACGATGAACCCGGCCTCGTCCCGCTCCATTTGCTCGGGCACGAAGCTGACAATCGGATAGAGCCCCACAAAGATGAACACGCCCTGGACGTCGAGCTTACTCGACGCATTCGTCTTGACGTTCTTCAGATCCAGGCCCTCCACTCCCTGCTCTCCCAGAATACTGGTGGCCACTGTATCGTAGACCACCTCGATATTGGGGGTGGAAAGGACTTTGTCCTGATAGATCCTGTCCCCGCGAAAGGCATCGCGGCGATGGATGAGGTAGACCTTGTTGGCCAGCCTGGATAGATAAATCGATTCCTCCAGGGCCGTGTTGCCTCCGCCGATGCAGGCGACATCCTGGTCCCGAAAGAACTGTCCGTCGCACAGGGCGCAATAGGAGACCCCCTTGCCCGAGAGCTCCTGTTCCCCGGGCACTCCCAGCTGCTTGTATTCCGCTCCGGAACAGACAATGACCGAAGTGGCCTGTATGGAGGTCTTCTCCATATGGACCACGTTCTTGCCGTATTCCGGCTCCAGGGATCGGACCTCGTCCATGTGCTTGTCGTAGGAGAACCCCTCCAGGTGCTTGGCCATCTGGTCCACAAGCTCAAAGCCCTGCACGCCTTCCGGGTACCCCATGTAATTGTCGATCCACTCGGTGTTCAGCACCTGCCCGCCCGGAGCGAACTTCTCCACCCAGGCCAGGGAGGCTCCGGCGCGCAAGGCGTACAGGGCCGCGGTCATTCCGGCGGGGCCGCCTCCAATCACGAGAACGTCATAAGTCTGCATATATTTAGGCCTTGGTGTCGATCATTTCCTTGAGATTGCTCTTGGATACCGCCCCGGTCACCTGGTCCACGACCTCCCCGTTATTGAACAGGATCAGGGTGGGGATGGCCCGAATGCCGTATTTGCTCGGTGTGCCGGGATTTTCGTCCACGTTCATCTTCACGAACTTGACCTTTTCCGGGTACTCGCCCTCCAGCTCCTCAACCACCGGGGAGATGGCGCGACAGGGCCCGCACCAGGGGGCCCAGAAATCGACAAGCACTGCTGTGTCGTTCTTGAGGACCTCGGATTCAAAGTTGTTGTCTGTCACTACGTTGGGCATAACCTTCTCCTTATGCGGGGTTGATTGATCCGAGACGATCTGGACGCGCTCAACCGGTCGTGTCGGAGCGCATCCGATTTTGAAGATCGCCCTCCCCAAGGGAGCCTTGCGGTTCCCTCCGGAGCTTAGGCGAATAGTAAAATGCTAATGCTCAGTTTGTGGCCTGTCAAGCTGTAGCGCACGACAGATAATCCCAGGGGATGGCCCGCCCCCTGGGAACGGCCTCCAGGTCCAGATCGTGACACCAGCCCTTGCTGTGCAATACCGCCCCGGTATAGGCCACCATGGCCGCATTGTCCGTGCACAGCTCCGGCTCGGGCAGAATGAGCTCCACCTCGCGGTCCAAAGCGGCCGCTTCCACAGTGCGGCGAATCATGGAATTGGCTGCCACTCCGCCGGCCACGACCAGGGACGCCGCCTCAGGATGACGGCGCAGCGCGCGCTCCAGCTTGATCCTGAGGCCCTGGCTCACGCTCCAGCTGAAGGAGGCGCACACACGGGCGAGATGGGGCGATTGGGCTGCGATCCGTTCGGCATCCGGGCTCTCTTCCATCTCCTTCAACCGGAGCTCGGGATGGTCCCGGACATAGTTGGCTACCGCGGTCTTGAGGCCGCTGAAGCTGAAATCCAGGTTCTGGTTGTCCACATAGGGTCTCGGAAAAAGGGTGCTGTCCGGTTCCGCGAGCCCGGCGATGCGATCGATGTACTTGCCGCCGGGATAGGGAAGATTCAGGAGCTTGGCCGTCTTGTCGAAGGCCTCGCCCACGGCGTCGTCCAGGGTGCGCCCCAAAACCTCCATGTCCGTGTTGGAGCGGAGCAGATAGAGCCGGGTGTGGCCGCCGGAGATGAGCAATCCCAGAGCCGGATAGACAATTTCGCGGCCCAGCTCCGGCGCGATCATGTGGGCCTGGAGATGGTCCACCCCGACCAGGGCGGCGCCGTTTCCCTGCACCAATCCCTTGGCCAGGCCCATCCCCACCAGGAGGCTCCCCATGAGCCCCGGCCCCCTGGTGACGGCAACCGCGTCCACCTCCCCCAGAGCGACTCCGGATCGGGAAAGGACCTGATCCAGCAGTCCGGGTAGGGCCCGGAGATGCTCCCTGGAGGCGATTTCCGGGACCACTCCTCCGTAGATGGCGTGCAGATCCTCCTGGGAGCGCAGGGTCTGGGACGCGACCTCCCCGTCCCGGATGATCGCCAGCGAGGTCTCGTCACAGGAGGTCTCGATCCCCAGACAGAGCATCCTAGGATCCCTGCTCGTAGATGTCCCTGACCTTGCTGACGTCCGTCTCGGAACCGATAAACAAGGGATTGCGCTGGTGGAGCTCTTTGGGCTCGATATCCAGGATGCGTTTGACCCCGTCCGTGGCCATGCCTCCCGCTTCCTCCGCGATGCGTGCCAGCGGAGAGGCCTCGAAGAGCAGGCGCAGCTTCCCCTTGGGATTCTTCGGATCCCGATAGTCCGTGGGATACATAAAGATCCCGCCGTAGAGCAGGTTGCGGTGGAAATCGGCCACGAGGGAGCCGATGTAGCGCAGGCTGTACAACCGGCCCAGGTCGCTGTTGGGATCCTTGAAAGCCGAGACGACACGGTGCGTCACGCTGTCCCAGTAGTGCCAGTAGGCCTCGTTCACGGAATAGATCCCGCCCTGCTTGGGGGTCTGGATATCGGAAAAGGAAAGGAGGAACTCCCCCACGCTCGGATCCAGGGTGAAGCCGTGCACGCCGCGGCCCGTGGTATAGACCATGACCGTGGAGGAGCCGTAGATGAAGTATCCGGCCGCAACCTGCTCCGTCCCCTTCTGCAGCACGTCTGCCGGGTCCATGTCCCGTTCCAGGTTCTTGGCGGGAGTGCGGTAGATGGAAAAGATAGTGCCGATGCTCACATTGGCGTCGATGTTGGAAGACCCGTCCAGCGGATCCACAAACAGGATGTACTCCCCCTTGGGGAATCTGGAGGGAATCTGGATGATGTCCGCCTGCTCCTCCGAGGCCAGGGCGCAGAGGACGCCCGCGCGCTGCATGCGGTGGACGATGACCTTGTGAGCGAACTCGTCCAGGGCTTGCACCGCGTCTCCGGTGGCATTCGTATCCCCGGTATCCCCCAGGATATCCACCAGGCCGGCCTTGTTCACCTCGCGGGAAATGATCTTGGCCGAAAAAATGAGCTCGTTGAGCAGCCTGGTGAACTGGCCCGAGGCCTCGGGGCTTTGCTTTTGATGAAGCAGAAGGTGTTCAGTGACGTTTATCTGACGCATAGGATCCTCCTCTGTCCCCCGTGGGCTCTTTTTTGGGTCGGCTCCATTCCCTTGCGACAAAAACGGTTATCAATTCACCGGCCAACGGCATCTCCCGAATCAAGGGAAAAACTCAGCCTGGTCCCGGAGGACTCCGCGAGCCGATCTTCCGTGCGCGAATGACGGGACACCGGTTTTTGGATTAATTGTACCGCGTGATTTCAACCGCGTAAAAAAAAGGTTTCTGCCCGATGTAGCGGGCCATCCACATGAAATTTCTGTCCCCGACACGGCGTCTGCCCCGAATCCCGCTCTCGAGACGCGCCTCCCAGTCCGTCGCCGCCAGGCGCTCGCTCGCCTTTTCGTAACTCCCCGCCCAGAGGACATTTTCCCGGCTCACAGCAACAAGCTCCCGGGCCCTGGGGGAATCCTCCACCAGTGCGGAAAAATCCAGGGATACCACCAGATAGCCCGTTTTCTCGCCCCCGGAATACATCCCCTTGAGGAGGACGACATCCGCTCCGTAGCGGCTTTTCCCGTACAGGGCGTGCAAGCCCCTGTCATCCCATTCCGACGCCTTTTGCGTCACTTCCGCGAGCGCCGGCGAAGCATCCCCGTTTTCGGGGCGGCTCTCCCGTACCTCTCCGTCCAGACCGACGGCAGCAGCTCCTTTGACCCAGGTAAAATCGGAGACAACACCTGTCAAATCGGGAGGGTCGCCGTTTTCCGGCTCCATGGTGCGCACGACTTCAATCAGGGACTGCAGCCGTGTATCCACCGGATGGACAATCCGGGCCATTCGCTGTTCCAAGGGGCCCAGCTCGCTCTTGCCCTCCAGTTGGAGCTCCTTGTTCCAGATAAGATCCGTGGAAACATCCTTCACCCCGCTGAACGGGCCGCATCCTACACTCGCCAGACACACCAGCGCCAGCACCGCAGCTGTTCGAAGATCCATTATCAGTTCCTTTTCCCCGGCAATCCGCTTTCTGCGGGCTCTCGCCATCCTCCGCAATCGAAGAGGGCCTTGAATGAACCATGTATTCCCCGACCCCCTCGGGCCGAATCTTGAGGGGCTTTCCCGGGAAACCCCCTTATTATCTATTGCCTTGTCTCCAGCCGCTCCGCCAGCCTTTCCAGCCTGTTGACGAGCTCTTCCTTATCCCCTGAGGAAGAGGAAGCCTTCTCTTCCTCAGGCTCCCGTGCTTCCTCCGGTTCCAGCTCCGCTTCGGGCTCCAGCTCAGTCACCGAATCTTTTTCAGGCTCCAGCTCCGCTTCAGGCTC
>JAZKRN010000166.1:0-6735 GCA_036628655.1 Desulfohalobiaceae bacterium | reverse complement strand
ATGGTCTCGGTAAGGAGCTGGCCAGCAGTCAGGGGGCTACCGGGCAGGGCAAAGGATTGCGAGCCCATGCGGAAACGGGTCTCAGTGTTGGGGACGACAAAGTCCAGATACATCTTGTCCAGCTCAACAGCCGCATCGCCGTCACTTTCACCTCCGGGCAGGTTGTCGTCGGCCCCAAAGAAGCCGCCGCTCGCGGCATCGCCGAGCTGCCAGTCCACAACAGCCTTGAGGTTCTCCGACCAGATAAAATTGGTGTCCAGCGTCATCCAGCGAGCCATCTCGAATCCGCCATCCTCACTTTGGCTTCGGCCCAAACCGTTTGGCCCATAGCCCTCTGTGAAGTCGTTGTCAGCAGCTCCGCCCACAACCGTCAGGGAGCCACCCACCTCAACATCCACAGCGCTTGCCCCTGTGGCGAAGCAAAGCACCAGGGCCATGGCACTCATGAGAGCTAAAACCTTTCTCATGATTCACCTCCTGCATTATGCATTTTGTTGTTCAACCGACATGCCTCGACCTGACTTACAATTCTTTTAGTAAAAATTTTTTTACCTGACAACCCTTTGGGGGAAATTCTGTCAAAATTTTTTTACTGAATTCATTCTTCCTTCCAGGAGACCGCTCCAATAAACGATCAGCCCCCCTATGCCCCTTCTCGCGCCTCTTTACCCTGAGGGCCTGACCTGCCCAGCAGGGCCACCCACGCGGGCAGAGGCGACGCAGTCTCCCGGGGCCGCAACGACGGAAGGCAGGGCCGAGGGCCCTGCCTTCCGTCGTCTGCCACTCCCAGGAGAATGACCGTCTTACGGCTTGACGTGATACTGGATATTCTTCACCGGGAGGCTCCCGTCGTAGGCCAGCATATTCCAGCTCGAGTCGCACAGGGCCCAGTCGAAGCCGCACTGCCAGGCCAGAAAACCGGCTGCCGCCGTATGCCCGGAATTGCAGAAGGAGATCACCGTCGTGGCGTCCCGGTCCCGGTCCGCTGCGGCGAAGCGCCCCTCCAGATTGGCCGCCACGGCATCCCAGTCCAGCTCGGCCATGGCCTCGTCGGCCCAGGCCCCCTTGAAGGGCCAGTTCTTGGCCGTGGCCAGGGTCCCGCCGCGGATGGACTTAGTCTTGTCACCCCGGAAATAGCTAGCCGAGCGGACGTCCCAGATTCCAGTCGAAGGCGAATGCATGGCCCGGACCACATCCTCGCGCGTGGCGTACCAGCTCCAGTCCGGCCGCGCCTCGAAATTCCCTTCGTGGTCCACCTCGGACACGAGCTGCCGCTCCGGGGTCAGGGCCTCCTCTGGGAGCGCCTCCAGGTAATTGACCGGCAGGAGCCTCACATCGTCGTGCCCCAGCCATTTCAGGGACCAGAAGAGGACCATGGCGTCGTCCACGCGATACTGCGCCACCACGGCAACGGTGGTGTCTCCGTTGATACCGGCTTGCCGGAAGATCGCCTCCAAGGGGGCCTCGTCAAAGGTCTCCCGCTACATGCCGTAGGTCACTCCCTTCATCAAGCCGCTTGGCTGCCGCAGCTCCCGATAGGGCAGAAACAGGGCCCCTTCCACGGTTTTTTCCACATAGGTGTCGTCCTTTCTGTCGCTGGCATCAAGGACCACCACATTCGAATCCTCAGCATGCTCCACGAGCCACTCGCTGTCCACCAGGGCTTCCGGGTGGGGCGGCACGGACCAGCCGGCCCAGGCCACAACCGGCAGAAGCAACATCATGCAGGCGACTGCGGCACTGATCATCGTGCGTTGCATAAACTCTCTCCTTGTTGTTGAGGTTGCCTGTTCCCGTCCTCCACTGCGTATTTTCCGGCGCCGACGGAAGGGGCCCCAAGCCTTGCCTTCTTGGAGGGGAAGGCCCCAGCTTCCGCCCCGCGATCCGGACTCTGGCTTGAGGCGCAGATCTTCCTTCCGAGCGAATCCATCAGGCCCCACAAGAGGTCTCCAGGCTTGCCCCATGATCATAAGGCTCTCTCAGTCGGGCCTGATCCCGTATTTCTTCATGCGATTCCAGACTGTTACCCGGGAAACACCCAGCAACCTGGCCGCTTCCGTTCGATTCCACCCGGCCTGCCGCAGGGTCGTGAGCAACTCCTCCTTTTCCCGGAGCTCCTTATCCCCAAGTGAATTTTCCTTGCAGGCTTCCTGCCCGTATCCGGAAAAGCCCTGCTCCTCGATGGCGGGGAAGAAATGCTCGGTCCGGAGCACTACATCCTGGCAAACGACAAATGCGTACTCGAAGGCGCTCTTGAGCTCGCGAACGTTTCCGGGCCAGTGATAGTTCTGCAGCATCTGCATGGTTTCCTGGCTGATCCCATGTATGGCGCTGCCCTTCTTGAGCTTGATCCTGCTGAAAAAGCTGTCCGCAAGCAGGGGGATATCCTCCTTTCGCTTGCGCAATGGGGGTAGATGAATGGGAATGACATTGATCCGGTAGTACAGGTCCCGCCGAAACTCCCCTTGCTCTATAAGCTGGCCCAGATCCTTGTTCGTGGCTGTCAGTACCCGGACATCCACCGGTATCCGCGTGTTCGAGCCCAATCTCTCAATAACCTGCTCCTCGAGCACCCGCAACAGCTTAACCTGCACGGAAAGAGATATGTCTCCGATTTCGTCCAGGAAGATGTACCCTCCGTTAGCCGCCTCGAAGCGTCCTTGACGACTGGAATGGGCTCCGGTGAAGGCGCCCTTGACATGCCCGAAAAGCTCGCTTTCCAGCAGGGACTCGGTCAAAGCGCTGCAGTTCACCTTGACCAAGGGCTTGGAGCTTCGCTCGCTCTGGGCGTGGATCGCATCCGCCACCAGCTCCTTGCCGGTTCCGCTTTCCCCGTAAAGAATCACCGGCGCATCCGAGCTGGAGGCGTTCTGGATCATCTGAAAAACCTGCCGCATGGCGGTGGATCTTCCCAGAATGCCGTGGAATTCATCCTCGGACTCCAGCTCCCGCCTATACTGCTCGATTTGCTGATCCTTCTCCTCCAGCTCCGTCAAATCGGTAAGAGTCTCCACGGAGCCCAAGAGCTCGCCCTGCCTATTGTACAAGAGATTGGCGTTCTTTTTCACTGTGATCCGCGTTCCGTCCTTCCGCTTCAGAGAGCACTGCTTCATCTTCAATTCCCCGTCACGAAACAGGGAGCACCAGAACTGGCTATCCGACAGCTGAATCAACTCACATATGTCGCACTGCAGGATGAGACAGGAGCTCCCCACCAGCTCCTCGTGGCTGTACTGGGTTATGCTCTCCAAGGCCTTGTTCGCCGAGACAATAACCCCCTCAGTATCCACCACCATCATGCCTTCCTGCATGGTTTCCACGACTGTTTTCCAAAAGCTCGCTCCCAAATCGTTTTCCGCCATATGTCCATCACCCTTTCGACGTTAAGTTAAGCGTTAAAATAATCTTAACACCCCTCTTGACGCAGGACAAGCTATTGCCCGAATTGTCCCGGCCCGGCTCAAGCGGCGCAGGACACAATCCTCAAATCATCATGCGCAACAGACAAGAGCTGGGAACTGGTTTTGCCTCCTCTGCTTCCTTAACATTATAACTGCGATCTCAACCGCTTTGCTGTGATTCAATCCCTTGTACGCTCAAGCCAACGCTGGATACACTCGAATCAAATACCACATGGCATGTTCCTTGCTTAAGAGAGAATGAACCGACCCGGATGGCTCACAGTCAAAAGGGTCATGGGCTCGGAAGATTGGGCCGGGGCTTAGGAGCACGAGCGCATGACCCGGGAATCCCGGGATCTCCTTCAGAAGCGGATTGCCTCGAAAGAGGCTCTCGCTATCGGCTGGCGAGAGGTGTTTTCTGAGACTGTCTTGAACTCCGCACCATAAACCACAAAGGAGGTTGTTATGAAAAGGCTCGTGCAATTGCTAGCTTGTGTCCTGTTCAGTCTCTGCCTGGTGGGCGGCGCACACGCCCAGAACGGGAATGCATTGAACATCGATCAGCAGCTTGGAGTATTCGGGTCCTATCAGGACACCGACGATCTGGATGACGGCTACGGAGGCGGATTGCGCTACGCCCTGTTTACGAGAGTGGCGGATCCCGCTCCTGGCTCCGTGCTGGAGGGAATTGACATCGGCGGCGACGTGAGGGCCTCCTGGCTCGCTGACTACGACGAGGACGCCTTCGATACTGACATGTATCCCGCACAGGCCAATCTCCTGGTCAGGGCAGAGCTCCAGAACGGGTTCCGTCCCTATGCCGGTGGCGGCGTCGGCTATGTCTGGTTCGACAACGATGACAAGGAGCTGGACGACGAATACTCCTATTCCGCGCTCCTGGGATTCGATCAAATGATTACCGAGCGGTTCTCCCTCTTCGTCGAGGGCGAGTACATGTGGCTGGAGCCGGATTACGACAACATGTCCGGAGACGCCGACATGGACGGCTTCGGCGTCAACGCGGGCGTCAACTTCAACTTCTAAGAACCTGGATGGTCCCTTGCCCCGGACAGTGGGCAAGGGACCTTGATACAGGACAAGACACTGAGATGGCTCAACCAGGCAACAAGCGTTAAAGGACGGAAATATGCTTTTACAGGAAGGCAAAGGCAGTCAGGATCAGGCTCTGGAGCTGAGCCTCAAGGAGGAGTCCAAGCAGGTGCTGCAGGATGTGGGGGTCAAATGCACGGACAAAAGGGTGATCGAAACCTTCGAGAAGACGAATCTGGCCGCGTACGACGAAACCACTCAGCGCATCCACATCATGACCGATCTTATTGATTCCTGCTTGGCCTCAACGCCGAAGCGGGACAGCTTTCCCGTTCCCCAGCACTCTTTCGGCGGGGGCGGGGTCGCGATGTATGTCAAGCGGGGAGACGATTTCATTGTTCCCACGACTGAAATCCATGTGGCCGAAATGATGGACATGGCGGAACACTTTCAGGTTCCGTTCATGTTCAAGTCCGCGAGCGCCAAGTTCACTCCGGAAGAGGAAGAAAAACAGATCCAGGTCATGCGCAGATACTATTCCGGGTTCCTGTATGTGCGAGCCCAGACCGATGTGGGCATCAGCAAGGCAGAGGAGGAACACAACAAAACAGGCCTGGTTTGCACGACTCATTCCCCCCTGCTTTCCCCCCTGAAGTTCAACGAGCCGGGCAATAATCCCAAGGCCGTGGACAATATCGACATCTTCATGAGGTGTGCCCAAAAAAATCTCCCCCTGTATATCACCAGCATGCCCATCACCTGTCTTACGGCCCCTGCCACGATTTACGGCATCGCTTTGCAGGCATATGCCGAATTCCTGGCTGGCCTGAGCCTGGCCCAGAGCATTCAGCCCGGAGTGACGGTTGTGAACGGGGCCTTTCCAGCCGCAGGAAATCCGAGCAAGGGCTACGGCCCGGAGCTGGGGGTCGCCTTTCACAACATAGCCAATTGGGTGACCTCGCGAGTGGGGGATGCGGACAGCCTGCCCAGCATTCAGTCGGGCTGCACGATTTCCGGAAAGCAGCACAACCCCATAGAAGGAGGAACAGACCTGGAGACAGAACGGGGATACAAGATGTGGAATGCCTTTGACAGATGGCACCAGGTACGCCACGCATTCGGATTTATCGATGACTTGGCGGCTATTGATCTGGACAAGATGCAGCGGGACATGGTTTCCCTGGACAGGGTGCTCTCCAACAGAGAGGGAGTGGATGTCTGCTTGAACGACTTTCAGTACGACCGGGAGGCTCAGTCCGCGATCCAGGAAGGTGTGGAAAAGGATGACTTCAGGTTCCTGAATCATACAACCAGCAACATGGGCATATTCGACTGTTGCAGGATAATCAGGGATGTTACCATTGGCGTGACAAGGCAAGAGAAAAAGATCACTAAGCTCTCTCAATTAGCCAACACCGAATTTCCTGATATCGGCGTCATGACCTTCAAGGGAGTGTTCCGATCCGGGGCTATGAGTGCAGTGGGAAAAAGCCAGTTCAACAGCTGGGAGGAAGTGGCTTCAGAGCCTCCCGACACACGGCGCGAGTTTTTCAAAAGCCTTCTGGAAGAGTCCAGAGCTCAGCTTGAGCAATTGATCGGAAAGGAAAACGTTCCCTCTCTCTTGGAAAAGCTGTTGGAGGAAAATGAAAGATACCTGCAGGATTGATTCCATCAGCTTTCCGGAAGTGCTTATGGAAGACCCGTGCAACAGCCGAAAAGCGAAACAAAAAGGCAAGCTGTTGCTCCAAGCTCTTCTCATGCTGGAGCCAGCACGTGCTCACCGAATCTCGCAGCCTTTGCCTCGAAGCAACCTGCGTGCAGGCCGCCTGCAAAAACCGAAGGACCTTCCCCCCTCGAATAAAAAGAGCTGGGTCCTTATTTCACCCTCCCACCCCCGGGCCTGAGCCAGCGACTGTCCACGCTTGAGACTTCTGTGCCCAGCTGCTCTGCGCTCGCGCAACAAGGAAAGCGGCACCCCATCCCCTTCCGAGAACTTCTACGCCCCCGTCGCCGCACACTTATCCTGAAACGAACAGCAGCTTAGCCTCTCCAGGGCAGAGACTGGGCACCTCGTCTCACTGTTCACCGCGTGTTAACGTTAAGCGAAAACTTAACATTAACATTAACACGCACTCATCCTAACAGCCTGTTGAAAAAGTCCATTTCGGGCAGGCCGTTCAAAAATTTCAAGTGCAAGGCGCAAAAAAAGTTCAAGCTCGTAGCTTAGTAAGCCTACGTGAGAGTTTGAATCCGGCACCTATTTGTGAAGCCAAGTCAATCAGAC
>JAZKRN010000165.1:0-6742 GCA_036628655.1 Desulfohalobiaceae bacterium | reverse complement strand
TCAGTGAATCAGTAAGTTAGTTGGTCGGTATGAGCCAGTCGGAGATCACCAATAACCATGAACAGGCGACAAATCTCCCATGTCCACCGATAAGAAGCAGATAACTCCCCGAGAAGACGAGGAGGAGGAGGGAGCGCCGCTCCTTCAGGTGGAGAATCTGTGCATCGATTTTTACGGCCGCGGGCAGCGAAACCGGGCGGTGGACGGCGTGTCCCTGGAGCTGGAGCGGGGCCGGGTGCTGGCCCTGGTGGGGGAGAGCGGCAGCGGCAAGAGCGTAACCGGTCAGGCTCTGACCCGACTGCTTCCGGATCCCCCGCAATGCCGTGTCTCCGGTCGAATCCTCTTCCGGGGGCGCGATCTGTCCGCCCTCTCCCGCAAGGCGATCCGGGCCTGGCGGGGACGCATCGCCTACGTCTTCCAGGAGACGGGGAGCGCCCTGAATCCGGTCTTCAGCGTGGGCTACCAGATTGCCGAGGCGGTCCGGCTGCACCAGCCCGGTGTCCGGGACGTGCGCGCCGAGGTGGTGCGGGCCCTGGATCTGGTGCGCATGAAGAACCCGCAGCAGCAGGCTGAGAGCTATCCGCACCAGCTGAGCGGGGGGATGCAGCAGCGGGCCATGATCGCCATGGCCCTGGCCTGCCGCCCCGAGCTGTTGGTCGCGGACGAGCCCACCACGGGGCTGGATGTGACCATCCAGGCCCAGATTGTGGAGCTGTTGCGCGATCTGCAGCAGAGGTTGGGCATGGCGGTGCTGCTCATTACCCACGATTTCGGCGTGGTCTCCGGATTCGCGGACGAGGTGGCTGTCATGCGGCAGGGCCGGGTCGTGGAGCGCGGGGACACGCAGCGGATTCTTCGCCAGCCGGGGCATCCCTACACACAGGCCCTGATTGCATGCATCCCCGTTCCGGGCAGCCGCAGGCGCAGGCTGCCCACCATCGACTCGAGTCAGTCAGACGGTGAATCAGTGAATCAGTGAGTCGGTAAGTCGGTGTGTCGGTTGGTCGGTTGGTCGGTGAATCGGTGAGTCAGTGAGTCAGTAGGGCTGGCGATTTCCGATATGACAAGGCAAAGGGAAATGCATCGACAGAAAGAAACGGCTCAAGACGAGGCAGAAGCTCAGCCTGAGGAAGTGGATCGTCTTTCCCCGCTTCCAGCCGGGGAGACGCCCCTGCTGGAGGCCAAAAATCTGACGGTGCACTTCCCGGTTCGGGGAGGGTTGTGGCGTCGCGTGCGCGGCTACGTCCGTGCGGTGGACGGGATCTCCTTTCGAATCCGGCGGGGGACCACAGTGGGCCTGGTGGGGGAGAGCGGCAGCGGCAAGACCACAACCGGACACTGTCTGGTCAAGCTGCTCAGCCCCAACAGCGGAAGCGTCCGCTACAACGGGTCCGAGATCGGCTCCCTCTCCAAGAGGGCCTTTTTTCCCTACCGTAAGCGAATCCAGATGATCTTCCAGGATCCCTTCAATTCCCTGAATCCCCGAATGAGCCTGCAGAAGATCCTTGCCGAGCCCCTGGAGATCCATTTCCCGCACATGGCCGCAACGCAGAGGCGGGAAAGGGCGGCGGAGCTGCTGGAAATGGTGGGCCTGGAGGCGGATCATCTACCGCGCTATCCCCACGAATTCAGCGGGGGACAGCGTCAGCGTATCGGCATCGCCCGTGCCCTGGCTGTGGAGCCAGAGTTCATCGTCTGCGACGAGCCGGTGAGCGCCCTGGACGTCTCGGTCCAGGCCGGGATCGTCAATCTTCTGCAGGACCTGCAGGAGGAGCTGGGCCTGACCTATCTCTTCATCGCCCACGATCTGGCGGTGGTGGAGCACATCAGCGACGAGGTGCTGGTCATGAACCGGGGCAGGATCGTGGAGCGGGCCGGCTCAGAGGAGATCTACCGAAACCCCGGGCATCCATATACAGTCAGTCTTCTGCAGGCCGTGCCAAGCTTGTGAGCCCTCATACCCGTGCCGAGTGGACTCCTTTTAAGCATTGACTTAAAAGGAAAAGAGTGGCATAGTCTGGTTGAACTTCATCTTCCCGGGGTTGTCTATGTCGGACAGGGAAACCGTCGCAGCCCTCAAAGCCCTGGCCCACGAGACCAGGTGGCGCATGATCCAGCTCCTGCTGGGCCACAGCCTGTGTGTGGGGGCCCTGGCACAGACCTTGGGCGTCACCGAGGCGGCAGCGTCCCAGCATCTGCAGATCCTGCGCCGGGCCGGCCTGGTGCGGGGCGAGAAGCGGGGCTACTGGACCCATTACCAGGTGCAGACGCAGGAGCTGAAGCGCTTGGGAGGGGAGCTGGCCGACTTGCCCGAGCGGGCATCCGGTCTCAGGGATTTGAATGCGGAGCTTTGTTCAGGGTCTGACCGGGAAAACAACCAAACCGGAGGGTAGGCCTATGTGTCAGGATTGCTGCCAGCAGCCGGAAAAGCTCAAGGATCGCCCCGAGAACTGCACACCGGAGCAGATCCGGGAGTGCCACGGCGAAGCGGAGGGACATCCCTGCACTGGCGGGGAGGACAAGCGGGAGTAGCTCCGGATGCGCGAGGTGAACGCTTGAGGGGCCGCACGCGGTCTCCTTCTGATTGCCGGCTTTTCCGGGCAGGAACACTTGCCTTGCGGCGCATCCCGCAAGGCAAGTGTTCGCCATCTCCTTGAGCTCGAAATGTTGCCCTGCGAGTCGCGGAAAAACTTCGCTTCGAGGGTCTATGCTTTTTTCCACCGCCCTGCTTCTCGGCATTTTCCTGATCTCGCTCACCCTGACCATGCTGGGGCTGGGGGGCGGGCTCATCTACTCCCCGCTTTTCGCGCTGCTGGGCTTGGACAAGGCCGTGGTGGTCTCCACCTCGCTCTTTTTGAATCTCGTGGCCGCCGCCTCCGCCGCGGGGATCTACATGCGGCGGGGGATGGTGGACTATCATGTGGCCCTGCCCCTGCTGGCCGCCGGCCTGAGCGCTCCCCTTGGGGCCCTAACCACGCACCGCATCGACACCCAATCCTTCATCGCCATCCTGGCCATCGTCGTCCTTTTCGGAGCGGTGCGCATGCTCATCGCGCCCAGTTCCGAGGCTGTGGCGGAGTACGAGAGCACATGGAAAAAAATCGGCGGCAGCGCCCTGATCGGGCTGGCAGTGGGGTTCATAGCGGGGCTGGTGGGTATCGGGGGAGGGATATTCATAGTGCCTCTTTTGATCTACGTGCTCAAGATACCCACCAAGACCGCGGCGGCCTCCAACACCTTCATCGTCTGCTTCTCCTCGCTCACCGGATTCGCCACCCACGCCTCCATCGGCAGCATCGACTGGTCCTTCCTGCTCCTCGCCGCGGTGTTCTCCTTCGCCGGAGGCCAGGTCGGATCGCGAATCATGGCTGGCAAGCTGCAGGGCAAAACGGTGCGCCTGCTCTTCGCCGGGGTCCTCTTCGTGATGAGCGCCAGGCTCCTGTATCAGGCGGTGTTTTAAGAAAACCGCCAAGCCGCTCCGGTTAAGTCCTGCTTTGTAGGGCCGGCTTGCCGGTTCATTCAGATTCTGAGTTATGACCCGGAATCGGGCAGGAGGACAGAGGGCATGACCCGGAACTTCCGCTTCGATAGACTGGAGTTCGCCGGATCGCTGGGCGACCTGGGCACCCTGCTGCCCATCGCCCTGGCCATGATCCTGGTCAACGGCCTGGATCCGGTGGGGCTCTTCGTGAGCGTGGGCCTTTTTTACGTCCTGGCAGGCCTTTATTACGGGGTGACCGTTCCGGTGCAGCCCATGAAGGTCATCGGCGCCTACGCCGTGGCCACCTCCATGGGCGCCTCCCAGATCCTGGCCTCCAGCCTGCTGCTGGGCGCGGTCCTTCTGGTCATCGGGGCCACCGGGGCCATCACCCTGGTGGAGAGATACACTCCCAAGCCGGTGATCCGGGGCGTGCAGCTCGCCACCGGCTCCCTGCTCATGGCCGGCGGGATCGAATTCATGCTGGGCAAGTCCGCCTTCCAGGAGCTGAAAGGGGCGGCCGAGCCCTATCTCGCCCTGCAGGCCCTGGGGCCGGTGCCCATCGGCATCGTGATCGGGGTGCTGGCCGGGCTGGGCACGCTGCTATTATTGGACAACAGGAAGTTTCCCGCAGGCCTGGCCACGGTCCTGGGAGGCCTCCTGCTCGGCCTTCTTCTGGGCGCGCACACAGAGCTGGCCGGTGTCGGCATAGGGCTGCACCTTCCGGAAATCATGCCCTTCGCCCTTCCCGGACAAGCGGACTTCACCTTTGCCCTCTTCGCCCTGGTCCTGCCCCAATTGCCCATGACCCTGGGCAACGCGGTGCTCGCGTACACCGATCTGTCCCGGCAGTACTTCGGGGAGCGCTCCGGCAGGGTGAGCAACCGGGCGGTCTGCGTGAGCATGGGCCTGGCCAACGGCCTGAGCTTCCTGCTGGGCGGGATGCCTATGTGTCACGGCGCGGGGGGGCTTGCGGCGCACTATCGTTTCGGCGCGACCACCGCGGGCTCCAACATCATGATCGGGGCGATCTTCGTCCTCCTGCCCCTGCTGTTCGGCGGAGACCTCCTGTCCGTGCTGCACCTTCTGCCCATGGCGGTGCTCGGGGTGCTGCTCGTCTTCGCCGGGGCTCAGCTGGCCCTGACCGTACAGGATCTCACCGAGCGCTCGGATCTCTTCGTGGCCGTGCTCATCCTGGGCATCACCCTGGCCTCCAACCTGGCCGCGGGCTTCCTGGCCGGTATTGCGGCGGCGTATATCCTGCGCTGGACCGGGGTGCGGGTGTAGCCGCCCTGAGCCGGCTCGTCCGGTTCTGCCTGCATGGTTGAAAGGAAGGGTGACCGCCAGCTTTTCCCGGATCAAGGAGCAGCCCTCGGCGCGCAGAGGGACGCCTGACGAACAGGTTGGCCACGAGCTGAACAGGAGCGAAATCACGAAGGGAAGGCCTTTGTTTCCCCGAAGCGGGACTCAAGATAGTCTTTCAGGGCCACGGCATTGTTGTAGCGGGTCTCCCTGGAGCTGTAGACGAGGGTGAGCGGAGCGCTCCGGGCCATTTCCGCGAGCCGGTCCAGGTGCTCCTTGTGTCCCTCGAGCTCCTCGAAATAGCGCTTGCAAAACTCCTCCCACTTGGACGGATCGTGTCCGAACCACTTCCGCAGCTCCTTTGCGGGGGCGAGCTCCTTGAGCCAGAAGTCGATGCGGGCCTTTTCCTTGGACATTCCCCTGGGCCAGACGCGGTCCACAAGCACGCGGTAGCCGTCGTCATCGCCGATGGGGTCGTAGACTCTTTTGGTACGGATATCCATACTCTCGGACACCTCTTTTCTCCAGGGGTGGTCCAGGGGGATGATGGCTCCCGAGGTCTCCTACAGCCAGAACTCGGGGTAGTAGCGGCTGCGGGGGATGTTGTTCACCAGGAGAGCGACGAGGAGCATGATCACGGCCCCGGTGCCCGCGGGAATGAGGGCGTAGAGATAGCCCAGATTGTGGATGCTCTCGCTGCCGATGACCGCGATCAGGGCGGTCGCGCCGCCCGGAGGGTGCAGGGTCTTGGTCAGGTGCATGACCGCGATGGCCGTGGCCACGGCCACTGCCGCGGCCAGCCAGATAGAGGCGCCCAAGAGCTGGAAGCAGGCCACCCCGATCACCGCGGAAATGACGTGTCCGCCCACAAGGTTTCTGGGCTGGGCCAGAGGGCTCCGGATGGCCCCGTAGATGAGCACCGCGGACGCTCCGAAGGAGCCGATGATCATGACCAGATCGGATTGGGCCAGCAGTCTGGAGTGGATCCAGGCCACGGCGGCTATGCCCAGAAAGGCCCCGATCCAGGACCACAGGACCTCGGAGAGGCTCACCCGGGGCGGGCTGGTAGTTGTGCCGCGCATTTTCCGCAAATAGGCCATATCATTCTTCCCCTTCCGGGCTGAAATCCACAGGAAAGGAGGCCAGGGTGCTGAGCACGTCGTCCCTGGAAACCAGGCCGACCAGGCGGTCGTCCTTGGTGACCGGCACTCGGTTGATTCGCTTCTCCCGCATCAGGGAAAAGATCTCCCGGATCGGTGTGTCCGACTTTACGGTTATCGGCGGCGCGGACATGATGTCCGCTGCGGTCTGTCCCTTGATGGTCAGGGCGGGGCAGCCCTTGCTGCTCATGCAGGAGGTAACCAGGCCCATGAAGGTTTGATCCGTGCCGCTCATGCGGCGCATGAAGTCCTTTTCCGAGATCACGCCCACCACGCGGTCCTCGCTGTCCAGCACCGGCAACCCGGCGACCTCGGTACGGGCCATGAGGTCGGCCACGTCCAGCACCGGCTGGTCCTGGCGCACGAAATGCACCTCGCGGGTCATGATCTCGCTGGCCGGGGTGGAGAGCAGGCGCTTGCTGGCTTGGCTGTAGGCAACACCATAAATCTCCTTGAAGTCACCGGGGGTGATGTCCAGATACCCGGAAATCTGCTTCATGGCCTGGAGGATGTCTTTGTCGGACAGATTCCTGGGGTCCAGCCCCCGAAAGGAGGGAGCGCCGGAGGAGTTATCAGTCATGGGATCGTCCTTGCTTTCAGGTTCAGCGAAATGTGAATGGACTCTAGGAAAAGAGAATTATGCCTTATCCGCCGGGATAACGTGTTGATCTAGGTCAAAGAATATACGAGGGTAAACTGATACTTATCCATCAGTTGGCTTCCAGGGAACGAGACTTGTGAGCCGATCCGGCACGGAATAGAGGTTCTCCGCCTGTATGGCGGGGAGCATACACCAAGGAGA
>JAZKRN010000164.1:0-6748 GCA_036628655.1 Desulfohalobiaceae bacterium | reverse complement strand
TTGGACACATTTTCATACAAAAAAAAACAAGGGGGGCTCTCATGCTCCAGCCTAGAACGGACGAGAGCGGATCGCTCCAGGATATCGGCCTGCAGCAGGCCATGGAGGGGCTCGATCAGGAACAAATCAGCAGGACGATCAACCAGGTCCTGCAGAGGGAAACAGGGGCGCGCCTCAAGGCCTATCTCGATGCCTGCGTCAACTGCGGCATGTGCGCCCAGGCCTGCCATTTCTGCGTCTCCAACGACTTTGATCCGAGCTACTCCCCGGTTGGCAAAGTGCAACAGACCCTACGGGAAATGATCCGGCACAAGGGCCGGGTGAGCCCGTCCTTCATGGTCCGCGCCGCCCAGATCGCCTTCACCGAGTGCAACGTTTGCAAGCGCTGCGCCATGTACTGCCCCTTCGGCATTGACACGGCCTATCTCATGCTCGTGGTGCGACGGATCTGTTTCCGGCTGGGGCTGGTGCCGCAGAACATCCAGGACACCGCCCACAGCCACGCGGCGACCGGCAACCAGATGTGGGTCAAGGACGACGAGTGGATCGACACGCTGCAGTGGCAGGAGGAGGAGCTCCAGGATGAAATGCCCGGCACGGGGATTCCCCTGGAAAAGGAGGGAGCAGAGGTGATGCTTTCGGTCATCGGGCCGGAGCCGAAGTTCCAGCCCCAGCTCATCTACCAGGCGGCAATCATTCTCAATGCAGCAGGCGTGGATTGGACCATGCCCGCCACGCACGGCTGGGACAACAGCGACATGGCCATGTATGTCCGCGACGACGCCCTCATGGCCCGCATCAAGCGGAAGCATTTCGAGGCCGCCATGCGGCTGAAGGTGAACCGCATCGTCATGTGCGAGTGCGGCCACGCCTTCCGCTCCATCTACGACGTGGGCGTGCGCCAGCTGGGCTGGTGGCTCTATCCGGTACCCGTGCAGCACGCCATCCACTTCTACTGGGAGCTCATCACCTCGGGCCGCATCCGCATCGCGGAAAAATACGACAAGCCAGTGACCATCCACGACCCCTGCAACATCGTGCGCGGCCGCGGCCTGCACGAAATGCTCCGAGAGGTGGTTCACGCCTGCTGCAGCGACGTCCGGGAGATGCATCCCAACCGGGAGCACAACTACTGCTGTGCCGCTGGCGGCGGGGTCATCAACTGCGGGTCGCCGTACAAGACCAAGCGCGTCCGCGGGAACCGAGTCAAGGCGGATCAGCTGCGCGAAACCGAGGCCGAGACCCTGATCGCCCCCTGCCACAACTGCCACAGCGGGCTGGAGGACATCGTCAAGGGCTATGCGCTGAACATGGACATCAAGTTCCTGTCGGACATCATCTACCAGTGCATGGAAGGGACCCAGGGGTAATCCGCTCCCTCCTCTCGGAACGGATTACCCGGACAGGGAAGAAAGGGAGCACTCGGGCACCCCTTGGAGGTTCCGCGAGGGGGGCTTCAATTGGGCTGTTTCGCGAGGAGCCCCTGCTTGACCGTTTCCATGCAGTCGTGCAGGGATTCCAGAGTGGTCAGGACGTCCGAGCGATCGGCCGCATCGAACTGACTCAGGACATCCTTGTGGATCTCCTTGTGAAAGGCCTCCACCTCCCGGATCTTTTCCCGCCCCTCTTCCGTGGGGCTTATCCGTTTGACCCTGTTGTCCCCGGGATCCTCCGCGCGCTCCACCAGCCCCTTGTCCAGGAGCCCCCGGACCAGCTTGGTGCCGCGACTCTTGGCCACATCCAGGCGATAGGCGATTTCGTTCACCGTCAGATACTCCTCCTCCTGAAAAAGAAGCAGGCACCTGATCTCGGTGTAGGGCAGCCCGAACTTCTGGTTCTCGTAGATCCGCCGGTCCTCGCAGCATTTGACGATGGCATTGACCACCTGCTGCAGGAACAGAGCCTGATCCTCCTGGGGCTCGTTCGCCTCATTGCAGTGAGTTCTGTTCATGGTCGCGCCAATTCGGAATGATTGCGGGGTCCCGGTTCCCCATTCAGGGTTGCCGATCGATCGGACCGCAAGCCGCGGGTCCCCGAAAGGGACTAATGCGGCTGCGCCTCCAGATCCAGGTATCTTTCCGCCAGAAAGTAGAGCAGGAAAAAGACCCCAATCGCCAGGCAAAAGACCATCCACTCCACGCTCGAGGGGGCGTACTGGGCCAGACCGTTCACCGTGTGCACTCCAGAGCCCTCAAGTCCCTCCCGCATGGGGGGAAGCTGGCCCGCCACGATGAAGTCGTAGCGAGTGAAGAACATGCCCAGGAGATAGAGGACCCCGGAAAGACCTAGAATATTCGGGTTATCCCCTTTGGTCCAGAGGATCAGGACCAGGGGAACAAGAAGCGCCAGCCCGACCTCCCCGATCCAGAAGGGAGCGGCAAGAGGGCCCGTGAGCAGGCTCTGAGCAGCCTCGTACGCGCCCTCGGGCTGCGTGTACAGGGAGGAAGCGAACTTCCAGAAGTAAAGGACCATCGTTCCGGCGATACCCAGGCCCATCACCCTGCCCAGGGACTTCATCCCCGCAGCGTATTCCCCGGGGATGCGAAGCTTATAGACCACATTGTAGACCACGGTCAACAGCGCAGCTCCGCCCACGATACCGGAAACCACCAGAAAAACGGGGAAATAGCTCCCGTGAAAGAAGGGCCTGGCATTGATGGAGCCGAAGACAAAGCCCAGATTGCTCGTGGCGATCACCCCCACAACCAGGGCCAGGAACCCGGTAATCCCCGCCGCCTTGGGGCTGAAGCGCCCCGGTCGGAACAGGATGTACAGCTCCACCGCCAGAATGACGAGCTCGATGCTGTAGAAGACCCCCATCCAGACGATGGGAGCCGAGAACTGCGGGGAGAGGAGGAAGTAGATCATGAGCCGAAAGGGATGCCCCAGCTCCATACCGATCTGGGTGAATCCCGCCAGAAGGGTGATGAAGGCCAAGAGCACGATTCTCCGGCTCATCGGGGCAAACTGGGAGTAGCCGAAGGCGTGCCCCAGGCCGCCGATAAAGGCCAGGCCGGTGGAGGTGATCACGAAATAGGCGTAGGTGGCGATGAGCAGCCCCCAGGGCACTTCCCTGTTGACCGCGTACACTGCCTCGTGCCCCTGAATCAGGACCTGGAGCACTCCGTACACGCCCACAAGCAGCAGAACCGCCCCCAGAATGATGAAGGGCAGGGCCGGCACGTCCTTGTTGAACCGAAGAACGGATCGCCAGGAATCTTTTTTCACCTGCATAACGCCTCCCTAAACGACGTAGAACAGACGGGGATGGGTGTTCTTCCCCGGTTTGAGCTGATAATACTCCCTGGAGGCGAGCAGCCTGCTCACCTCGCTGTCGGGATCGTTCAGATCCCCGAAGCTCCGCACCTTGGGCGGACAGGTCTCCACACAGGCAGGCTCCCTGCCCTCCCGAATCCTGTGGATACACATGGTGCACTTTTCCACCGCCTCGTGGCGCAGGCTCACAAACCGGGCGTCATAGGGGCAGGCAACCATGCAGGCCTTGCAGAGGATGCACTTTGAGTAGTCCACAAGGACCACTCCCTCCGGGGTCTTGTACGTGGCCCTTGTGGGGCAGACCCTTTCGCAGGGCGTGTTCTCGCAGTGCTGGCACTGCGAGGGCATGAACTCCTGATGCAGATAGGGGAAGGTGCCCTGCAGGGGCAATTCCGTGACCCATATGCGATAGCTCTCGTCCCCCACGGAGACACTGTTCTCGAATTTGCAGGCCACTGTGCAGGCCTTGCAGTTCAGGCACTTCCTGGTATCCAGCACTATGGCGTATCGTTTGCTTGTCATGGCTGGCCTCGCCAATTAGGCTTTGTGGATGGTGACAAAGGTCTCGTGCATCGCGGCACCGCCGGAAATGGATTCCATGGTGTCCTCCAGGATCTCCGCCTCCGAGGCGCCCCGCTTGTAGACCAGGGAAAGGGCGGGGGAATGTCTGCCCCATCCGTTGACGTAATACACGCAGTCCTGCCGGATCTTTTCCGTGACATAGGCCCGGATGGTCTGTTCGCCCACCTTGCTGCGCACCCGCACGGAGTCTCCGTCCCGAATCCCCTTTTTCTCCGCCTCGCGGGGATTGATCCACACGGAATTTTCCTTCTGGATCTCCCACAGGTGGGGAATGTTCTGCGTGCTGGTATGCGTGTTCCAGGCGGTCCGGCCCACCAGAAAGCGGTAATGCCCATCCTCGGGCTCTTTCTCCGCCTCGCAATAGGTAGGCAATGGATCCAGCCCCTTTTCCGCGTAGCGCTCATTGTAGAGCTCGATCTTGCCCGTCTCGGTCTTGAACCGGTAATCAGCCTTTCTGGTGCTCCCCCAGTTCGGCTCCTTGGAGGGATAGAAGACCCCGTCCCGGAGGAGCTTCTCCCACGCCCCGGGGTATTTGGCCATCTGGTGCTTCATGTATTCCGTGATGGGCCGATTGAGGACCTCCTCCACCACTGTCTGCTTGAAGTCCTCTACAGAAACCTCGTCCGCGTCGTCCCACAGGGAGTCGATCTTGAGCATCTCCCGGATCACCCCCCCGGCGATCTCGAACATGTTCCTGGTGTCGAAACGGGGCTGGATCACGGGCTGCCTGAAGGCCACCACGGGCCAGATCCCGTTCAGGTCGTGGCATGGGTCCCAGCTTTCCAGATAGGTGGTGTGGGGCAGAACCAGGTCCGCGTACCAGGCGGTGTCGGACATCTGCTGATCAATGACGCAGATGAACTCCATCTTCTCCAGCATCTGCAGGGTCTTTTTGGTATTGGGCACGGACTGGACCGGATTCTGCTTGAAGACCACGCATCCGCGCACCGGATAGGGCTCTTCCTTGAGCACCGCCTCCCGCAAGGCGACCCAGCTCCCGTCCCTGTCACTCAGGAAAGTACAGGAGTCCTCGGGCAGACCCGTTCCCACCAGGGGGCACTGCACCGCGGAGGGCACCACGTCCTTGACCACTCCCACCGCGTCCTTGTCCGACCTCTCCTTGGCCTGCATGAAGAAGGGAAACAGGGTGTTGTGCGTGTTCAGGGGAATGGGCGACTTGGGGGTCACGCTGCCCTCGGTGTCCCAGCAGCCGCAGATGGCGCTCAATATGGCGCAGCTGCGCCTGAAGTAGACCTCGTGGGCGTAGAAGGAGCTGCGTCTCCCGGGATAGATCACGCTCTTGGGAGCATTGCGCGCGAACTCCCGGGCCACCCAGCGGATCTCGGAAGCCGGGATCTCGCTCTTGCCCTCGGCCCATTCCGGGGTATACCCCTTGTCCAGGATGTGCTTCCTCAGCTCCTCGAAGCCGTGGGTATAGGTGTCGATGAACTCCTTGTCGTAGAGTCCCTCCTCGAGCACTACATAGGTCAGGGCCAGGACAAAGGCCATGTCCGTTCTCGGCTTGACCGGATACCACTTGTCCGCCTTGGCCGCGGTCTCGGTAAAACGGGGGTCCAGGTAGATCAGCTTCTGGCCCTTGGGCTTATAGCGCTGGAAGTCCACCGAGTCCGGGGTGATGAAGGACTGGGCCCTGTCCGCCCCCATCATGATCACGAACTGGGCATTGTGCAGATCCGCGGCCGGAAAGACCCCGAAAACAGAGCTCCAGCCCTGGATGTTCGTGGACAGGCACAGGGAGGGATGCCGGACCGTGTTCAGGGATCCGAAGGCGTTGACGATGTAGTAGAAGAACTCTTCCTGCAGCCCCTCAGTAGAGGCGAACATGACCGAGGAGCGGTTCTGGTATTTCTGTTTTATGTCGGCAAGATTCCGGGCCAGTTTCCTGTAGGCCTCCTCCCAGGAAATCTCCTTCCACTTGCCCTCCCCGCGCTCGCCGGTTCGAAGCAGGGGCTTCTTCAGGCGATCCGGGCTGTAGGGGATGGCCGCTCCGGCATTGCCCTTGGCGCAGAGCATGCCCCGGCTCTTGATATACTCGGGGTTGGGATTGAGCTTTTTCAGCTCGCCGTTCACCACATCCGCAACCACTCCGCACTTGTTCACGCACATGGCGCAAGTGGTGGGGATCTGCTCCCGCTTTCCCGAGGGTCCCTGCTCCGCCTCGCTGGAAGCACGGGACGAGGCGGGCTTGAAGGATCCGAGACCGGCCCCCAGGGCCGTCCCGGCCACGGCGCCCGCACCCAACCCCAGAAAACGCCTCCTGGTTAAGGACAGGGATGGCATAGGCTTTCCTCCTGATCACAGGCATTGTTCGATTTGCACTCGCCTTCCATGAGATCGACCATCTCTGCGATGAAATCCCTGAAGGCGACTGCCAGGTTCCCATACAGGCCGAGCCGCGCATGCTCGCGGATATTTGCGCAAAACGGCTCCGCCATAGAGGCAATGTAGCGGCAGACAATGGTGCACAGGGCCTCGTATCCCTGCCGTCCGGATTCACCGCGGCGGATCGCTCCGGCCGTCTCCGCGCAGAACTCCAGCAAAAGATGAATGTGATCCGGCGGCTCCCGGATGTCCTCACTGAGCTCACGCCCGGTGTCCCGAATGATCCGCGCGATGTCGCGGTGGACCGTGCCCAGAAGCAGCCCTTCCTCCTGCAGATAGCAGGAGGCATAGGGCACCGCGGGGACATGGCCGTAATTGTTGACCATGAGCCGCACGTATTCGGCCTGCATCTCCTGCGGATCCGGCAATTCGACAGCCCCCGGGCTCGCCTCCCCCAGGAGGCGCTCCAGAAGCCCGGCGTTTTCCCGGAGGCGGAGATAGACATCCTCGCCGGGATAGCGGAAACACAGGGAGAAGAGCCAGAACA
>JAZKRN010000163.1:0-6754 GCA_036628655.1 Desulfohalobiaceae bacterium | reverse complement strand
GACGAAAAAACCCCAATCGGGAACCCTATAAGACAGGAAGCTATGTCCGAGGCATTTCAACTGGAGAGCGAATTCGAGCCCAAGGGGGATCAACCGGAAGCCATCAACAAGCTTGAGGAGTACATCGAGTCCGGTGAGCGAAACACTGTGCTCCTGGGAGTGACCGGGTCGGGCAAGACCTTCACCATGGCCAACCTCATCCAGCGCTGCCAGCGGCCCACCCTGATCATGGCCCCGAACAAGACCCTGGCCGCTCAGCTCTACAACGAGTTCACCCAGCTCTTTCCCCACAACGCGGTGGAGTACTTCGTCAGCTACTACGACTACTACCAGCCAGAGGCCTATATCCCCCAGTCGGATACGTACATCGAAAAAGACTCCTCCATGAACGACAACATTGACAAGCTCCGCCACGCTGCGACCCATTCCCTGCTCACCAGGAGGGATGTGATCATCGTGGCCTCGGTCTCCTGCATCTACGGCCTGGGCTCGCCGGAATATTACGAGAGCATGGTCGTCCCCGTCGGCGTGGGCCAGCAGATGAGCCCGGAGGATCTGAAACAGCGCCTGGTGGAGGTCTATTACGAGCGCAACGACTACGACTTCCACCGCGGCACCTTTCGCGCGCGGGGAGACGTCGTGGAGGTCATTCCGGCGTACAGGCACGAGCATGCCGTGCGGGTGGAGTTCTTCGGCGACGAGGTGGAATCCGTCCAGGAGATCAATCCCCTGACCGGGGAGATCCTTTCCAGCCTGAACCGGACGGTGATCTATCCGGCGAGCCACTACGTCTCGGACAAGGAGAACCTGAAGCGGGCCATGGACGACATTCGCGAGGAGCTCCAGCATCGCCTGGCCTGGTTCCGGGACAACAACATGCTGTTAGAGGCCCAGCGCCTGGAGCAGCGGACCATGCTGGACCTGGAGATGATCGAGGAGCTGGGGTACTGCAACGGGATCGAGAACTATTCCCGGCACCTGGACGGCAGGCTTCCCGGAACGCCGCCTTCCTGTCTTCTGGACTATTTCCCGGACGATTTTCTCCTGTTCCTGGACGAGTCCCATGTGTCCGTCTCCCAGATCGCGGGCATGTACAACGGGGACCAGTCCCGAAAGCGGACCCTGGTGGACTACGGCTTCCGGCTGCCTTCGGCCCTGGACAACCGGCCTCTCGGCTTCAACGAGTTCCTGGAGCGGATCAACCAGACCGTGTACGTCTCGGCCACGCCAGCGGAGTGGGAAAAAAAGCGCTCCAACGGGCTGGTCGTGGAGCAGATCATCCGGCCGACCGGGCTCGTGGACCCGGAGATCATCAGCCGGCCCACATCGGGGCAGATGGACGACCTTATCGGCGAATGCCGCAAGCGGCAGGAGCGCGGGGAACGGGTGCTGGTCACCACACTGACCAAGCGCATGGCCGAGGACCTCACCGAGTATCTGCAGAACCGGGGAGTGCCCACCAAGTACATGCATTCGGACATCGACACCCTGGAGCGCGTCTCCATCGTCCAGTCCCTGCGCCAGGGCGAATTCACCGTTCTGGTGGGGATCAACCTCCTCCGGGAGGGATTGGACATTCCGGAGGTGGCCCTGGTGGCCATCCTGGATGCGGACAAGGAGGGATTCCTGCGCTCCACGCGCTCCCTGATCCAGACCTTCGGCCGTGCCTCGCGGAACGAGAACGGACAGATCATCATGTACGCGGATCGCATCACCGGTTCCATGAAGCAGGCCAGGGACGAGACGGAACGCAGGCGCACCATCCAGAAAGAGCACAACCACACATACAACATCCTGCCCCAAACCATTCAGAAATCCTGGCACAACCCCCTGTATCAGGTCGGGGAGGAGACCGAGACCAAGAGCGCCCTGGAGGTCGCGGAGGAGCAAGAGGTCTATTCCACGGATCCCAAGGAGCTGGCCAAACGGATCAAGCGACTGGAGAAGGAGATGCGCCAGGCCGCCCAGGATCTGGAGTTCGAGAAGGCTGCGCAGTTGCGGGACAAGATTGCGGATATGCGGGAAGTCCTGGTCAAGCTCTCCTGATGGAAGACTTTTGCCCACGAAACACACGAAAGGACATGAAAATCGGCCCGCGAATGACGCGGATCTTCGCGAATAAGAGGGGAATCATTATGAACCGGGAGGACATCGCGAGCAGGGCACAGCAGCTCAGACGGCTCCTGGAGTACCACAATTACCGCTATTACGTTCTGGACGATCCGCAGATCTCGGACGCGGAATACGACGCCATGTTCCGGGAGCTGCAGGATCTGGAGCAGCGCCATCCCGAGCTCAGGGTCCCCCATTCCCCCACGCAGCGCATCGGGGCGGAGCCCTCGGAAACCTTCCGGCACCTGAGCCATTCCCTGCCCATGTCCAGCCTGGACAACGCCTTCGACCTCGAGGAATGGGACAGCTACGTAGAGCGCCTGCAGCGCATGCTCCCCGGAGAATCCTTCGCCTTCTGGGTGGACCCCAAGCTGGACGGACTGGCGGTGGAGGTGATTTACGAGCGGGGCGGCTCTACCGCGGCCTGCACCCGTGGGGACGGATACACCGGGGAAGAGGTCACCCGGAACATGCGCACCATCCGCAATCTCCCCTTGCAGCTTCCCGTTGGCGAAGACACGGACCAGGAGGTTCCCGAATACCTGGAAGTGCGCGGGGAGGTAATCATGAGCCTGCCCGATTTTCAGCGTTTGAACAGGCAGCAGGCGGAGCGGGACAGGCGCCTTTTCGCCAATCCCCGCAACGCGGCAGCCGGATCGGTGCGGCAGCTGGATCCGAGCATCACCGCCTCCCGGCCCCTCAACTTCTTCGCCTACGGAGTGGGGCTGGTCCGCTGGCCGGACGGGACAGACAGGTGGCTCACCCAGGAACAGATCATGCGCGGCCTGGCCGCACTTGGGCTGAGCACCGTGCCCCGGGCCGGCCTCTGCCTGGGCTCGGAAGAAGTGAAGGACTATTTTCGCCGCTTGGAGGCGGGGCGTCTGAACCTTTCCCATGAGACGGACGGGGTCGTGGCCAAGGTGAACAGCCTGGATCAGCAGGAGCGCCTGGGATCCACAGCCAGGGCGCCCCGCTGGGCCATGGCCATCAAGTTTCTGGCGGAGCAGGTCGAGACCGAGCTCAGGGATATCCAGGTCCAGGTGGGGCGCACAGGCGCATTGACTCCGGTGGCGATCCTCGAGCCGGTGTCCGTGGGCGGGGCCACCGTTTCCCGGGCCACCCTGCACAACGAGGACGAGATACGGGCCAAGGACCTGTTCATAGGCGATCGGGTGGTGGTGCAGCGGGCCGGGGACGTGATCCCGGAGGTGGTGCGGCCGCTTCCGGAAAAGCGCACCGGATCGGAGCGCGAATTCCACTTTCCTAAGCAATGCCCCTCCTGCGGCGGCCAAGTGGACCGGCTTCCGGGAGAAGTGGCCCACCGCTGCCTGAACTCCTCCTGTCCGGCTCAGCTCAAGCAGGCCCTGATCCATTTTGTCTCCAAGTCCGGACTGGATATCGAGGGGCTGGGGAACAAATGGATCGAGTCCCTCGTGGATCGAGGGTATGTGGAGGATTTCGCGGACCTGTTCCATCTGCGGCGGGATCATCTGGTGCAGATGGAGCGCATGGGGGACAAGCTTGCCCAGAATCTTCTCGATGCCATCGAGCGGGCCAGACAGCAGGCGGATCTGCAGCGCCTCATCTCCGCGCTGGGCATACGCCTGGTGGGCTCGGAGACCGCCAAGCTCCTGGCCTCCCATTACCGGGACCTGGATCAGCTGAGCGCGGCCCCGGAAGAGGACCTGCAGCAAATTCCGGATATTGGCCCGGAGATAGCGGCCTCCATCCGTTCCTACTTCGCAAACCCGGCAAACAGAAGGGTGCTGGACAAACTGAAACAGGCCGGCCTGTGGCCGAGATCGGAAAAATCTCAACAATCGCGGGAGCAAAACGCTCCCCTGCAGGGGAAACGGCTCATTTTCACCGGCAGGCTGGGCGAGCTGACCCGAGACCGGGCCCGGGAGCTGGCCGAATCCGCTGGAGGCAAGGTTGTGGGCTCGGTGTCCGGCAAGCTGGACTTCATCGTCGTCGGCGAGGAGCCGGGAAGCAAGCTGGACAAGGCCCGGGAAGTCGGAGCTTCTGTGCTGACCGAGGAGGATTTCCTCGACCTGGTGCAGGGGTAGCTGACATCCGTCTCTGTTATCTGTATTTTTTATCTGTTATCTGAAAAGCAGGGAGCAAGCTATGAGCGGCACGCAAGTCATCATCATGGGCGCCGGGGGACGCATGGGCTCCACGCTCATGCGTCTGGCCCGGGAGGACCGGGATCTGCAGCTGGTTGGGGCCGTGGAGCGCGGCGAGCGCCTGGAAGGGCTCCAGGGAGCCGACATCACTGCGGACTCGGACCCGCAGGCCGTATTCTCCGCCCATCCCGGGGCCGTGGTCGTGGACTTCTCCCATCCCCAGGCCACAGTGGAGACGGTGCGCTTCGCTGAGGAGAACGGCAATCCCATGGTCATCGGGACAACCGGATTTGACCAGGCGCAAAACGAGACCCTCCAGGAGGCGGCGGTCCGGATCCCCTTGTTCATGGCCCCGAACATGAGCGTGGGCATCAATGTCCTGCTGGAGTTCCTCCCCAAGTTGGCCGAGCTTCTCGGACCGGACTACGACATAGAGGTCTCGGAGATCCACCACAAGCACAAGAAGGATGCCCCCAGCGGAACCGCGGTGAAGCTGGCCCAGAGTCTCGCGGAATTGCGCGGCTGGGACCAGGGGAGCCTGCGCTACGCGCGTCAGGGCATGATCGGGGAGCGGCCCGAGGAAGAGATCGGGGTCCAGACCCTGCGCGGCGGTGACGTCGTCGGCGAGCACACGGTCTATTTCATGGGCCCCGGGGAGCGTATCGATCTGACCCACAGGGTCTATTCCAGGGACACCTTCGCCCAGGGCGCCCTCAGGGCGGCGAAATGGCTCTCCGGAAAAAATGCCGGCAGAATCTATTCCATGCGCGATATCTTCGCGGAGCTCATGGGCTGAACCCTGGAAAAGCTCTGATTGGCAGAAATCTCCTTGCGAGATCTCCATCGGATGGGATAGGGAAGGAGGGTGTACAGCGACGATGACCATAGACCGTGCTGGAGGCAGGGCGGGATGAAGCCTTGTGGCTGGGTGTTTGTTGGCGCATTCCTCGTGGTGCTTTTCGCGTGTTTCTCAAGCGATGTTTGGGCTGGAGAAATATACGGAAAGAAGGGCATCTGGTCCGAAATCCTGCCCGGGCTGAGCCTGGCCCGGTTCAATGCGGATCTCAAGGCGGTTGAGGGAGTGCATCGAGACGTGGAGAATCCGGGCCTTGTCGTGCT
The DNA here is from genome assembly GCA_036628655.1 of Desulfohalobiaceae bacterium. Taxonomy (GTDB): domain Bacteria; phylum Desulfobacterota; class Desulfovibrionia; order Desulfovibrionales; family Desulfothermaceae; genus JAIPDU01. The sequence goes on along the minus strand of JAZKRN010000163.1, from coordinate 1,397 downwards.
CCGAATTGATCCGGACGTCTTTCGGTTTCGCCTCTTGAGCGCCTCGGAGCTGGAGGGCGACAGCCGAAGCCTTAGCAAGTGGGCCCGAACGCACGGTCTTGTCGCGGCTATCAATGCGGGCATGTTCTGGAGCGATCAGCGCACGAGCACGGGATACATGCGCAATGAGCAGCACCTGAACCAGGGCCGCATCCATCCGGATTACGGGGGTTTCCTGGTCTTCAACCCCAGAAAACCCGATTTGCCGCGGGTCCAGATTGTGGATCGCTATCACCGTGCCCAGTGGAGAAGCCTGCTCGACAAATACGCGAGCGTGGTCCAAAACTATCGGCTCATTGGCCGGAACCAGAAAATCGCCTGGGAGCGTCGAGGCAACCGCTATACCGCCTCCTGCATCGCCGAGGACGAAGAAGGGCGGATCCTGTTCATCCAGAACCAGATGTCCCTGTCCATGAAAGATCTGGGCAAGGTGCTTCTGGACTTGCCTTTGCGCATCGATGTCTGCATCTTTACCGAGGGCGGCCACCATGCCGGCCTCTATCTCGACACGCCGCCCCTCACCAGGATGTGGCCCAGAACCGCGGATATGGGCTTTTGGTCCAGAGGTGAAAGAGCGTCCATCCCCAACGTGGTCGGTGTTCAGCCCAGAAAAAGGAGCCCCAAATGGCAGGAATTCGGTATATTACCCCTTGGATTCTGCTCCTTCTGATTTTCTTTCCGCCGGTTCTCGGTTCCGCGGAGGAAGAGGAGAAGGAGCTGACTGCCGCCATTCAGAACCAGTATCAAAGCATCGAGAGCTTTCGGACCGAGTTCACGCAAAAGCTCATCAACGCCTCCAGCAATGACAGCGAGGAGCGCAAGGGGTGGATCGCATACAAGCGCCCCCGTCGCATCCACTGGGAGACCGAGTCCCCTGAGAAGGAGGTGCTCATCCTGAACCGGGATTTTGTCTGGGACTATTATCCCGCAGAAAACGTGGCCTATCGCTATTCCCTGCAGCAGATGTTCGACTCCAAGACCATGCTTCGCTTCATTTCCGGAGAGGTGGATCTTGCAGAAGAGTTCAACGTAACCCGCATAGATTCCGAAGCCGAGGCCAGCGAGCTCATCCGGCTCGAGCTGAAGCCCAAAAATCCCGATCCCAGCCTGGTGGAGGCCAATCTCAGGGTGGATCCGGAGGACATGCTCATCCGGCGCATCAAGCTGGTGGACTTCTTCGGCAACCAGAACATCCTGCGTTTCGAAAACATCGAGCCCAACTGCCAGCCGGACCCGGATCTCTTTGAGCTGGAGCCGCCGGAAGACACCCGGGTTGTGGACCGGACCGGGGAAAGCTAGCGCATTTATTCGGCGCTGGCGACTTCGTCGCACATCCCAGTGAAACCAGCTACGCTGAG
>JAZKRN010000162.1:0-6883 GCA_036628655.1 Desulfohalobiaceae bacterium | reverse complement strand
TATTTCCCTGCTATTCCATGTTATTCCGTGGGCCAATTTCTTTTCTTCTTTCGTAATCATTCGTGGAGATTCGTGGGCAGGCAAGTCTTTCTTTGGTGGACCTGGAAGCGGCGAAAATCAAAGCTGGTAGTAGATCCTGAGGCCTTCATTGACGCTGTCCTGGTAGTCCATCAACTGAGAGAAAAAGATTCTGCCAGTATACACACTTTGCCTTTAAATGATCTTTGGAGGCATGATGCTTGACGCGTTGCCAGGCTCTCAAGTCGATACACTTCAAATTCATCGATTTATACTGGAATTCTAGAAACTCCACTTGCCTGATTAAACCGGGGCCCCATTGGGGTGTTGAACTGAGGTGCCTCGGTGGTGGGCTACTCTTCCTGCCGCAGAAGCGCAGAACGACCCCCGTGAAGGCTTCCCTGCGCTTCGCCTTCCTCGGTCTCGATCCCTTTAACTGGTGAAGAATCCGTGGGTCTGAAGACGGCCCTTATCTTACCATGACCTCATCAACGTTTTGTGGCCCGCCTTTAGCATAACCCAGTCCTCTGGCGCGATCTTCGTGAAGAGCCCGACCTGCTGAGTCCTGTAACCGGCTGTTGAAGCAGACGTGCCTGGTTCGGGCATAGAAGGAACCCGGCCGGTGTGAGCTGACAACGAGCGGCACACTCTTTCCCCAACCGCTTTCTGAGTGCATGAGGCAGGGATGCGTCAATTGGGGACACGTGTCCGTCATTCCTGGTTTGTTTTGCCACGGTTTGATCATTGGTATAGAATGTTTGGAATGAAGCGGACGCCTTGTATCCTAAGATCACGTTCTTTTCCCCTGAGCTTCCCGCACCTGGCCCATCCCAATGCGCGGTGGAAGACGGCCCAGCGCTTCTTGGGCCAGGGAGATCCAAGGCCCCATGCACCGGGTTTGTTCGCAGCGGGGCGCATCGTCGGATGGTATTCCCGTTCCCGGAGAGGCTGGCTCGGATTGACGCGCCTCAAGGGGTGGGTGCTCTTCCTGATCGGAGTGGCTGGTCTCTGCGGATGTGCGGTGGGACCCGATTACGCCCCTGTGCATACCGCGGCGGACGAGGCAAAGCGTTACCACAACGCGCCTCAAGGGCAAAAAGCCGATCCGGAGAGGGTTGGACAGCATATGGCTCAGTGGTGGCGGCATTTGCGCGATCCCTTGATGGATCGCTATGTCGCGGAGCTGCGCCGGGACAATCTCGACCTCAAGCAGGCGGCCTCCCGCCTCAAGCAGGCTTGGGAGCAGCGAGCTGTCGATATCGGCGGCCTGTTCCCCTCTGTATCCGCCGCCGCTTCGGCGAACAGGGATTTCAGACCGACAGAGGAGTTCGGCAACCTCTTCGGAGTCGGTCCATCTGCCGGAGGCGGGGGCGGCACCCAACGGGTGTTCGACACCTCCATCGAGACGAACCTGCAGTTCTCCTGGCAGCTCGACGTGTTCGGCCGGCTGCGCAACCGGGCTGCGGCTTCCCGGGCAAGGGCGAAGGCCGCCCGGAGCGAGGGAGAGGCTCTGCTGCACACCCTCGTGGCGGAGCTGGCCAGACACCGCATCGCCATCTCTGCCCTCAAGAAACAGATCGCGCTGACCCGGAAGATCGTCCGGAGCCGCAAGCGGACACTTGAAGTTGTCCGCCTCCGCTACGAAAGGGGCACCAGCGAAGTCTCCGCAGATGACGTGCACCTGGCCCGGGAGAGCCTTTTCTCCGCCAAGGCGGACATCCCGGATCTCAGGCAACAGCTGAAAAGCCGCGCCTACGCCGTGGACATCCTTCTCGGCAACCAGCCTGGAACCACCGATCCCCTTGACTCTGTCATGCCGCTCGAGCGCGCCCCAGGGGAAGTTCCCGTGGGCTTGCCGGCCGGCCTCCTGGACCGGAGACCGGACCTGCGCAGCGCGGAGCTGCGCATCATGGCCGAATATAAGGATGTCGGGGTCGCTGTGGCCGATCTCTTTCCGGATCTCACCCTGTCGGGTCGGCTGGGTTTCGAGCACGAGACCACGAATGATCTGCTCACCTCCGAGCGCATGGTCGGAAACATCCTCTCCGAGATCATGCTCCCTCTGTTCCAGGGCGGCCGGCTGCGGGGGAGAGTGCGGCTCGAAAAGGCCCAGGTCAGGGAAGCGAGCCTGGAGTATGCGCAAAAGGTGCTCGAGGCGATGCGGGAGGTGGAGGAGTCGCTGAGCCGGGAACACCAGCTGGCGGACAGGATCGCCGACGTAAAGGCCGGCGCGGCCGCCGCGAGACGGGCCGAGGAACGAGCCATGAGCCGATACAGGCGAGGGCTCACTCCACTCCTGCAGGTTCTGGAGGCTCAACGTCGCCACTACGCAGCCGAGCTCAGGCTGATCAGAGCCCATCAGGCCAGATGGAACGCACGTGTGGATCTCTATCTCGCCTTAGGCGGGGACTGGACGGCCGGAACCGGCCAGGACGATAAAAACTCGGACGACTCGGCATGAGGGCAGGCGTGAAGGGGATTGTGCAAGGCATCGTGGTGCTGGCCGTGGTAACCGGCTCCTTCCTGGCGGCATCCTATCTGGCCTCGCTGCGCGAGAAGCCGGAGTCGTTGGAACGCTTCGAACAAATCAGGCCGGCAGTGGAAACGAAGACGGTTGAACCGACGGATCACCGCATCCGGTTCAACGCGACCGGAACGGTGCGGGTCCAGTCTTTTGTCAATATTGTGCCCCAGGTGTCCGGCAAGGTCACCTGGGTGAGCGACCATCTCTCCCCGGGCGGAGTGTTTGAGAAGAGCACCCCCCTTTTCCGCGTCGAGCGCGCCGATTTCCTGCATCGGGTGCAGAGGTTGGAAGCGGAGGTGGCCCGCTCTGAAACCCAGTTGCAGCTTCAGCTGGCCGACGCCAATGCCTCGGTGGCAGCCTGGCGGGGATTGCATCCGGATCGAGCCCCGCCGCCGCTTGTGGCCAAACGCCCTCAGCTCAAGGAGGCCCGTGCCGCCGTAAAGGCCGCAAAGGCCAACCTGGCTACCGCCCGGCTCAATCTGGAACGCACCAGGTTTGCCCTTCCTTTCCAGGGCCGGGTTGTGGAGTCCTCGCTGGGAACCGGCCAATTCGTCACCTCCGGGCAGTCCTATGGGCGGGCCTATTCCCTGAAGGCCCTGGAGATCGAGATCCCCCTCGAAAATCGGGAGATACGCTGGCTCCGCGAGGCTAAGGACCCCGAGCTGACAGTCCATTCGGACTATCACGGCGAGCCGCGGACATACAGGGCGTTTGTCAAACGGTTCGCCGCCCAGGCGGACCGGAGGACCCGCTTCACCAGGGTGTATCTGGGGCTGAAGGAGCCGAGCACTGACCTCGTCCCCGGCGTGTTCGTCACCGTTGAGATAGTCGGGGCCCTCAAGCGGGATGTCTGGGTGCTGCCCTTGAGCGCGCTGCACGCCGGGAACACGGTCTGGTCCATCGACGCCCGGAATCGGCTCAAGCGGCTCACCCCGAAGATCCTCCAGATCAGCAAGGACTACGTTGTCGCCGCGGGTAACGGGAGTATGGAGCAGGTTGTCACCAGCCCCTTGCCGCAGATAACCGAAAACACCAAGGTACGGGTCCTGGACGATGCCTCCGGGAAATAACGAGCGGAGCCTGAACGGGGAAGGCCGCAACCGGACCATCGTGGATTGGTTCGCCCGGAACCACGTTGCAGCCAACATGCTCATGCTGTTTTTGGTAGTCGGTGGCATTGTCGGCGTGTGGAGCATGCGCACCGAAACCTTCCCCACCGTCGACCCGCGGATGATCACGGTGACCGTCCCCTTCCCCGGGGCCACGCCGTCCGAGGTGGAGGAAGGGATCACCTCCAGGGTGGAGGAGGCGGTGCTCGGCCTGGAAGGGGTCAAGCGGATCACATCCACCGCGAGCGAAAACTCCGGAGTGATCCGCATCGAGCTGGAAGACTTCGCCGACGGCGACGAGGTGCGCAATGACGTTGAGACCGAGATCGATCGTCTGGCGGACTTTCCACCGGAAAATGCCGAAGAGGCGGTGATCGTCAAGAACAAGCCCACCCCCGGTGTGGTGACCCTGGTGCTATTCGGCGAGGCCGGGGAGAAAGTGCTCAAGTACTGGGCCGAGCGGATGCAGGAGGATATCATCCGCACCACTGGGACTGGCTTGGTCGACATCCAGGGGGACCGCGATTACCAGATCTCGATAGAGATATCCGAGGAGAGCCTGCGCCGACACGGCCTGACCATGGACCAGGTCGCCCAGGCCGTAGGGACGTTCTCCCGCAACCTGCCGGCGGGGACCGTGGAGTCCTCCAGCGGGGACATTCTCCTGCGGATCACCAAGAAAGGAAAAATCGGCCGCGACTTCCGGGATATCGTAGTCCAGAGCGATCCCGACGGCTCCCTGGTCCGGCTGGCCGATATTGCTACCATCCGGGACGGCTTCCGGGACGTGAACCTGATCACCCGCTATAACGGCAGGCCTGCGGTATTCATCAGGGTCTCCAGGAGCCAGGCCCAAGATACGCTGAGCCTGGAACAGGAAGTCAAAGCCTATCTTTCCGGTCTGCAGCTCCCGGAAGGCCTGGATGTCTCGATCTGGGAAAGCGAAACCAAGCACCTCAAAGACAGGATCAACCTGCTGGGCCGCAATGCGCTCATCGGCTTCGCCCTCGTCTTTCTCATCCTTGTCCTGTTCCTCGATCTGCGGCTGGCCTTCTGGACGGCCTTGGCCATTCCGGTCTCCTTTCTGGGCGGGCTGTTGATCGCCTTCACCGCAGGAGTGAGCATCAATATGGTCAGCCTGTTTGCGCTGATCGTGGTGCTCGGGATTGTGGTCGACGACGCGATCATCGTGGGTGAGAGCATTTTCACCCGACAGAACCAGGGCGACAAGGACGTGGAGGCGGCAGTCGGCGGCGTCAAAGACGTGCGGGCGCCGGTGACCATCGGGGTGCTGACCACAGTGGCTGCCTTTGGGCCGCTCATGTTCGTGACGGGCACACTGGGCCAGATCATGCGGGTCATCCCCGTCGTGGTGATCGCCGTGATCCTCGTCTCCCTTCTGGAGGCCTATCTCATACTGCCTGCCCACCTCTCGAGCTCCAGGAGGTGGAGCACCGGGGTGGTGAACCGGGTATCAACCGGTTTCTCCGCCCTTTTGGAGTGGTTTGTGGATCGCGTCCTCACGCCCGTCATACGACTCTGCCTCCGGTACCGCTATATCTCGATTGCCTTGTTCTTAGGAATCCTGCTCATCTCGGCCGGGATGTACCGGGCCAACTTCATCCGGTTCAACTTCTTTCCGAGCATCGAAGGCGATAACGTCACTGTCAACCTGACCATGCCGGTGGGAACCTCCTTTGCCGACACCAAGCGATACGCCATGCGGATGCGGGAGGGGGCACGCAGATTGCAAAGGCAGTTCCGGCACAAGACAGGGAAAGACCTCTACGAGGGGGTCTCTCTGATTGTCGGGCAAACCCTGACCGAGGAACGGCCGACAGGGGGCGGAGGCGAAAACAGAGGAAGCAACAGGGCCCAGCTGCAGGTCAAGCTCGTCGACCCGGCGGAGCGCAGGCTCTCGGCCAAGGAGGTCGAGAACAGGCTGCGGGAGGAGATCGGGACCATTCCGGGAGCCGAGAAGGTTGTCTACGAGAGCTCCCTGGTCCGGGCGGGACCGGATATGAATATCCAGCTGGCCCATCCGGTTCCGGACAGACTGGCGGCGGCCTCACGGATGCTGATGAAGGAGATGGGCAAGATCGATGGGCTGGTGGAGATCACCGATACCCTGAAACGGGGCAAAAGGGAATACCTGTTCGATATCACGGAAGCCGGCCTGGCAGCCGGTCTTACGCCCACCGCCCTGGGGCGGCAGCTTCGGGACGCTTTTTTCGGCCGGGAAGTGCACCGGATCCAGCGGAGCTCCTCCGAGCTCAAGGTCATGGTGCGCTATCCGGAAAAAGAGAGGGAACGCATCGAGAGCCTCTTTGATATGCGGGTCCGTCTCCCGGACGGCTCATCGGCACCGATGCGGACTGTCGCGGAGATCAGGGAACGGGTCAGCCTGGCCACGATCGAACGAGCCAACGGGCAGCGAGTGAGCAATGTGAAGGCCGATACCGATGTTGCCCGGATTACGGCCAATGAGGCCATGCCCGTGATTTTCGACCAGGCGATCCCGAAGCTCAAAAGCCGGTTTCCCGATCTCAGCATCTCCCTTCAGGGTGAGAGCCGCGAGCGCAGGGAGGACCTTATCACTCTGAGGCGCTACATGCTGATCGGAGTGATGATCATCTTCGTCATGCTGGGCTCGCTTCTGCGCAGCTACACGCAGCCGCTGATCATTCTTTCCGTGATTCCCTTCGGGATCATCGGCGCCTTGGCCGGGCATCTCCTCCTGGGCTTCAACCTGTCCTTCGTCTCGCTGTTTGGGGTGGTGGCCCTGACCGGAGTGCTGGTGAACGACTCGGTCGTGCTCATCGATTACTACAATCGCCTGCGCGCCCGGGGCGAAGGCGTTGTCCAGGGGCTGATCGACGCTGTTCAGCGCCGTTTCCGTCCTATTTTGTTCACCACGGTCACCACGAGCGTGGGATTGCTGCCGATCCTGCTGGAAACGAGCCTTCAGGCCAGATTTCTTATTCCCATGGCCATCAGCCTCGCCTTCGGGCTCATGTTCGGCACGCTCATTCTGCTCTTTCTGGTGCCTTCCTTAGTCGCCATCCAAGAGGATATCAAACACCTTTTTCTTGGGAGAGCTTCTTCACGCCGAGAGGAGTCTGGACAATCCGAACCCCCAAGATGAAGGGAAGGGAATGGGAGGGTTTCCCGCGTGGCCGCCACGTGGCTCAAGGGATGTTTTTCGTGTTCTCAGTGGATTTAATGATTCGTG
>JAZKRN010000161.1:0-6900 GCA_036628655.1 Desulfohalobiaceae bacterium | reverse complement strand
GCTCCACCCGCCTTCGCCTCGCGGTAATTCCCCCAATAAATCAGCAAGTTAAAAGCATTTTCTTACAAAAAAAATGGCGTGTAAGGCCATTGGCCCTCTGCAGAGGGAACCCCGACTAGCTTTTACCGAGCCGACCGAGGCAGGATTTTTAGCGGGAGGGGATCTGGAGGGCGCTCGATAGGAGCTTCGCATATTGAGCGATGCGAGGGCAGGCGAGAAGAGCAGTTTTTCGTGTATCAATCACCGTCCCTGGAAGGAAGTCCTCAGGGACTGTTCCAGCCAGGAGGGAAAATCGAGGTCGGTATTCTCGCACCGGTCAAAGGATAATCGGAGATCGAGCCAGGCAAGTCTCGGATCCCTCCTGCCCTCGAGCTTCACCGCATCCTTGGCGGTACACGCGATGGTCCTGCAGCGAAGGCTGTCGGCAGTGCGACGGATTTTCTCCCAGTCCCCCTCGGAAAAGGGATGATGATCGGGAAAGACGAGGTGCCGCTGTGGCGGGGCGCCCAACAGATCGGCTGCGCTTTCCTTCACGCCTTCGGGGCTGCCAACACCGCTGAACAGGAGATAGGGCTCGCCAGGGGTATGTTCTACCGCCGAGCCGTCCAGCCCCTTCAGGCCCACGCTCTCCACATGGAAGGAAAAAACCGGCCTGTGTTCCGGTTCAAATCTGGCCCGCAAACGAGCGAACATTTCCTCTTCCCGCTGGGGAGGCACGTTGAGAAGGATGGCATCAGCCCGCTCCAAGGCCTTTTTCCCTTCCCGCCACGGCCCGGAGGGCAGAACCATGTTCCAATCCCGTGTGAGATCCCGTGTATCAAGCAGCACGAGATCGGCATCCCTTTCCACGCGGAGGTGCTGCATGCCGTCGTCGAGAACAAAGAGATCCGGACGATTGCGCTCCACGATCCATTGTCCCCCCCTGTCCCTGCGGGGATCGACCACCACCAGGGCACGCTTGCAGGAACGGGCCAGCATGAGCGGCTCGTCTCCGGACTCGCTGGGACTGCTGTCCGAACGGACCAAAAAGGGATAGTACGGGGGACTGGCCTTGTACCCGCGAGTAAGCAGGACTGGGGTTTGGTTCTCCATGGCCGCGGACTGCAGGAGCCATTGGGCGAGAGGGGTCTTGCCTTTCCCGCCCAAGCTGATATTGCCCACGGAGATACAGGGGCGAGGCGGCTTCCAGGAGCCAAGGAGCCATGTGGAGTACAGAGCCGAGCGCACCCGCATGCCCGCCCCATAGATACAACCGGCGGGCCGGAGAAGCCGCCTGCCGATTTCCGACCATGTGCGTCCGCCGGATTCTGTGTTTCCTGGAGTTCTCACGCCCACCTCTTTTTCAACTTCGGATCAGAGTCGAGAAAACCGGTCAAAACCGGGAAGGATCTCATACACCATCCATTTTCGGGCCTACCCGGAGACAACCAAGCATGAAGGGGAATTTTTCCATTCTCAGTCGGAAGAGAATGCGAGGCGATTTCGGCAAGGTAAGGAAGGGACCCTGAAGCCGGAATATGCTCCCCGAATAGAGAACCGGCAATCTCTTTACGGTACCTGTGCTTCAAAAAAAAACGGTCTTCATCGTCGCGTGGCCCGGGATCACCTCGCCTCCCGGCTATCGAGCCATTGCACCGCTTCCCAAAAATCCAGGCTCCCGCTATAGATAGCCTTTCCGGTGATCACGCCGGACAGGCCCTTTTCACGGAAGGGATAGAGGGCTCGGATATGCTCCATGGAATCGATCCCTCCCGCAACGACCAAGGGCAGCTCGGTAGTGTCCAGCAGGGCGTCCACAGTGTCCAGATCAATTCCGGACTGCATCCCGTCCCGGCTGATGTCTGTATACACCGCAAAGGCGACTCCGATAGACTCCAGCTCGGGAAGGACCTCAAAGACGGTCAAGCCGCTGTCCTCGACCCATCCCCTGCTCTTGAGACGCCCCTTGTCCGCGTCCAGGGAAACCCCGATTCTTCCCGGATATCTCTGGCACAGCTCGCGCAAGGCCTGCCTGTCCTCCATGGCCAGCGTGCCCAGAACAAGACGCGTCACACCGGCCTGGAAATAGCTTTCAGCGGTGTCTCTGTCCCGAATCCCTCCCCCCAGCTGAATCGGAATTTCGGCAGCGGCACAGATGGAGCGAATCAGCTCGTAGTTCACCGGAACACCCTGAAAGGCCCCGTCCAAGTCGACCACGTGCAGCCAGCTTGCCCCTTCGCGAGCCCATTGTCGGGCCATCTCCACAGGATCGCTGCCGAAGACGGTCACCTCGTCGGCTTTGCCCTGTTTGAGCCGCACGCATTCCCCGTTCTTGATATCCAGTGCCGGAAAAACAATCATAGTCCCATATCCCGCAATGCAGCGCGAATCCCCTCGGCGGCGAGCTCCTCCGCCCGCACCCAGCGGCCCCCTCGTCGCAGAAATCTGCCGATCTGCAGCAAATTCTCGGTCAGCGCCGTTTGTTCCCTGTCAAAGAGATAAACGTCCACGATCCGCCTTTCCCGCGAATCGAGCCAGATAAAACGCATGGTCACTCCCGCCGGGCTGTCGGCTCCCCATCTCCCGCCCTTGCGCTGCTGCCATCGCAAGAGCTGGGGGAGCAGGATGGAATCAGCGGAAGCGCAGCGTGCCACCTCGGCCCAATAAGTCCTGCCCCCATCCGAGGAAGCAGCCCCTTCTTGGAGAACGATCTCGCGGCAGCCCTGCACTCTTGCAGGTCCTTGAAGGCCGGTATGGCCCCGCTCCTTCAGACTGTCCATCAGCTTTGCCGTGAGCGTTTCAAGGGCATTGTCGGGGATTTCCCGCTCGGAAGCCTCTCCGTCGGCTTGCGGGAGTTCCCATTGCTGGCGGGGCTGATGAAAGGGAGCAACAGCCAGAGTGCCCTCCGGGCCCGGCCGATCGGGGGCTTTGGACGGGCCGCAGGCAAAAGCGAGCACAAGCACCGGAAACAGGACCGGTCCAAGCAAGCAAAGACGTCTCACAAAGCCCCCTTGGTGCTTGGCAGGGTGTCTCCCCGGCTTTGCACAGCCTGTCCCAGGGCCAGCCCCAGACCCTTGCATGCGGCCTCTATCAGATGGTGCCCGTTTTCCCCGTAGGCCAGATCGATATGGAGGTTCATCCTGGCCTGATCCGCCAGGGACTTGAAGAATTCCCGCCAGATGTCCTTTTCCATGCCGAAGATCACTGCGGGCAGCACGGTCTCCCTGTACACGAGATAGGGCCGGCCGGACAGATCGAGCACGGCCTCGGCCAGGGCCTCGTCCATGGGCACCTTGGCCCAGCCGATCCGGGCCAGGCCCTGTTTGTCCCCAGTTGCCTCATAAAGGGCGCGTCCCAGGCACAGCCCGCAGTCCTCCACGGTGTGATGGGCATCCACGTGGAGATCCCCAGTGGCGGTCATATCCAGATCGATTCCCGCCCAGAAGGCAAAGAGGTGCAGCATGTGATCCAGACAGCCAAGCCCGGTATTGATCCGGGCCTCCCCGCTGCCGGAGAGGTTCAGGGAAACAACGACCTTCGTCTCCGCCGTCTCTCTGGTGTACTCGGACTTGCCCGGTACCATAGGCTCACTCCCCGGCCCGAGGCGAAACTCCAGCGGGCCTGTTCGTATGTAAATGCGATGAACGGACTCGATTGGATCGATCATTCCCGGACGAGGCGGAACCCGGGGAGTACGCCGGAACCAGTGGTTGATCCGGCGTCCAATGCCGGGAATAACTCAAACCGACCATTTCAGCTTAGGACAAAACGTATGCTACCGACTCGCGCTCGGTATGGCGGGCTATGCAGCCGATATATGCACATTTCCCATATCGCGGACAACAAGGGCTCGCACGCTTATGAAACACGGCCCAGGGCACTTCGCCTGGCTCCGTCTCGCTGTCATGATATGCTTCGTTGTGCCTGCATCTTCGCAGACATGGGGTTCATTATGCTCCTGAACCGCTCCCTTCTTCGCTGCCCTTTGGCTCGCGGCGGCCGAAGAACCTCGCGATCCAGATGCTCGCCTCATACAGAACGATCACCGGTCCGGCCATGAAGGTCTGGGTAAAGAGATCCGGAGGCGTCAGCAGGGCTGAGGCCCCAAATATGCAAAGAATAGCATATTTGCGGGCCCTGCGCAGCATGCCCGAGGTCACCACTCCCAGCCTGGCCAGGAAGAAAATGACCAGGGGCAGCTCGAACACGACCCCGAAGGCCAGCAGTATGCGCAAGGCAAAGGAGAATCCCTCCTTCATGCTGATCATGGGGTCGATATACTGATTGGTGAAGCTCATGAAGAAATTGTACGCCGGGGGAAAGATGATAAAATACCCGAACAAGGCACCCCCGACGAAAAGGAGAGCGGAGCAGAAGGCGATGGGAGTGATGTATTTCCGCTCGCTGGCGTAGAGGCCCGGCTTCAGGAAGAGCCAGGCCTGATAGAAGATGTAGGGGCTGGTCAGAAAGATCCCCGCCACAAGGGCTACCTTGATATAGGTAAAAAAGGCCTCGTGGGGGGCGGTATAGATCATGGAGGTCCCTTCGGGCATGACCCGGTACAGGGGGAGCATGAGCCATTCAAAGAGCTGCTGGGAAAAGGCGAAGCAGGCAAGCATGCCCGCAAATGCCGCAATAACGGCGTGTACAATGCGCTTGCGCAATTCCTGCAGGTGGTCCAGAAACCCCATTTCTCCCTGGTGGGAGGTATTCGTCTCGGAACGCTCGCTCTCCTCGCTCATGCCCTCCTCCCCGTTTCCGGATCCTCAGAGCCGCTTCGCCCACTATCCTCGTCTTCCCCGGATACTTCACCATTCGCTCCATTTCCGGACTTTTGCGGACTTTCCTCTGTCGGGGTTTCCGCTTGCCCGTTTTTCCGGTCCCCTTCCTCGGATCCCGGGCCGACGGCGGCATCCGCCTCTTTGTCCTTTTCCTGACGATCCAGATCGGAGAGCTTGGTCTCCAGGTCAACGGTCTTTTTGACATCCGAGCTCATGCGCCGGAATTCGGCCATTCCCTTGCCCAGGGTCCGGGCCACGTCCGGCAGCTTGGAGGGACCGATGACCAGAAGGGCGACCACCAGAATAACCAGGATCTCAGTCGTGCCTAAACTAAACATCGCGTTCCGCTTCCTTTCTCCCTTTCTCCGCGATAGCGAGTGAAAGGAGGATAAGTGGTATCAGCACCCGAAAAGGTCTCCGGGAGGTTACTCCCACTCGATGGTGCTGGGGGGCTTGGAGGAGACGTCCAGCACAACACGGTTCACCCCCTTGACTTCATTGATGATCCTGTTGGAAATCCTGGACAGCAGCTCGTCCGGGAGCTTGGCCCAGTCCGCTGTCATCGCGTCCGTGCTCTCCACCATGCGCAGGGCTATCACGTGCTCATAGGTTCGCTCATCCCCCATGACGCCCACGGTCTTCATAGGCAACAGCACCGCAAATCCCTGCCAGATCTTGAAATACCATCCGGAGGCCATCAACTCGTTGTGCACGATCCTGTCCGCTTGGCGCAGGATCTCCAGGCCCTCGGCATTCAGAGAGCCGATCATGCGTATGGCCAGTCCCGGTCCGGGGAAGGGATGCCGCCAGACCAGAAAATCGGGCAGGCCGAGCTCCAGGGCCACCTTGCGCACCTCGTCCTTGAACAGCTCCCGAAGCGGCTCGATGAGCTCGAGATTCATCCGCTCCGGCAGGCCGCCCACGTTGTGATGCGTCTTGATCACCGCGGAGGGCCCTTTGGAGGAAACGCTTTCGATCACGTCGGGGTAGAGCGTGCCCTGGGCCAGATAGCGCACTCCCGAGATGTCGCCCGCCTCCCGCTCGAAGACCTCGATGAAGGTGTTGCCCACAATCCTGCGTTTCTCCTCGGGGTCGGACACGCCCTCGAGCTTAAAGAGGAACTCCTCCTGGGCCTTGACGTAGCGAAGATTCAGATCGAAGTGGCGCCGCAGGTACTGGACCACCTCCTCCCCCTCATCCGCGCGCAGGAGCCCGTTGTCCACAAAGATGCAGTGCAGCTGATCCCCCAGGGCCTGATGGAGGAGCACCGCCACAACCGTGGAGTCGATTCCACCGCTCAGGCCGCAGACCACCTTGCTGGAACCGACCTGTTCCCGCACAGTCTGGATCTGGGATTCGATAAAGGAGGCCATGCTCCAGGTGGGCTCCAGGCGAGCGACCTCGAAAAGGAAATTGCGCAGGATCCTGTCCCCGCCCTCAGTATGGGAGACTTCCGGATGGAACTGCAGACAGTGGATCTGCCGCTGTGCATCGGCCATGGCGGCCACATCCACCTGATCCGTGCGGGCGGAGACGGAGAAGCCCTCGGGGGCCTCGAGCACGGTGTCCCCGTGGGACATCCAGACCTTGAGGCCGTCCCCGGGTGCGGCCACACCCTTGAACAAGGGACTGTCCTCGGTGACCTCCAAATTGGCCCGGCCGTACTCCCGGTTCTCCGAGCGCTGAACCCGGCCGCCGCACATACGGGCCAAAAGCTGCATTCCGTAGCAGATCCCCAGAACGGGACAGTCCAGGGAAAGGACGCTCCTGTCCAGGCCCGGGGACTCGGGATCGGATACGCTCGCCGGCCCCCCGGAGAGAATCAGGGCGCTCGGGGCGAGCTCCTCGAGGCGGCTCATGGAAATCCCGCAGGGATGGATCTCGGAGTACACGCCCGCCTCGCGCACCCGCCTGGCAATAAGCTGGGAATACTGCGATCCGAAATCGAGAATGACCACTTTCTGTTGTTTTTGTGTCACGCAAACAGCTCCTGTATTTGCTGCTAAGGGAATTTGCCGGACCTTACATTTCACCCTCATCCCCGGGCCGACCCTGGTACAACCAAGCATGAAAATGGTGCGCGGGGAGCCCCGTTGAATCCTGCCTTCGGCAGGGCAGCTACGCTGCATTCAACAGGGCA
>JAZKRN010000160.1:0-6905 GCA_036628655.1 Desulfohalobiaceae bacterium | reverse complement strand
GCGCTGAAGCCGTGTTTCATAAACAGGCGAGCCCTTGTAGTCCGCGATATGGGGATCATGCCGGTAGCGACCGTAAGGTTCGCGATGCCGGGGGTTCGCGGAAAACAACCGGTGTCTCGCGGGCATAATTCGCTCAACGTGTGCCCCTCCCGGCATTGGACGCCGGGATGAAACACGGGCATCAGCGCAATCCCCGACTTGCCCTGTTGAATGCAGCGTAGCTGCCCTGCCGAAGGCAGGATTCAACAGGGCTCCCCGCGCGCCATTTTCATGCTTGGTTGTGCCCGGGTTCGCCCGGGAATGAGGGTTGTACGAACACCGGAACGGCTCCCTTTCACAAAGTGAACCAGTCACTCACTGCGCTTGACAAAACCGCGAAAATGCCTAGGTGAACTGTGACCCACGGGAAACGCTTCATTCAACAGACAGTTGCGTCCGAGCGCACTCCCCGTACATGCAGCAGATTATGGAGCAGAAAAGGAGGCAGGTATGAGTCAGACCGAGACCCATGAATTCCAGGCAGAGACGCAAAAACTCTTAAACATTATCATCCACTCCATCTACACCAACCGCGAGATTTTCCTCCGGGAGCTCGTTTCCAACGCCTCGGACGCCCTGGACAAGGTCCGCTTCGAGCAGAACAGGGGCACCGACGTCGTGGAGCCGGAAAAGGATCTGGAAATCCGGATCGACCTGGACAAGACCAACCGCTGGATCACTGTCACCGATACCGGCATCGGGATGAACAAAGAGGACATCGTGGCCAATCTGGGCACCATCGCCCAGTCCGGAACCGAGGAATTCCTGAAAAAGGTCACCGAGAACAACGAGAATCCGGACAACATCATCGGCAGGTTTGGAGTCGGCTTCTACTCCGTGTTCATGGTGGCCGAACAGGTCATCATCAAGTCCCGCAGCGCCTTTCCCCAGGACAGGGCCATTCAGTGGCGCTCCAAGGGCTTTGGGGAATACGAGGTCACGGAGCTGGACGAGGACATGGGCCGCGGGACCCAGGTTGAAATCGGCCTCAAGGACGGGGACCAGGAGTTCCTGGAGCCGGAGCGGATCAAATCCATCATCCGCAACCACTCCAACTTCATCTCCTTCCCCATTTATGTGGACGGGGAGAAGGTGAACACCGTGCCCGCGCTCTGGAAACAGGCCAAGTTCCAGATCTCCCAGGAGCAGTATGAGGAGTTCTACAAGTTCCTGACCTACGACACGCAAGGACCCCTGGAGACGGTCCATGTGTCCGTGGACGCTCCAGTGCAGTTCAGCGCCCTGCTCTTCATTCCCCCAAAAACCACGGCGATGCACGACACCTACACCGAGGACTACGGCCTGGATCTGTATGTGAATCGCGTCCTCATTCAGCGCCAGAAACAGGAGCTCATCCCGCAGTATCTGGGATTCCTCAAGGGTGTGGTGGACAGCGAGGACCTGCCGCTCAACCTGTCCCGCGAGTCCGTCCAGGAGAACACCCTGATCCAGAAGATTTCCTCCACGCTGACCAAGCAGGTCCTTTCCAGCCTGCAGGAGATGGCCCACAAGCGGCCCCAGGACTACGCCACCTTCTGGCGCGAGCACGGCAAGCTCTTCAAGCTGGGATACACCGACTTCGGCAACCGGGACAAGTTCGCCGAGCTGCTCCGCTTCAACGCCTCCATCCACGAGAGCGCACAGGAGCAGACCTCTCTGCAGGAATATGTGGACCGGATGAAGACCTCCCAGAAGGAGATCTACTATATCTCCGGCTCCAGCAGGGAAGCCATCCTGAGCAATCCCCATCTGGAGTTGCTCAAGAAGAAGGGTATCGAGGTGCTCTTCCTGTACGAGCCGGTGGACGAATTCGTCCTCCAGGCAGTGGGCTCCTATAGCGAATATCCCTTCAAGGCGGCTGAGCACGTCAATCCCGGCGACCTGGAGGACATCGCCTCGGAGGAGGAAGGCGAATCCGAGCAGCAGCCGGAGCTCAGCCAGGAGGAGGACAAGGTGCTGGACGAGCTTCTGGGCAAGATGAAACAGCGGCTGGGCGATAGGATCACTGATGTGCACAGGTCGCAGCGGCTGAGCCAGAGCCCGGCCTGCCTGGTCAATCCGGACGGGAGCATGAGCTCGCAGATGCAGAAGCTCATCCACATGATGCAGCAGGACGATTCCATTCCCCAGCAGATCATGGAGATCAATCCGGATCACTCACTGACCCGGAATATGCTCGCCATCTATCGCGACAATCCCCAGGATCCCTTCCTGGACAAGGCAACGGACCAGCTCTTCGAGGCCGCACTCTTGCAGACCGGGTACCTGCCCGATCCACACAGCCTGGTCACCCGATCCTTCGACATCCTCGCGGACGCGAGCAGGTGGTACACCCAGGCCAACACGACGCAGGAGTAAAGAAGGGGTGGTGCGAAAGGGGCCGACCTTTCCAGAGGGCGCGCTTTCGCACCACCTTCCTCAATCCGCCTGCTTCCGAATGAAGGAGGGGATCTCCCGATCGTCCTCGTCGAAGACGAACTCCTCCCTCCCCTCGGTGGACTGTTCCTCACCCTGGGTGAGTTGGCCTTCCTCGGAGGCCGAGCCCTTGCGCAGGTAAGCGGGTATTTCCCGATCCTCGGTGGCGTCCGCCGGGGCCACTTTCCTGGGAGACTCCTTCTCCCGATTCGTGGCACCCTTTTTCTGCACCAGGCTCATCTTGTTCTCCACCCGGCTCTGATCCCGCGTCTCCTCACCGTATCCCTCGATGCCCGTGGCGATGACCGTGATCCGCATCTCGTCGGCCGCATTGTCGTCGAAGACCGTGCCGAAGTAGATCTGGGCGTCCTCCCGAGCGGATTCATACACTGCGCTGGCCGCCTCGTGCACTTCCTCGACGGTGAGGTCCCATCCGGAGGTGATGTTCATGAGCACCCCCTGGGCCCCGTCGATGGAGACGTCCTCGAGGAGAGGGCTGGTAATGGCCTTCATCGCGGCCTCGCGGGCCCTTCCCTCGCCCTGGGAAATGCCCGAGCCCATCAGGGCCAGCCCCATTCCGGACATCACCGCCTTCACATCGGCGAAGTCGAGGTTGATCAACCCGGGGACCATGATCAGGTCGGAAATGCCCTTAACCGCGTAGTACAGGACCTCATCCGCCTTCTGCAGCATCTCCAGGAAGGTCGCCTTCTTCGAGGCCAGCGAAAGGAGCCGATCGTTGGGAATGGTGATGATGCTGTCCACGGATTCCTGCAGGGCCTTAATCCCTTTCTCCGCGAGCGAACCCCGCTGCTTGCCCTCAAAATAGAAGGGCTTGGTCACCACGCCCACGGTCAGGGCCCCCTGCTCCCGGGCGATCTCCGCGATGATGGGGGCTGCGCCCGTTCCCGTGCCACCGCCCATGCCGGCCGTCACGAAGACCATGTCGCTCTCGGAGAGCATTTCCCGGATCGTGTCGCTGCTCTCCTGGGCGGCCTCGCGTCCTGTGTCCGGATTGGCACCAGCCCCGAGCCCCTTGGTGAGCTTCTCCCCCAGCTGGATCTTGTACTCCGCTGCGGAATTCTTCAGGGCCTGGACATCCGTGTTCGCCGCAATAAAGGAGACCCCTTTCAGGGAGGAATGGATCATGTTGTTGATCGCATTCCCGCCTCCGCCACCGACGCCGACGACCTTGATCTGGGCCTGGCCTTCAGGCTCGATTTCCATATACTCCATAACGGCCTCCTCCCCGTTTTCCGTGTTCCAGATGTCTCCGGAAAATGTGCTGCAATATCGGTTCAAAAGCCTGTACCGAGCGGATCCGCCCCCGGCTCAGGTTTTTTTGTTCTTTGGTCTTTGCCCGCAGAACGCTCTCCGGAACCCAGCTTCGCGTTTCCTCCTCACACCCCGTGTCCGGCTTCAGCCCCGACTGAGCCGACCGGATCAGCTGATATCCGAGAACCAGCGCCGCATCCTGGCCCAGACCCTGCGGAAAAGGTGCTTTTCCCGGATGCGGAAGCGAAAATCGCCGGTGTCCCTGCCCACTCCGTACTTCAAAAGACCCACTGCAGTGGCGTATTTGGGGTCCTGGACCACATCCGTCAAACCTCCCAGCCCCCTGGGATTCCCCACCCGAACCGGAAGGTTGAACACCTGTTCCCCGAGCTCGCTGATGCCCTCGATCAGGGAACACCCCCCGGTCAGGACCACACCGGCGCCGATGGTCTGCTTGAATCCGGAGCGGATCAGCTCCTGGTCCACCAGGGTCATGATCTCCTCCACCCTGGGTTCACAGATCTCCGCGAGTACCCCCCTGGAGACGCTCCGCGGCTGGCGTCCGCCCACACTGGGCACCTCCAGGGCCTCGTTGCTCTGAACCATATCCGTCAGGGAGCACCCGTGCTTGATCTTGATCTGTTCCGCGCTGCTTACCGGAGTGCGCAATCCGAAGGCGATGTCGTTGGTGAGGTTCGCCCCGCCCAGGGGCAGCACGGAGATATGCTTGATGGAGTCGTTGCAGAAAACGGACAGGTCCGTGGTGCCTCCGCCCACGTCGACCAGGGCCACGCCGATCTCCTTTTCCTCGTCCGTGAGCACGGCGTTGGCCGAGGCCAGGGACTCCAGGACGATGTCCTCCACATCCAGCCCGGTGCGGTGGCAGGCCCGCACGATATTCTGGGCGCTGGAAACAGCCCCGGTCACGATATGCACCTTGGCCTCCAGGCGGACGCCCGCCATTCCCAGGGGATCGTCAATATCGCGCTGATCGTCCACGATGTATTCCTGAGGCAGGATGTGGATCACCTCCCGATCCAGGGGGATGGCCACAGCCTTGGCCGCATCGATGACCCGGTCCTGATCCTTCTGGGTTACCTCTCCCCCTTTCACCGCGATCACTCCGTGGCTGTTGAAGCCCATGATATGGCTTCCTGCAATGCCGGCGTACACGGAACGGATGTCGCATCCGGCCATGAGCTCGGCTTCCTCCAGAGCGCGCTTGATCGACTGCACAGTCTGCTCGATGTTCACCACCACTCCCTTGCGCAGGCCGGTGGAGGGGCTCATGCCGATGCCCACCACATCCACGCCGTCAGGTGTGGGCTCGCCGACGACGCTGCAGATCTTGGTGGTCCCGATATCAAGTCCGACGAGGACATTGGATCGCGTGCTCATACCGACTCCGTTGTTGTGTATTCATTCAGCCCTGATCCTTGGGGAACGCCGGAACACGGGTTCCCGGAAACCAAGACGCCCCGGCCGACCAAGAACTGCGAACATACGGAAAATCCCGGACCGACCGGTCCAGGGATCACTCCGAATCCCGCTCCCTCAGCTTGACCCACCCCCTGGCGTCATAGACGAGAATCCTCCTGGTGCGGTCCAACTCCTTCCGTTCGCGCAAATCCTGCCATACGGCGGAAAGGGAACCGAGATTCTCCCCGAGGGCGCTTCCCCCGACGCATATGCGCAGGGAACGGTCCATCAAGTGTATTTCCACGATCTCTCCGGCAATAAAGCGAATCCAGGCGATCTGGCCCAGGGTGAAGGGCAGGGAGCGCTGCTGGAGTCGCTTGTACAGGAGCTCCAGCTTTTGTTTTGCCCGCTCGGTCCGCCTGGGAAGCTGCAAAAAGGGCAGCGAGATGAATGGTTCCGCCCGGACCGGAGCGATGGCCTTCCCCGTCGCATCCGCGTAATAGACGGTCTCTCCCTGTTTAACCCAGAAGACGGGCCTTTTCTCCTCCACCTTGAGCAGCAATGTGTCCGGCAGGGATCGCCGGACCAGGACCGACTCGATCCAGCCCGAGCTGCTGAGCCGTCGCTCCACTCCGCCTAGATTCACGGCAAAAATGTTCACGCCCCTGGCGAGGCCGGCCAAGTCCCTGATCCGCTTGTCGCTGAGCACCCGATTGCCCCGGACCTCGACACGTTCCGTCGCAAAGTAGTCGGTGGTGATCACCCATCTGTAGCCCACCAAGAGCCCCAGGCTCAAAACGGCCAAAAAGCCCGCCATGAGAGCTGTTTTTCCAAGGAGCAAAAGGATCCTGGACACGACGGATACCCTCATTGTCATCCGAACGCCGCCCGGCTACTCCAGCAACCGGACTTCGCGTTCCAGATCGATGCCGAAACGTGCCAGAACGGCCGTTCTGGCCCGATCGATGAGCTCCAGTGCCTGATCCGCATTGCCTCCGCCGCTGTTGATCAAAAAATTGGCGTGCTGTTCGGAAAATCCCACATTCCCCAGAAAAAAACCCCGAAAACCGCACCAATCGAGCAAAGCCCCCGCTGCCGGTCCGTCCGACGGATTCTTGAACACGCAGCCGCAGGTGCGGGCCGAGACGGGCTGGCTCTTTTTCTTGGCCCTGAAGCAGTCCCGCATCCTTTGCCGGACCTCGGTCGAAGTGCGTGGCTCCAAGTCCAGCTCCGCTTCCGTGATGCAGAAAAAGCTGTCCAGACCCGGATTGAACTCCCGATAGGCCCAATCCAGCCGCTCCCTGTCCAGCCAGTACCTGCCCTGCCGCGGGGTCCACACCCGCACCCGCTTCAGGGCCAGGGCTGTCTCGCAGCCATAGGCGCCCGCATTCATGGCCACGGCACCACCCAAGGACGCGGGGATCCCCACCAGCCCTTCCAGGCCGCTCAGCCCCCGCCGCTGCAACCCCGCGAGCAGACGTCCCATTCCCATTCCCGCGTCCACCGCGATACGGACTCGGCCGTCCGGCAGCTCTGTTCCTTCGAGCTCCCGTGTCGGAGCCTGCATGATAAGGGCCAGGGGCAGATCCCCCTCGCGGGCGAGAATATTGCTCCCCCTTCCCAGACAGACCGGATCAAGCCCCTCTCTCTCCTGAAAAGCGGAAAGCTCGTCCCAATCCGCCTCGGAGCTGATCCGTATCCCGCACTGCGCTCGCCCGCCCAAACGCAGCGTGGTCAGATCCTCAAGGCTCGGTCTG
>JAZKRN010000159.1:0-6948 GCA_036628655.1 Desulfohalobiaceae bacterium | reverse complement strand
CGTTCCCCGTTCTGGGTTCCCAGTTCAGCGTTTACCGTTCTGCGTTCAGAGTTCCGGGGTCAGCTGCGGACAGCCGTTCAGACATCGCAAATCGGCATTCTCAAAGTATCGGTCAAACCACTCTGTGAAATTCTCCAGGCTTGTGGAGGTAATATTTCCAAGTTCAGCGTGTTTTACGGTATTATTCCGGGTAGCTCAACGGAAAAAGGAGTCACTCGTTTACGGCTCGTTTGTACCTCCCCCCCTCTTCAACCCTGAACGGTGAACGGTGAACGGGGAACGGGGAACCGAAACCCTGAAAAGGGTTTCTATTTGGTCAGGGTCTTGAGCACATCCTCCTTGCCGATGACTCCCACCAGTTTGTCTCCCTCCACCACGGGAAGGGTATGGTAGTTCTTGCTCACCATGATCTCCGCCATGTCCTCCAGCTCCGCGTCCGGAGCAACGCTTACCGGATCTTGGGTCATGGCTTCGCTGACCTTGGTTGCGGCCATCTTCTGCACTTCCTTCTCCATGTTGGACATGGAGGTGAGGGGAATGATCCCGTCGAGAAGGGTAAAGATGCTGGGCAAGGGAAGATTTTTCTGCTGGGTGATGATGTCGCTCTGGCAAATGATGCCCACGAGCTTGTGCTCCTCGTCCACGACCGGCATGCCGTTGACGTGATACTGCAGAAGGAGATCCGCCGCCTGGGAGATAGACGTGTCCGGGGTGACGGTGAGCACGTTCTTGGCCATGAGATCTTTTGCTTGTGTCATAGGACTCACTGCAATTTAGAGGTTGATGCTTCTGGGAAGCTCGTACGCGATATCCCGGGCCAGATTCCCCCGCAGGGGGAAGTCGCTGTTCAGGGAAACTCCGGTTCTGCCGTGCCAGTAAACGCCCAGGCAGGCCGCTTCCAGGGAAGGAACCCTTCTGGCGATGAGACTGCCGATGACTCCAGCCAGAACGTCCCCGGAACCTCCAACGGCCAGGTTGGAGCTGGCGAAGGGGGAAAGGCGGTCCGGAGCCTCGGGATGGCTCACCACGCTGCCGGCGCCCTTGAGGACCACGCTGCAGCCGGTCTCCGTCGCTGCGGCGCGGGCGGCTCCGATCCGGTCCAGCTGGACCTCTTCCGTGGTGGTCTGCCGCAGTCTGGCCATTTCCCCGGGATGCGGCGTGAGGACGTCGTCCCGGCTCAGGTTGGTCATGAGGCTGCGGTCCTGGGACAGGGCGAAGAGGGCGTCCGCGTCGAAGACCGTGGGCAGGCACGTCTGCCGCAGATAGGCGCGCACAAAGTCGATGGCCCCTTTGTCCCGCCCCAGGCCGGGTCCCAGGACAACCGCGTCAAAGCGGGTGAGCTCCTTTTTCAGCCCGGAGAAGGATTCTTCGGACCAGGATTCCGCGGGCTGGAGCGGAATGGACATGAGCTCGGGCCAGCCCTGTCTGACCTGACTGCAGATATCCGCCGGAGAGGCGATGGTGACCAGTCCGGCTCCGGCATGCAGGGCCCCGATCCCGGCCAGGGCCGGAGCTCCGGTCATACCGGCGGATCCCCCGACAATCAGGACGTGTCCCGCCTTGCCCTTGTGCATGGTCGGCTCCGGGCGCGGAAAATGACGAGCCACACCCTCGTCCAGGGCGAACAGGGAGGGAGGATTGTTCTCCCTGATCCACGCGGGGATGCCTATGGGGGCCACATGCAGGCTGCCGGTCCGTTCCATGCCCTCTGTGCTGAAGAGCCCGCTCTTGCAGGCCTGGAAAGTGACGGTGCAGTCCGGGCGCACCGCGTCGCCCCCGATGCGGCCGGTCTCTCCGTTCATCCCGGAGGGAACGTCCAGGGCAAGCACGAAGGCTCTTTGGCCCAGGTAATTGATCCAGCGGATCCAGGCCAGATAGTCCTTGCGCAGCTCTCCGGAAAAGCCTGTTCCCAAGAGGCCGTCCACGACGATATCCGGATGGGGGATGCCCTCCGGGTCCTCCTCGCCGAGACGCTGCATGCCCACCCCGCAGTCCCGGCAGAGCCTGGCGTGATACAGGGTTTCCCCGCTGTATTCCTCGATGTTCCGCTTGTGCAGAACGAGGCACTGCGCACCCCGATCCGAGGCGTGCCGGGCCAGGGCGAAGGCGTCTCCGCCGTTATTGCCTGAGCCGGCAAAAAAGAGGACAAAGGCGCCGGTGAGCTCGGGGCCCTCGGAACAAAGGACCCGCAGCGCCTCCCTGCTGGCGTTCTCCATGAGGATCTCGCCCATGATCCCGGCCTCGCGGATGGCGAGATCGTCCCAGTGGGCCATTTCTTTGGGAGTGGGCAAAGGAGTGTCCATAGGGATTCCAGCTGGCGAATCTAGCTTTCGAGCACAACCATGGCTACAGCCAGGTGCCGTTCATGGCTCAGGCTCAGGTGGCTTGCGCGAAGGCCAAGGCGGTCTGCCGCCTCGCTTGCGCCGCGGCTCAGGACGAGCTCGGGCTTGCCGGATTCCCGGCTTCGGACCGCGATGTCCTGTTGTCCGATGCCGCGCGTGAATCCTGTGCCCAGGGCCTTGACGCAGGCCTCCTTGGCCGCGAGCCGGGAGCCGAGGAGCTCCACCGTGATGCGTTTGGCTTCTTCCCGTTCCGAAGGGGCAAGGACGCGGCGTGCAAAGCGCATTCCGTAACGATCCCAGATGCGCCGCACACGGCGGAGGTCCACGATATCCACGCCTGTGCCGATGATCATAGAAATAGGAGGAAAAGATAAAATAATCCCTGAACAGGACCGGTTTTGTCAAGGAAAAGATGGGAGAGGGGGGCCTATTTTGTTCTCAGTTCAACGTTTACGAGGAAGAATGTGGACAGGATTTCCAGAATGAACATGATTTTTCAGAAAAAGAGAAGACGATATCCTCCTCATCCCGTAAATTTTGTCAACCTATTCTTTTTCTTCCTTCTTACGCCGCGACAATGCAGCCCTGCACCCATTCGCCGAATGGGTGCAGGGCGAGCTGGTCTTGAGATTATCGTTCCCACGCAGAGCTTGGGGACAAAAAAAGTACAAAAGAGGGGAAGACAGTGCTCAAGCTGTGGTAAAGTCGGAACACATGAGTGGCTAAGCGGGGACAGGGGGAACCGACGATTCACGCTGGACAACTCACTAGATTTTGTGCCTATCCACGTCCTCTGAAAGCCACGCCTTTATGAGGGATTGATAGGGCATATCCCTTTTGTTGGCTTCCATTTTAATTCGCTCAAGAAGGGCTTCGGGAAGACGGAGCGAAATAGTCTTTGTACAGGGCTTGAGGTTGGGGAATGACGCTTGTTGAGCCTGATTCCAGTCCAGATACTCGGTGGAATCATTGGATTCCCAAAATTCCCTCTCCTCAGCCTCGGAATGAAATTCAGGTATGGTCTTGTTTTGTCTGCTCATAAATTTGTCTCTCCTTGCGGTGCATGTCCCGGGCCGAGATGACCCGGATCAATCTTCCGTCTGCGCGGAGCGTGAAGGTTATGTGGAGTAAACGGCCTTGGTCCGTCGTGCCAAGTGCATGGTATCGAACCTCGTCCCGGCTATGCTTAGCATCGGACAGGAGGAGCAATGGCTGATTGAAGAATATTTGTTCGGCCTCCGTTTGGCTGACTCCATGTTTTTCATTACTCTTTCGAGCATTGCCTGCATCCCAAGCAAAACCGGTAACCTGACTCCAGTTGATCATGTTTTGTATATTACCAAAATATACAGATGAAGTAAAGACCTGATCCACATAATCCTCTATTCGGATGGAAACGAGTCATGAATCCGGATTAAGAAGTAGTTCCTCGGTTTGCCTCAGGGTAGTGATATGTCTATACTCAGGATAATCATTCTTGTGCTCAGGGGGTGAGATCATGACCACAAAAATTCAGAAATGGGGGAACAGTCAAGGGATTCGTCTTTCCGCTCGGGTGCTTCAAGAGGCCCATCTGAAAATCGGGGATGAGGTGGATGTCAGTGTTCGGGACGGAGTCATTGTTGTTATGTCAAGCCAAAGGACCAGAGACAAATATCGCCTTGAGGATCTTGTGGAGCAAATTCCGGAAGACGACCGGGAAGGCGAGGTCGAGTGGGGGGCTCCATCCGGCAGGGAGGTTTGGTAGATGGCAATTTTTATCCCTTGCCAGAGGGATGCTGTCAACCTCTCCTTCGACCCCCATAAAACGGCCGCCCTTGGCGGCGGAGATCCGTTTTTTATCCCCTCAATCCTGTCCACTTTCCTCTTCATTCCGGAAAGCGGCTGATAATTTCCTGCATCTGCCGCACCGCCTTTTCCATTCCCACAAGCGCGGCCCTGGCCACGATGCTGTGGCCGATGGAGTATTCCTTGATACCCGGAGTCGCGGCAAAGGCGGAAACATTGGTGTAGTCCAGCCCGTGTCCGAGATTGATGGCAAGGCCCGCTTCCTGGCCCATCTGAATGCCGGTGTGCAGGCGTTCCAGCTCGCGTGCGCGGGTGTCGCGGTCTTCCGCGTTCGCATACGCCCCTGTGTGCAGCTCAACGTATTCCGTGCCGATATCCTGGGCGGCCCTGATCTGGTCCGGATCCGGATCGATGAAGAGGCTCGTGCTGATTCCGGCCTGGGAAAAATTCTCCAAAAAATCCTGCAGCTCCCTCTCCCGCCCCAGCAGATCCAGGCCGCCTTCTGTGGTCAGCTCCTGGCGCTTTTCCGGGACCAGACAGACCATATCCGGCCGCTGCTGGAGAGCGACGTCGCGCATTTCCCGGGTGGAGGCCATTTCCAGATGCAGGCCCGTGCTCACTGTTTTTCGCAGGAGCTCCACATCCCGGTCCGTGATATGGCGTCGGTCCTCGCGCAGATGGACGATGATGCCGCTCGCTCCGCCCAGCTCCGCGAGGAAGGAGGCGTGAACCGGGTCCGGCTCGTGGGTCAGTCTGGCCTGGCGCAGGGTTGCGATGTGATCCACGTTGACGCACAGCTTGGGCATCTTGTTCCTCCGGGGTGTGTTGTTCGTTCTGCGATGATGTTGACAAAACTACGTGGACAGGATTCACAGGATTGACCGGATTGTTCTGTTGTTTCATCGGAGTGACAAAGCATAACCAGTCAAGGATACCTGCTTGGGGCCTCTCCTGGAGCTGGATTCATCTAAGGTCCTCATCCAGCTTTTCCGGGTTCTCCTTCAGCCACTCGAGGAGGGCTTCCGTTAGTGTTTCGAGATCCTGCAGGTTCCGCGTACAGAGCAGATACAGCTCTTCTTCGTCTACCTCGTGGTAGAAATGGACCATGCGGTTGCGATAGCCCGCAATCCGTCGGAAGAGCTCGGCCTGTTCCCGAGTGATCACATCCTGGGCGGCAAGCTCCTTCCCGATGCTCTTGTATTCGGTAGGGGCAACAGCGAATCCCTTTGTCAGCAAATGTCGTCCTAGATCGAGAAGGGCCTCGATTCCCCTGCGCAGATAGGATTCCGCGGCTGCTGTGTTTCTCGGGTCCTGAACGAACTGCTCATAGGAGTCCGTGGGAAGCGCCCGAATGGAACGGATCATCCCGTGGATCCACGCCACGCGCTCCGCGACAATGCCGGAGCGGATAGGGCCAGGGGTCATTTGGCACCCTCCTCAAGGATCATTCGCACCCGCTCCCTTTGAAAGGGGAGAAGATCCCCCGCCCGTCGGAGGACGTAGAGCTCGTATTCGGCCTGCCGGTCCGCGTCGCTGGTGTACAGAAGCTCCCCGCGGATGATGTCCAGGGCCAGGAAGGGGTCCGCCCGGGGGAGGAATACGAGGTCCACGCGCGGGACATCCAGAAGATCCTCCAGCTCCGCGGCGAGATCCGCCGTTTTTTCCGGGAGCCAGATCCCTTCGCTCTCTGGGAGGACCCCGAAGTCAGCGTCGGATTCCGGCCGCGTTTCCTCCACGGCCTCGTTCCGGGCCAGAGCGGCGATTTCCGCGGCCCGGCTGCCGAAGACATACAGATCCCCGATGCCGTATTTCTGGCAGATGCGGGCGAGCTCACCTTGGAGATACGTCATGGGTCAATCCGATATCCTGCTGATTCGAGCTATTCCGAGGGCTCTGCCGATCCGGCGGATTTCCGAGCCACGTCAATGAGAGAGCGAAGGGCTTGGTTAACGGATTCCTCTGTGGGGAAAACTTTAGCCACATCCGGGCTGAGAAGCACGAGATTGGCTCCGGCTTGATAAGATTGGTAATGTTTCCCACGAACTCCCGAGCCGAGGTCTTCACGCTGGTATTCCCCGCGGAGGTCATCGGAATGAGCCTTCTTCATGATCCCCTGTATCCCGTCAATCCTGTCGAGTCTTCTCTTTCGGGCTTCATTGTTCCTTGTACCGAGATATGCTATCCGGAACGGAAATCTCGGTCAATCCAAAGCGGGAGCGCAGGTCGCATGACCGAATCCGTGAGCGTTCTGCTCATCGAGGACGACCCCGCCCTGGGAGACAGCCTCAATGAGTACCTGGATGACAAGGGGCACAGCGTGACCTGGCTGCGGGACGAACGCAGCCTCGATGCCGTCTCCCTGTCCTCTTTTCAGGTGGTCGTCCTGGACCTCATTCTGCAGTTCATTCCCGGGGAAGAGATCCTGGAGAAAATCCGGCACGAGGTCCCGCAGCTGCCGGTGCTGGTTTTGACTGCCAAAGCCGGGATCTGGGATAAGCAAGCCTGCTTCAAGGCAGGGGCGGACGACTACCTGACCAAGCCCTTCGACCCCCTTGAGCTCCTGCTCCGCATTCAGGCACTGGGCAAGCGCGATACGTCGAGAGATGTCCACTGGTGCGGAGATGTGGAGATCGATCTCCATGCGCAGCTGGTGTACAAGAACGGGGAAGAGGTGCGGCTTTCGGGCAGGGCCTGGGATCTTTTGGTTATCCTGCTGCAAAACAGGGGCGGAATTGTGAGCAAGGAACAAATCATGGAGCAGGTTTGGTGCGACGCCGTGGTCACGGACAACGTGATCCGCTACTATATCAAGGAGCTG
>JAZKRN010000158.1:0-7036 GCA_036628655.1 Desulfohalobiaceae bacterium | reverse complement strand
TATGGAATTGTGTCCAACACTTTGAATGAGCTGGAGATACAGCGAGCCTCGCATTTTCATGCCTGGTTGTGCCTGCGTCTCTGCGCAGGCATGAGGGTTGTTGGCCTGCTTTCCGAAACGGGTGGATCCGTACAGGGTCTGTACTCGGGCCAAGGAACGGCTTCGTTGAATGGAAACTCTTAGGATGGGCAAATGGAAGGATTTTCAAGGCGGAAAGCGTTGACAGCTGTCTTGTTTTCGTCACATCATTCCGAGGCTTGATCCAGTGTACTCCGAGCGGGGCCTTGGCCGCAGGACCCCGCTCTGTTGTTGTTTGTCGCCTGAAAAAGGGAGGGGCGCATGGCCGATCCGCTCAGAACACCGCTTTTCGACTGGCATATCAGGGCAGGTGCCAAGATGGTGGACTTCGGGGGCTGGGAGATGCCCGTACAGTACAGGGAGGGCATTATCGCCGAGCACCTGGCCTGCCGCAAAGGGGCCGGTCTCTTCGATGTGTGCCACATGGGCCGTTTTGTGTTGAATGGGGAGGAAGCCCTCCCTTTTCTGCAGTACGTGCTCAGCAACAATGCCGCTGCGTTGGAGCCGGAGCAGAGCCAGTACACCATGATCCCGGACGAGGAGGGCGGCGCCATCGACGACGGCTACCTCTACCACTTCCGGGAGGGGGAATATCTGTTGGTGGTCAATGCGGCCAACCGGTTGCGTGTTCTGGAGCATTTCCGGGAGGTGCTCCCCGGATTCCCGGAGGCCGAGCTCACGGACCGGACCATGGACATGGCCATGATCAGCCTCCAGGGTCCGGAATCCAAGCCGATCCTGGAGCATCTGCTGAGCTGGGGGGGACTGCCCGAACCCATGCGCAACTGCCTATCCACCGCGGAAATTGACGGAGTCCCTGTTTGGATTGGCCGCACCGGATATACCGGAGAGCCCCTCTGCTTCGAGCTCTTTCTGGACAGCGACGCGGTGGAGGCCCTCTGGGACCGGTTGGCGGACAAGGGTGCGACCCCGGTGGGGCTGGGTGCTCGGGACACCCTGCGGCTGGAGGCGGCCCTTCCCCTGTACGGGCACGAGCTCGGCGAAGACCCCGAGGGGAAGAAGATCCCCATATTCGCCTGCCCTCCGGCCAGGTTCGCGGTGAGCTTTGCCCGGGTCAAGGGCGACTCTATCGGCAGACAGGCCCTGGCCGGGCAGTACGAGGCGTATCGGCGAATCGTGGACCAGGACTATTCGCGGATTTCTGATCTGCCCCGGATGATCCGGCCCATTGCGGTCACCGGCAAGGGGACCGTTCGCCAGGGGGCGGCGGTGTACAAGGGGGACAGGCACGTGGGGTATGTCACCTCCGGGACCATGGTGCCCTACTGGAAGGTGGAGGGCCGGGGGATCGCCTCGCGGCTCAGCGAGGAGAGCGGTCGCCGGGCTATCGGCCTCGCCCTGCTCGACTCGGACCTCCTTGTGGGGGACGAGGTGGAGGTCGCCATGCGCGGCCCCAAGAGCGCGGTCGTGGTGACCGAGTTCCTGCGGCGCGAGGCCCCGCCCTCCGCCTGGCCTGTCTTTCCCGAGGACGAGGTTGGGCAGCGCGGGCCGGAATCCGACGAGGAAACGGCGATCACGGACAAGGTGCGAGGTCTGGTGAGCCGGGCGGTGGACAACCACCGCTGGCGGCAGCGGCAGTGCATCAATCTGATTCCCTCGGAGCAGACTGCCTCGCCGCTTTGCCGCATGCTGTCCATCACGGACCCCTCGGGCCGCTACGCGGAGCACAAGCCGGTCAAGGCCTTCAAGGACGCGGAGGTCTTCTACTATCAGGGGACGGAATTCATCGGGGAGGTGGAGCGGCTGCTCCGGGATGAACTGGCGAGATTTTTGGGCTGCAGTCAGGTCGAGGCCCGGGTCATTTCTGGTCAAATGGCCAACATGGCCGTCTTTTCCGCCATGGTCGACTCCCTGAACCGGGCGGACCGCAAGGTGGAGCAGCGGCGCATGCGCAAGGTGATGAACCATCACCTGAGCAAGGGCGGCCATCTCTCCGCCCAGCCCATGGGCGCCCTGCGCGACTTCGTCCAGAGGGATCCGGTGCGGGAGAGGCCTGCGGTGGTCGGCTTTCCCACTGCCGCGGATGATCCCTATGCCATGGACATGGAGGCGACGCACGATCTCATCCTGGAGCATCGCCCGGAATTGATCATTCTGGGCAAGAGCATGGTCCTCTACCGCGAGCCGGTGGCGGAGATCCGGAAGATCCTGGATGAGGCACAGATCCGTGACAGTGTCCTCATGTACGATATGGCCCACGTGTTGGGCCTGCTGGGGCCGCACTTCCAGGAGCCCTTCCGGGAGGGGGCGGACATCGTCACCGGATCCACGCACAAGACCTTTTTCGGGCCCCAGAGGGGCGTGGTCGGGGTCAATGTCGCGGAGAGCGATGTTCGCTTCGAGCTGTGGGAGGCGATCCAGCGCCGGACCTTCCCCGGCTTCACCAGCAACCATCACCTGGGCACCCTGCTGGGGCTATTGCTTGCGGTGTACGAGATGCGCGCCTATGGGGATCAGTACCAGCAGGCGGTGATCCGGAACGCCAAGGCCTTTGCCGGTGCCCTGGCCGAGGAAGGGTTCTCCGTGGCCGGAGATCCGGCGATCTCCTACACCGAAACGCACCAGGTGGTTCTGCACATCGGATACGGGCAGGGACCGGAGATCGCCCGCCGCCTGGAGCAGAACAACATTATCTGCAACTACCAGGCGACCCCCGAGGAGGAGGGATTCTCCGCCTCGGGATCGCTCCGGCTCGGCGTGCAGGAGATGACCCGTTTCGGCATGGGACCGGACGATTTCGTGGAGCTGGCCGGGCTCATGGCGGAGGTGATTCGCGGCAGCCGGAGCGTGAAACAGGAGGTCACAGCCTTCCGGGAGCGGTTCACCGAGCTGGGGTACTGCTTTTCCGGAGGCGAGACGGAGGAGATGCTGCATCGGATCCAGCAGGAGCTGGAGTAGCCGCTCGCGGGCAAGGGACCTAGTACCGCGTCGCAAAAATATTGTCTCAATTTTTGGCAATTGAGTTCATTTATAAGTTTATAAAATTCGAATAACGAAATCCGAAATCCGAAACAAATATCAAATTCGAATTTATCAATCACCAAAACAACTGACTTGGACTTAGACATTTTGGTCATTATTCGAGTTTGATTCGATATTCGATACTCGAATTTCGATTTTACGTGTCGTTGAAGAGCAGGCCAAATTACAATGAAAAAAGAAAATCACCATGAGAAACTGCCACTGTTTGAGACAGTATTTATAAGACACGGCACTAGGAGGTGTCCTTGCGATGGTCTTCCAGAGGGGTCCCCTTGTCTTGCTGCTGCTCGCCGCACTTGTCGCTGTCCGCGCAGCAGCCGCAGGGGCTGCCGCCTCCCTTGAGCAAGCCGATAAAGCGGCGCACCACGAAATAGGCCGCGACGCCGATCAGGATAATGACCGCCAGGGTTTGCATCTTGGGCTCCTTGTTTGCGCGGTGAGCCGTAGAGGCATCGCCGCGTTTTTTTTATAGGAAAATGTATCCAACTTGTTGAATTATCAAAAGAAAGGGCCAAGCGTGGCTCGCCGGGACGTGCGCTGAGCCGTGTTTCATAACGTGGGAGCCCTTGTTGTCCGCGATATGAAGACCTTGCCGATATTATCCTCAAAGCCCGCGCTGAAGAGGGTGTGAGGAGAACATACAGTATCTCGGCAGCCGGGACCGCTCAGTTTGAGCCCTTCCCGGCAGTGGACGCCGGAATGAAACACTGGCCTCAGCGCACGTCCCGACTCGCCACGCAGCATTTTCATGCTTCGTTGCGTCCGATCCGCCGCGAATGAAAGTGTATCCCGCTTTACGGGTCAAGCGCAACGGGAAAGGCCTATCCCGTCTTCTTGCCCTTATAACGAACCAACTCAAAAAACGTACAAAATAACCACGTAACCACATAACCACATAGCAACGTGGTCACCTAATCAGGTCCTCATTCCCTTACAAGCTCCCGCGCCGGACATGGATCTGCCCGGCGAGCTCCTTGTCCACGGCGAACATGGCATTCCCGATCTCCAGGTGATAGGAGGGGAAACGCTGTTTCAGGGTGATTGATGTACCCGGAAGCGCCCCGATGGACATGAGCTTGCGCATGTCCGCGTTGTCCGTGCTCTGCAGATAGGCGACCGTCGTTGTCTCCCCCTTGGAGACCTCGGTCAGCGGAGCGAGCAGCTGCCCGGATTCCCTGACCGACTTTCTGCAGCACCGCCCCTTGGGAATGGGCTTTCCGTGGGGACAGACCCCGGGATGTCCCAGCATGGTGCACACCCTCTCCTCTAGCTCATGGCGGAGTCCGTGCTCGAACTTGCATCCGGAAGAGTGGACCTGTTCCTGCGGGCTCTGCAGTATGTCCGAAAGGAGCCTTTCCGCCAGGCGGTGCCTTCGGATGCACTTTTCCGCCTCCCGGCGCCCCTCATCGGTCAAGATGACCTCCCCGTCCTGAACGCGGACCAGGTCCTGTCCGCTCAGCTCGCGGAGCTGTCCCTGATCGTAGGTCTCTGCGATCAGGGGCACCCTTTTTTCCTCCGCGAGGACCCACATATTTTCCAGGATCTCTTCCAGCTCGTCATCGATTGTTTGGTGTTGCATTGGTGTTCTCCTTCTCTGCTATGGCGGCTTTTTCGTTTCGTTACAGGGTGATTCCCAGGCCGTAGAAGGCCCAGGAGAGCCCGATTGCCGTGCCGAAGGCCACCAGGAGCACGTTGGCGCTGATAATAAGGCCCACCTGCCAGCCCTTTTCCTTGATGGTCATCAAGAGCTGGGCGATGCAGGGCATGAACAGGGTCAGGGTGACGGCGCTGATGAGCAGCTGGACCCCTGTGAAGGCCCCGCTCTGATGGAGGTCGTACAATCCGGCCACGCCGAAGTCCCTTCGGAAGAAGCCGAAGAGGAAGGCTTCGGCCGTTTCCTGGGGAAGACCAATCCAGCTCACGGGATAGTGCAGGACGTTCAGAGCCGCGCCGAAGAGCCCGGTCAACTGCCCCAGCCAGATCAAAACGCTTGCCAGCATGAACAGGGGGATGATCTCCTTGAGATACCACTTGAGCCGGAGAAAGGTCTTGCTGAGCACGTTGCCCAGCTGCGGCCGGCGCAGGGGCGCGATTTCCATGTAGAAGGGCTCGGTCCGTCCGGGGATGATCATGGAGGAGAGGGTGCCCACCAGGAGATAGATGGCGCCCATGATCCCAGCCCAGGTGATCAGCGCTCCGGGCACGGTGCTCAGCAGGCCCACGATCACTCCCAGCTGGGCGGAGCAGGGAACCGCAACGGACAGGAGCACGATGGAGATGAGCTGTTCCCGCTTGCTGGGCAGGGTCCGGGTGACCATCGTGGCCATGGTGTCACAGCCGAATCCCAGAACCATGGGGATGACCGCGCGCCCGCTCAGGCCGATCTTCTTGAATATCCGGTCCAGGAGAAAGGAGAGCCTGGGAAGGTATCCGCTGTCCTCGATCACCGCGAAAACCAGGAAGAAGAGGGTGACCACGGGCATGATAATGGCGATGCCGTAGCGAAGCCCCAGGGTCAGGACTCCGTACGGCC
Source organism: Desulfohalobiaceae bacterium (assembly GCA_036628655.1). Lineage (GTDB taxonomy): Bacteria > Desulfobacterota > Desulfovibrionia > Desulfovibrionales > Desulfothermaceae > JAIPDU01. The sequence continues at coordinate 1,422 of JAZKRN010000158.1, read as the reverse complement.
CGACAAACAAATCGTTCACTGGCCCCCAGGGGATTGTGGCTTCAAAGGCCTGGGTCAGATAGGGATTGATCCACTTGCCGAAGATTTCCAGCTCGATATAGTCCACAACGGTTCCCGCGCCGAAGACGCCCACGAATTTGTACAGGCCGAAGTAGAGAATAGCGAACAGGACCGGTATCCCGGTCAGGGGATGCATGAGCCAGCCGCTGATGCGTTCGTTCAGGCTTGTTCCGCCGGCCCCCTTCAGGGAGACAACCCGGTGATAGAGCGTCTGGGCCCGCTCCTTGCGCATGGTGGTGATGATGTACTCCGCGGAATCCTGCAGGGACTCGCTTTGCAGCGGTTCCAGGACGGCGGAGATGGCCTTGTGGGCTTCTGGCTCTCGCTCACGGACCATGTCCTGGATTTCCCGGTCACCCTGCAATAAAAGAAGGGCGACCGAGCGCGCGGCGATGGGATAGTCCGCCGCGAGGTGGTCCTGGATCTGTTGTACATAGGTCTCGAAGCGGCCGAAGGCCTGGAGGGACTTTTCGGCCCTGTTCCGGGGATGATCTTCGCGGATCCTTTTCCTGAGGACGTCCATGCCCTCGCCGGTGGTGCAGACCGAGCCCACAACCGGAATGCCCAGCCTGTCCTCCAGCTCGGCGGTGTCGATGTCCAGGCCCTTGGCCCGGGCCTCGTCCATCATGTTCAGCACCAGGATCACGGGCAATCCGGCCTCGATGAGCTGGAAGGTGAGCATGAGGGAGCGGTCCAGGTTCTTGGCGTCCACCACATGGATGACCTTGTCGAAGGATTCCTGCTGCAGGATCCGTCGGGTGACTCGTTCTTCCTCGGTCAGCGGGAGAAAGGAGTACATCCCGGGGGTGTCCACGAGATCGAAGGCGAAGTCCTCGATTTGGCCGCTGCTTTCGGCGATGGAGACAGTGGTCCCGGGATAGTTGGAGACAGTGGCGTAATATCCGGTCAGGTTGGCAAACAGGACGCTCTTGCCCACATTGGGGCTCCCCACGAGGACGATCCTGTGATCGCTGGCCGCAGCGGTCCCGGGTGTCGGGCCGTTATCCGTTTCCTCTTTTCGATTGCCGAACGGCTGGAACATTTTTCCTCCCCTTCGGGATTTGTCTGTTTGGGGTGTATGTGTCTGAAGCACCTGCACAAGGGTCCTTTCCCCACCGACTCTTGGTTCTGGATTTCCTTTCCCCGCAAGGGATCGAGAGGGTGTACCTTCGAGGTCGGGATCGAGTCGCGGTGAAAAGTTAGGTAAACCTAATTTTATGATCGCTGCTTGTCAAGTACGGAAGGGACTCTTTTTTGTGCTGGGGAGTGGCAATGAGAAGTTTTCGGTGAGGCGGGCAAGGATTTGAAGCAGACAGGAGGGTTTGGTTATCCTAAATCATGTCTCATTCCTTGCTTGCGTCC
>JAZKRN010000157.1:0-7131 GCA_036628655.1 Desulfohalobiaceae bacterium | reverse complement strand
CATCCCGACGTCCAGTGCCGGGAAGGGCTCACGCTGAGCGACTTATGCCCGCGAGACACCGGTTGTTCTCCACAAACCCGAGGCATCGCGAACCTCACTGTCGCTGCCGGCAAAATCCCCATATCGCGGACTACAAGGGCACGCCTGTATATGAAACCCGGCTTCAGCGCACATCCTCGTCTTCCCGCGCTGTATCTCCATATAATTCAAACTATTGGAAACATTTTCATACAAAAAAAACACGCGAATAGCGGGGGGATACCCATGTATTCCGAAAAAATGATTTTTCCGGAAAGGCCTCCGCTGAGCCAAAAACCTGTATTCTCGAGGCAGACACGCAAGGCTTCATCATGAGCACAAGCCGAGACCATCCCTTACGGCGCACTCAGCGCCGATCCACGAGCACCCTGAATCTGGGCGGCGTGGTCATCGGGTCCGGTCAGCCGGTGCGGGTGCAGAGCATGGCCAACACGGATACACGCGACGTACAGGCCACTTTGCGCCAAATACATTCCCTGGCTGATGCCGGATGCGAGATCGTACGCCTGGCGGTCCCGGATAGCGAGGCAGCCCGCGCTCTGCACGCCATCCGTGCCGGCACGGCAGTCCCGCTGGTCGCGGACATCCATTTCGATCACAAGCTGGCCCTTTCCGCCCTGGAAGCGGGTGTGGACGGCTTGCGCATCAATCCGGGCAACATCGGTTCCGAAAACGCGGTGGGCCGGGTCGCGGATGCGGCCAAGGACGCGGGGACCCCCATTCGCATCGGAGTCAACAGCGGCTCCGTGGAAAGGGATCTCGCCCGCAAACACGGCGGTCCCACTCCCAGGGCGCTCGTGGAAAGCGCGCTGCGCCACGTCGCCCTGCTTGAACAGCGTGCATTTTACGAAATCAAGATTTCCCTCAAATCCTCCTCAGTGCCCCAGACCGTCGCCGCATACCAGCTTTTGGCCCAACAGACCGAATACCCTCTGCACATCGGTATCACCGAAGCGGGCACTCTGCTCAAGGGAAGCGTCAAGAGCGGGATCGGGCTCGGGATTTTGCTCTACGAGGGCATTGGGGATACCCTCAGGGTTTCCCTCACCGGGGACCCCGAGGACGAGGTCCTGGTGGCCTGGCAGATCCTCGGAGCCCTGAACTTGCGGCAACGGGGCCCGGATATCGTCTCCTGCCCCACCTGCGGCCGCACCGAGATCGAGCTCCTGGATTTGGCCAGGCAGGTGGAGAAACATTTGCAATCCGTTACCGAGACCTTTACTGTGGCCGTCATGGGCTGCCCGGTGAACGGGCCAGGTGAGGCCGCAGAGGCGGATATCGGCATTGCCGGCGGCAGGGACTGCGGAATCATTTTCCGCAAGGGCAGCGTGATCCGCAAGGTCTCCGAAGACGAAAATCTCTTCCCCGAGTTCTGTCGGGAACTGGACCGTTTCCTTGCCGACTTGCGAGGACAAACCACGGAAAGCGACGAGGACGAGCCATGCGACTGAGTCAGTACTATGTCCCCACTCTGAGGGAAGACCCTTCCGAAGCCGACGTGATCAGCCACAAGCTCCTTCTGCGGGCCGGCATGATCCGCAAGCTCACTTCCGGGTTGTATTCCTTCCTCCCCCACGGCTTCCGGGCCCTGAACAAGATCAACGCCATCGTCCGCCGTGAAATGGACGGGGCGGGCTGCCAGGAGGTCCTGCTTCCCTTTGTCCAGCCGGCCGACCTGTGGCAGGAGACCGGCCGCTGGGAGGTTTACGGCAGGGAGCTTCTCCGGCTCAAGGACCGCCACCAGCGCGACTACTGCCTGGGTCCCACCCACGAGGAGGTCATTACCGATCTGGTCCGGGACGAGATCCGCTCCTACCGGCAGCTGCCCGTCAACCTCTACCAGATCCAGACCAAGTTCCGGGACGAGGTTCGCCCCCGCTTCGGCCTCATGCGCTGCCGGGAATTCATCATGAAGGACGCCTACTCCTTCGATCGCGACGAGGAGGAAAACGAGGAGAGCTACCGCACCATGCAGCGGGCCTACGAACGGATATTCTCCGGTCTGGGCCTCTCCTTTCGCTCGGTGGAGGCGGATTCCGGACCCATCGGGGGCAGCCAGTCCCACGAGTTCATGGTTCTGGCCGAGACCGGGGAGGACAGCCTGGTGGTCTGCTCCGGTTGCGGATACGCCGCGAATCTGGAGAAGGCTGAGGTCTCTCCCCCGCAATCCACAAGCTCCGAACCGAATTGCCCCCAGCCGGAGCTGGTCGAGACCCCTGGCATGCACACGGTCGCAGACGTGGCCGCTTACCTGGGGATCCCTCACAATCGCGTCCTCAAGACCCTGCTCTACAAGGCGGACGACACTTCCGTGGCCGCCCTAGTTCCCGGAGACCGGGAGATCAACGAGACCAAGCTGGGCAACCTCCTCAGCGCCGGGGAGCTGGAGCTGGCAGACGCCGAGGCCGTACGCACCTGGAGCGGAGCCGAGGTGGGCTTCTCCGGACCCATGGGCCTTTCCGTGGACCGCGTGATTGCGGACCACAGCCTCCTGGCGGCTTCGGACTGGGTCTGCGGGGCCAACCGGGACGACGCCCACTATCGCCACGCCCGACTGGACCGCGACGCGGCCGTGGAGCAGTACGCAGACATTTCCACCATCCGAGAGGACGACGCCTGTTTCAAATGCAATGGCGGACTCATCCTCCACAAGGGGATCGAGGTGGGTCACGTCTTCAAGCTGGGGACCAAATACAGCGAGGCCATGAACGCCACCTACCTGGACGCGGAGGGCCGGGAGCGCCTTATGGTGATGGGCTCGTACGGCATCGGGGTTACGCGCCTGTTGGCCGCAGCAATCGAGCAGAACCACGACGAGGACGGTTGCTTCTTTCCTCCGCCCATAGCTCCCTTCGAAGTCGAGCTCATCCATCTCGCCCCGCAGGACGAGACCCTGACCGCAACCGGCGAGGCGCTTCGGTCCGCCATGGAGGGGATGGGAGCGGACGTGCTCGTCGACGATCGGGAGGAGCGGCCCGGTGTGAAATTCAAGGACGCGGATCTGCTCGGCTCGCCTCTCCAGGTCATTGTGGGCAGGAAGGGCTTCGAGCAGGGCGTTGCCGAGGTAAAGGACCGCAAGTCCGGAGAGCGGGCGAGCCTCAGCCTGGACCATTTCTCCGAGGAGTTCGCCTCCTGGCGCAACCGTGTGTGGCGGCAGATCTGGAACTTGGGAGTCTGATCCCGCATGGCCCATATCTATTCCGTGAGCCAGATCACCCGCGCCATCAAGGAGGACCTGGAGGCGCGCTACCCCTTTCTCTGGGTGCAGGGCCAGATCGGGACCTTGTCCCGACCCGGATCGGGTCACATCTATTTCACCCTCAAGGACCGGGAGGCCAGCCTGAATGTGGCCTGGTTCAAATCCAGCCAGAAGACCCGTTCCGGAATCGATCCCAAAGCCCTGGAATCGGGGGCCGAGGTAATCTGTGCCGGCCGCATGAATGTCTATCCCCCGCGGGGCGTGTACCAGCTCATCGCCGAGCTTGTGGAAGACCGCGGCGTGGGCGGCCTGCAGCTGCAGTTCGAGGCGCTCAAGCGCAAGCTTGCGGAGCAGGGCTATTTCGCCCCGGAAAACAAGCGCTCCCTTCCCGGGCACCCCAGTCGTGTCGCCGTGGTCACAGCCGCTGAATCCGCGGCTCTGCACGACTTTCTGCGTTTGGCCCGCCGCAGGGGATGGCCCGGGGAAATCCGGATCCATCCCACGCCGGTGCAGGGTGACGCGGCCTCGGAGAGCGTGGCCAGAACCCTGGACCAAGTGAACCGTCTCGGCTGGGCCCAGATCATTGTCCTCATCCGGGGAGGCGGTTCCCTGGAGGATCTGTGGACCTTCAACACGGAAACCGTGGCCAAGGCCCTGCACCGCAGCACCATCCCCGTGGTGAGCGGCATCGGCCACGAGGTGGATCTCTCCATAGCGGACATGGTGGCGGACGTTCGCGCGTCCACTCCGAGCCACGCGGCGCAGCTGATCTGGCCGGAGCGGACGGAGATGATGCAGCAGATCGACGAGGCCGAATCAGCCCTTTATCAGGCCTGGAAAAGCAGATACACTCGTATCTGTGATGAGCTCGAGGGCCTTACCCGGGCCCTCTCCTGGCTTTCCCCGGCCAGGAGGCTCAAACAGCTGCAACAGACCCTTGCGCTCCAGGAATCAGGGCTGCGTCGCTCTGCGGATTTTTTGCTGCAGACCAAGCGGAACAGGTTGCAGCACCTTGCCGATCGGTTGCAGCGCGTTTTCGGCCCGGACAGCTGGCGTGTCCGCGAACAGGCGATACGGGCCCTGGAGGACCGCCAGGAAGCCGCAGCACGAGCCCATCTCCGCGGCAAGCGCTATGAGCTGGACCGCGTCGCGGACCGCCTCGAGGCCCTGGACCCCTATCTCCCCCTGAAGCGCGGATACAGCCTGGTCACCGTGGAAAGAACCGGCGAGTTCCTCAGGACTGGGGTGCAGGTCGAATCCGGAGAGGATGTGAGCATCCGCACCGAAAAGGAGGATATCGGTGCGCGGATCAAATAGGTTTTTTTGTATGAAAATGTGGCCAACATATTGAATTGTTTCGTGAAATTGTCAGGCGCGGCGAGACGGGGATGTGCGCTGAAGCCGTGTTTCATAAACAGGCGAGCCCTTGAAGCTCGCGATATGGGGATCTTGCCGGTAGCGACCGTAAGGTTCGCGATGCCACGGGTTTGTGGAGAACAACCGGTGTCTTGTGAGCATATGCCGCACAGCGTGCTCCCTTCCCGTCACATGACGCCGGGATGAAACACAGGCATCAGCGCAATCCCCGACTTGCCCTGTTGAATGCAGCGTAGCTGCCCTGCCGAAGGCAGGATTCAACAGGGCTCCCCGCGCACCATTTTCATGCTTGGTTGTGCCCGGGGTTGGCCCGGGAATGAAGGTTGCAGGAAAATGTGGCCAAGCTATTGAATGAGCTGGAGATACAGCGAGGCCTGCCCTGCATACATTCCCCGAATGAATGCAGGGCTCGACAGGTGGAACGCTTCGCTGGGTTTCCTAATACAGCATGGCCTTGTTGGAACCGCAATAGGCGAAATTGAGCCCTGAGCCGACAGAGGACAGAAGCCAGAGGAAAGATTGATGTATGACCGAATGGCGGACGCCTGATAAAGGATGTGAGTGAGATGTCAGCACTCATTGCCCGTTGCTCATTTCGCTTCGCGAATCACGACAAATCACGAAACGACCAGTTGCCAGGCGCAAGCATAGCGCTTCGTATGCAACGCATTCTTCCACCCCAAACCCAGCACGTGTATTCATGACAGAAGAGCAAAACGGCTTCGAAAACAAGATGGCCCGGCTGAAGGAGATTGTGACCAAGCTGGAGCAGCAGGACCTGCCCCTGGAAGACGGCGTGGCCCTCTTCCAGGAGGGAAGTAAACTGGCCCGGGAGTGCCGGAGCCATCTCCGGGAAGCGGAACACCGTGTCCGGCAGTACACCCAGGCCGGGCTGGAGGACCTGGATCAGGATCAGGAGCAGGAGCACGGATCGGATGAGCAGCCAGACGATGAAGACAACGCTTGATCAGTACAGACGGGAAATGGAGGACTACTTCAACGCCGCGCTCCTGCATGAGACCATTCCCGATAAACTGGTCGAAGCTATGCGCTACAGCCTCATGGCCGGCGGCAAGCGAGTCAGGCCCGTGCTCTGCCTAGTGTGGCACGAGCTCCTCGGCGGGAACCGCGCGGATATTGTGGACTTCGCCGCAGCTCTGGAGCTGATCCACACCTATTCCCTGGTCCACGACGACCTGCCGGCAATGGACGACGACGCCTACAGGCGCGGCCAGCCCTCCAATCACGCCCGCTTCGGCGAGCCCATGGCCATATTGGCGGGAGACGGATTGCTGACCGAGGCAGTGCATCTCATGCTCGCTCCGGAGCTCCCCCCGTCCAGCGTGGTCAACGCATGCAGGGAGGTCACCCGTGCTGCCGGGCCCAGAGGCATGGTGGGCGGCCAGGTCCTGGACATGGGCTTGAACGGCCCCGCGCCCGATAATCTGGAACAGCTGAAAACCATGCACGGCATGAAGACCGGGGCCATGCTCCGGGCAGCCTGCACGGGCGGTGCCCTGCTCGCCGGCGCCTCCTCCTCCGATCTGGCGAGCGCCGCGAGCTACGGGGAAAACCTGGGGCTCGCCTTTCAGGTCGCCGACGACATCCTGGACATAGAGGGCGACGAGGCCACAATGGGCAAGCCGGTGGGCAGCGACGAGCAGATGCAGAAGAGCACCTATCCCGGACTCCTCGGCCTGGAGCCGAGCCGGCAAATGGGACAGGACCTCGCGGAGCGGGCCGTGGAGGCCATCGACGCCTACTCCGGGGATCGGGCCGATTTCCTGGCCGATCTCGCCAGATACGTGGTCCGCCGGGCTGAATAAGCCCCATGCCTGCGCAGAGGCAGGCACAATGAAGCATACAATAACCATCATTCCCGGGCTAACCCGGCAACAACCAAGCATGAAAATGCTGCGTGGCGAGTCGGGGCGTGCGCTGAGGCCAGTGTTTCATTCCTGCGTCCAGTGCCGGACGGGCTCAAACTGAGCGGTTCCAGCTGCTAGGACACAGTATATTCTCCTCGCACGCTTTGCAGCGCGGGATTTAAGGACCATACCGGCAAGGACCCAATCTCGCGCGGAACAAGGGCTCGCACGTTTATGAAACACGGCCCCAGCGCACGCCCCGTCGAGCCACGCTTGGTTCTTTCTCCCGATAATTCAATAAGTTGGACACATTTTTATATAACCCTCATTCCCGGTCACACCGGGCACAACCAAGCATGAAAATACTGCGCGGCGAGTCGGGAATTGCGCTGAGGCCAGTGTGTCATCCCGGAGTTGAATGCCGGGAACAGCACAAACTGACCGGCTCCAGCTCATTTGAGAGAGTGTATGTTCTCCTCTCACAAGCTACAGCGCGGGCTTTCCTGGAGCTATTCACCAGATTTGCCTATCGCTGATGGCGACAAGGGCGCGCCCGTATATGAAACACGGCTTCAGCGCAGATCCCGACGAGCCGCGCCAAAAAAATTCCCCAATAATTCAACAAGTTGGACACATTTTCATACAAAA
>JAZKRN010000156.1:0-7135 GCA_036628655.1 Desulfohalobiaceae bacterium | reverse complement strand
TTTCATATACAGGCGCGCCCTTGTAGTCCGCGATATGGCGATCTTGCCGGTAGCGCCCGTAAGGTTCGCGATGCCACGGGTTCGCGGAGAACAACCGGTGTCTCGCGGGCATGAGTCGCTCAGCGTGAGTCCTTCCCTGCACTGGACGCCGAGATGAAACACAGGCATCAGCGCAATCCCCGACTCCCCGCGCACTATTTTCATGCTTGGATGTGTCCGGGTTGGCCCGGGAATGAGGGTTGTATGAAAAGGTGCCTGCAATAAAAATGAACAGTGAGGATGCGAGAGACATCTCCATGAGGAGGCGCGTTAGCCCTCCCTAGCTGCTGCGAGAAGGGCATCGGCCACCCCGTAGTGGGATCCGATGTCCCCGCGCAGGTCGAGGCGGTTGCCTTCGGGATTTTCCCTGGGAACGACCCGCACCTTGTTGGAACGATACGCGGCGAGAATGCGGTTTGTGAGCTTGTCCGCGATCTGGGCGCGTTCCTGGTCGGACCCGACCGCTCCGTTCGCGTTGAGGTAGGCCACTCTGGTCCCGTCGGAATAGAGACCCTTCTCCGGGGAGTAGCCCATTCCGGAGGGGGCCAGTTGGAGGTTCTTGTTCTTGAGGTATTTGCGGTCAATCTCCACAGGCTCGTACTTGGTCACGCTCCAGGGATACCCCTTCTGTCCGTCGGGGCCGCCGGGACCGGTAACCAGGGCGGCGCACAGGGAGATCTGGTCCTCGCGGACCTCCGGCTCCACACGATCCAGGCGTGATTCGAACATGGCCCGGACCAGAGCGCCGAGGTTGCGGATCCTGCGCACAACTGCCTGGAACTCCGGCTCTCCCGGGCGAATGTTGAATTCGCAGACGCGCAGATCCCTCGGCCTAGCTCCGTATTCCGGTTCCTGCGAGAAGGAGACCATGCAGCCGGGGTAGAGCACGCAGGGTCGGAGCATCCCGCGATCCCGCATTGTCTCGACCATGGGCCGGGCGATGCGCTCGGAGACCATGTCCATGAGCTCACGCGACTCGAAGGGATGGGGTGAAATGCTGCCCATGCCGCCGGTTACGGGATTGTCCTTGGCAGCGGGGCCCGGATAGCGTTCCGGATAATCCAGTGAGGTGGGGAGGATCCGAAAGTGGCCCGCTCCGTCCACGAGGATGGTGAAGCTGATCTCCACCCCGGACATGCGGGATTCGATCAGGAGCGGCCAGGGCCGGTTCTGATACATCTTGCGATAGTCCTTCTTGTAGTCGGCGAGAAGGGTATCGTAGACCTCCTTGATCTGCCAGGCGTCCAGAATGACCCTGGCGCCCTTGCCGGCCGCGCTATAGGGGTATTTGAGGACCGCTCCCCCGAAGCGGTGGAGATAGTCCAGGCATACGGCAAAGACCTCGGAAAAGGAGCGCGCGTCGACGGTCTCCCAGGCGTCGGCCACCGGGATTCCGGCTTCGCGGCAGAGCTTCTTGCACTCGGCCTTGTCGCCCTCTATGAAGGCGGCCTCGCTCTCCAGGCCGGCAATGCGGTCCCCGTATCCGCTGTCCCGGAGCTTGTCCACGATCCCGGCGTACTGGAGCGCTTCGGGTAGAGGAAGGACATAGTCCAGGCTCCCCTGGTCCAGGCCCTTGATCATGGCCTCCGCATAGGCCTCGGTGCTGTTCTCCTCGGTGGAGAGGAAATCGACGGGCCAGTCGAACCATTCCGGCCCGGCGAGTACGGGCATGGCGGTGGTTCCCCTGATCACGACGCCACGGTAGGACGCGTCGTCGGTCTCACTGGATGCCGTGGACATCACTTGGGCGCTCAAGAGGGTGCGGGCGTCGGTTCCGGCAAAGCCGATCCTGTACGGCTGGCTCATAGGGTGTTCGACTCCTTGCTGCATTCCTCGTTGGGGTTCGTGGTTTCCTGTCGGTCCGTGCCGAAGAGGCAGCTCAACCAATGCACGCCCCTGATCCGGGTGCGCGAGCGTTCTGCGACGGCTGGCTAGCCGGTCAGGCTCCCGCTGTATTTCTCCAGGTAGCTCATCGGGTTGTAGGACTGCTTGGCCTGGCGCAGACCGGGGTCACCCAGGTCCTGCTCCCGGTTCACAAAGGAGTACGCGGAGGCCTCCCGTTCCAAAAAAATCTGGTTGATGGCCTGATAGATGCCCTTGAACGTGGGGCAGGCCTTCTCGAAGTGGATGACCAGGGTCTCCTCGTCCAGGGGCTCGGCAATGGTGTATGCGGCCATGTTCCCGTCCACGATCAGGCCGCCGCCGAAGACGTCCTCCAGGCGCTGCCAGTCCCTGAGTGTGGCCAGGATGGCCTGATTCTCCATCTCCAGCGTCGCAGAGTCCTCGCAGTCCCGCCACAGGCACCACTCGGTCTGCAGGGTGAGGGCCTGCTCGATGCGGGAAAGATCCAGGGACACGTATTCCGCCTGGTAGTTCCTGTGGAACTGGCGCAGGAGATTCTTCTTCTTGTGGAACTTGTTCCCCTTGAGCTGGATAAGCTCGGGTACGGAATAGATGTAGTCCCAATGGTCCGGATCGGGCTCGAGGTGCACACCGGGAACGTTTTGCCAGATGGCAGCCAGATCCTCAGGAACTCGGATCAAGGAGGGGCTCTCGCCCGCGACCTCCCCAAGACGGGCGGACCAGTCGACCTGGTGCCACGGACCGACCGGAGCCCAATACACGTGGTGGGGCCGGGTTTGCCGGATCCAGACCAGCTCGCCGTCGCAGGCCCACTGCAGGCCGTAGATCTCCCGCCAGGCCCAGAGGTTGCCGAAGCTGTAGTCGGAGGCGATCTGGGGGGTCCGGGCGAGGAACTCCTGGTATTGGGACTGCTCCTGCAGGGAAAGGGAATGGAAGGAGGACTCCATCTCAGGCTCCGGCGGCTTGGGTCTGGATTTTGCGGGATTGCATGGAAAATTTGTACCAATCTTTATACGAAAACAGGAGAAACATCAAAGTGGCCTGCACCATCTGGGAAATAAGCATGGCAGCCCATATGCCGGTGGCGGAGACGAATATCAGGTGGCCCAGGATGTAGGCCAGGGGGAGCCGGACCAGCCAGACCGTTCCTCCGATGGCAAACATGTTGAATCGGGTGGCCCCCGCGCCGATGAAGACGCCGCCCAGGATCATGGTGGTGCCGGTGAAGGGGATGGCCAGGATGTTGAAGCGGAGATAGCTCTCGATTTCCGCCTGGACTGCCACCCTGTCGCTCAAGAGCTGGGCCAGCTCGGGGACGAAGAGCCACAGCAGCGCTCCGAGCAGGGAAATGAGGAGGCAGCCGAAGGCCCAGGTACGCAGCCCGATGCTTCGGGCTCCGGAAAAGTCCTTGCTTCCCAGGTAGTGGCCCACCAGGATGGATGCGGTCATGTTGAAGGCCACAGCCGGCAGGAAGAGGAGCGACTCCATGCGTATTCCCGCGGCGAAGGCGGCCAGGGCAACGACCTCTTCCCGGGGCAGGCTCGCGGTAATGGCGAAGAGGACCAGGTAGCCGGTGTGCCACAAAACCTGCATGAGACCGGCGGGCCAGGCAACGCGCCATAAGTAGGGCAGGGCCCGTTTGATCCAGCGAATAGGGGGGAAGTGGGCCAGACGCAGCCACCCGCGCAAGCCCAGCACCACGGTGTTGAACAGGCAGCCGCCGCACACGGAGATCAGGGTGGCCCAGGCCAGGCCCATGTACCCGATCCGCGGCAGGCCGTAGCCCCCGAAACAGAGCCCGAAGTCCGCCCAGGTGTTGAGGCCGGTGACAAGCACCATGCTGAGCAGGGGGATGTGGACCTGCTTCTGGGCCCGAAAGACGGCGTTGCTCACGATGAAGAGATAGTACACCGGAGTTACGAGGAGATAGATCAGGAGATATTTCGTGGTGATGTCCTCGATCCGGACGGGAACCTGAAGCAGGGCGAGCAGCTGGCCTCTGAGGAAAAATCCCGAAACGAGGAGAAGGAGGCCGGCGGCGAGCACGAGCATGAGGCACAGACCGATGTAGCGCTTGGCCCGCAATGTCCTGCCCGCGCCGAGGGACTGGCTGATAGTGGAGACGGCCCCGTTGGACAGTGCCATGGCCACGATGAGGAAAAAAAGGAGCGTCTGGGTGATCATGCCCAGGGCGGCCTGGACGTTTTCCCCGATGCGTCCGGCGACGTATACGTCGAAGAAGCCGATCCAGAAGTGGAAGAACATCATCAGGAGCTGGGGCCAGGCCAGCTCCCAGATCTTTTTGCCGGGGGAGGCCTCGTCTCCGGAGGGCTTCGTTGCGTCGGCGGTTTGACGGGTCATAGTCGGTCCAGGGGATGTCCGCGGGGTCACGCGTATGGCTAGACGGCCTTAGCAGGGCGTCCCCAATCTGCCAATTGCTGCGTTGTCCTGCACCTATTTGAGGTGACAAAAGGGCGTCTGATTGACTTGGCTTCAGGAATAGGTGCCGGATTCAAGCTCTCATGGAGGCTCACTACGTCCCAGTGATCCAAAAGAAGGTTCCACGGGATAAACAACGACCTTGCCCGGCACTCACTTTTTTTATGTTTGCTCGTAATATATTGAACTTCGGGGGGAAAGTGAGTGCCGGGTCGCGCGCACCCTTGAAATTTTTGTACGCCCTGCCTGATAAGGACTTTTCAACCGGCTGCTAGGGCAGGGGCGAGCAATAAGTGGGCTTGCCTCGGGCTCGATTCAGGCCCGGGATTGATGAAGCAGCCACATATCCGCGATCGTGAGCAGGGTCATGGCCTTGAGCACGGGCACGATGCGGGGGATGGCGCTTATATCGTGTCTGCCACCCACCTGCAGGGTGACTTCCTGGCCCTTGTTGTTCACGGTGCGCTGGGGCTTGTTGATCGAGGGGATGGGCTTGACCGCAGCCCGCAGCACGACGGTTTGACCGCTTGAGATCCCGCCCAGGATCCCGCCGGAGTTGTTCTGGGAGAACCCTTTCTTGAGGATGGGATCGTTGTTCCGGGATCCGGTGAGCTCCGCAGCCTCCAATCCGGCACCGATTTCCACGCCCTTGACCGCGCCGACGCTTACGAGGGCCTGACTCAGGCGAGCATCCAGCTTGTCGAAGACCGGCTCGCCCAATCCGGCCGGAACGCCGCGCACCTGGATCTCCACAATGCCTCCCAGGCTGTCTCCAGCCTTGCGCGTTGCGCTCAGCTTTTTCTCCCAGAGCTGGACCACCGAGGGGTCGGGAGCGAAATAGGGCAGCTCCGCGGCCCGATCCGGAGAGATGACTTCTGCCTCGATACCTCCGAGCTTGCGAGTGTAGGCGATAGCGAAGATCCCTTTCTCCGCGAGGAACTGTTTGGCCACGGCCCCGCCCACGACGCGACAGGCGGTTTCCCGGGCGGAGGCGCGTCCCCCGCCCCGGTGATCACGCAGCCCGTACTTCGCGGCGTAGGTGTAGTCCGCGTGGCCCGGCCGGTAGGCCTTTTTCAGCTCGGAGTAATCCTGGGTCCGTGAATCCTGATTGGGGATGCTGAAGCCGATGGGGGTTCCAGTGGTCAACTCCTCGAAAACACCGGACAGGATCTGGACCCGGTCCGTTTCCGCACGCGGGGTGCTCGCCTCGTTTCCGCTCGGTTTGCGCTGGTCCAGCTCGGCCTGTATCACGGATTCGGACACGTGAACGCCGGAGGGGCATCCGTCCACGACGCCTCCGATAGCGGGACCGTGGGATTCGCCGTAGGTAGTGAGTTGAAAGAGACGCCCAAATGTGTTGTTGGAGGTCATACAGCCCCTCCCCATGAATTTTTCGTTTATTTTTCGCACCAATCCCGGAACATGGCTTCCCGGCTCTCCAGGTCCATGGAAGGGGCTTGGTACATGCCCCTGTCACGGCGCTGCCTCCAGGCCTCGTACAGGGTGATCGCCGCGGCGACCGACACGTTGAGGCTCTGGATCATCCCCTGCATGGGGATGTACATTTCCCGGTCCACCCAATGCTTGAGCTCCTCGCTGATGCCGCTGTGCTCGTTGCTGAAGATCACGGCCGTGGGTCGGCTCAGGTCCCATTCCGGCAGAGGCAGGGAACCTTCCCCGAATCCCGTGGACAGGATCTGGTAGCCCTCCTCCCGGAGCGGATGGATCATGGCGGCCGCATCGCTGTGCTCACAGGTCTCCACCCATTTGATTGCGGACGCGGAGCTCTTGCGTCCCAGAATCGGGAATTCCTCATGGGTGTAGTACAAAAGGATCCGGCTTACGCCGAAGGCGTCGCAGCTGCGCATGACGGCGGAGACGTTGTGCGGATCGTGGATGTTGTCCATGATCAGGGTCAGATCCTTCTGCCGGCGATTGATCACGGACCATATCCTCTGTTTGCGGCGCTGGGTCGCTTCACGCATACTATTATCGCGGAGCTGATGGGATAGAGGTTGTCGATTCCGGTGAGCGATATTTGTTCAACTGCACCGCTATCTTTTTTTTGTATGAAAATGCGCTTAACGAACTGATTTATCGGGGAATTGTCCGCGAGGCAATAGCGGGTGGAACGCTTCGCTGGGGTTCATAATACACCATGGCCTTGTTGGAACCGCGCAAGGTACATCGAGTCCGCTCCAAAAGGGAAGACACATAAATTGAATCCTGTCTCAAAGTACGAGAGACCGGGAATATCGACGGAGGTGTCGCGTATCCCTTCATGTGAAACCCGTGATGAACCCTGCGCTTCAGCGTTCCACCCGCTAATGCCTCGCGGCATTTTCATGCTTGGTTGTGCCCGGGTCGGCCGGGAATGGGGGTTATATGAAAATGTGTCCAACTCTTTGAATGAGCCGGAGATACAGCGAGGCTCGTCAGGGAGTGCGCTGAAGCCGTGTTTCATAGAGAGGCGCGCCCTTGTAGTCCGCGATATGGGGATCTTGCTGGCAGCGAAAGTAAGGTTCGCGATGCCACGGGTTTGTGCAGAACAATCGGTGTTTCGCGGGCATGAATCGCTCAGCGCGTGCCCTTCCCTGTACTGGACGCCGAGATGAAACACAGGCATCAGCGCAATCCCCGACTTGCCCTGTTGAATGCAGCGTAGCTGCCCTGCCGAAGGCAGGATTCAACAGGGCTCCCCGCGCACTATTTTCATGCTTGGTTGTGCCCGGGTCGGCCCGGGAATCGAAGTTGAAGGAGAAGGATGTCTACTCCGTGTGCGCCTTTTCGTCAA
>JAZKRN010000155.1:0-7138 GCA_036628655.1 Desulfohalobiaceae bacterium | reverse complement strand
CAAACTCTCATGGAGGCTATCGAGGCCCCAGTGAAACAAAAGAAGGTTTCACCCCAGTAGCATCACAAGGCTGAGCTACGGGGCAGGCGGGGTAAACGACGACCTTGCCCGGCACTCACTTTTTTATGTTTGCTCGTGTAATATATTGAACTTCGGGAAAAAGTGAGTGCCGGGTCGCGCTTGACCCATGAAATTTTTGAACGCCCTGTATGATAAAAATTTTTTCAACAGGCTGTTAGGCTCGCCGAGGCATAGCCGAGGCTGGGCCTTGTGCCCTGCAACGGTCTGCAGGGCACAATTAAAGTCCCTCTGGGTCCCCCATGTCGAGTGAGCGGAAGCGAACGGGCGGTTAACCCTCTGAATACTTACGTCTCTTTTTCACTTCTAAGCGCTAGATCCATATATCGATCGGAGTGTTCGACCAAATGACGGACCCAGGGTAGATTCCTTCTCCACATCTTCAATTGTTTCATGGGCATAAATCTACAGCTGGTACAAGGGTAAAAACAGGTTCGCGAAACAGCGCAAGAAAAAGATCAATGGAATATGTTTCGGTCTCTTGGGCTTTATTGAACCATCATGGCAACAGGATCTCCAAGTGGACTACCAATGGAAAGTGGTGGGCTCGCAAAGGCTAAGCCTTTCCCTTTGCCGTGACCCGGCAAAGAGAAATTTCTTACTTGGCGTCTTGCTTGGCGCCCTTGGCGTCTTGGCGGTTTATTTTTCCGAGAACAAAACCAGCCTGGAGCATGGCACCCCGCATGTTGACAGGGCTTTCCCTTTTGGATAAAGTCAATGAACATTTTTATCAACAACAGTAGGTAATCCATGATTTCAACAAGCCTGACAGGCCGTTGGCCCTCCTGGAACTTTTATTTTAGCTATTTTTATTGGAGGTCCGGTCTGTCCAGGCTTTATTGAATCAAGCGCAGAAAATCGAGGAATAAAAGCCGTGGGCAGACCGAGAAGGTCCCCACGGCTTTTTTTCTGCCAAAAAGGCCGTGAGGGTTTCCTTCACGGCCTTTTTTTTCTGCAGTTCAGGCAAAAACGCAACCGAAAACGCGCCCAAGTGATTGGCAAAAGGACACAGCGCCATGAAATCCGACAAAGAGGGACAGGAAAAGCATCCTCTCTTGCAGCGCCCTCGAGCCAGAGGGCTCGCTAACCATTCGAATTCCCCAACAGATACGACAAAGGAGCTCCGCGTCGTTTCGGACTCGCCCGGGTCCTGCATGGATCAGGCGGACCGGAATGACGCGGCATTTTGGAACCCCGGCTCAACAAAAAGGAGGTTTTGGGCATGATCGCCACAGACGACATTCGAATCCAAGGGTACAAGACCATGCTTCCACCGCGGCATCTTAAGCAGGAACTGCAGACAAGCCAACAGGTCCGCGACACCGTTGCGGAAGCCAGGCACACGATCGAAAACATCGTCCACAAGAAGGACAGGCGCCTGTTGGTCATTTCCGGGCCGTGCTCCATCCACGACGAAGAGGCGGCCCTGGACTACGCCAAAAGACTCAAGGATCTGCACGACAGGTTCGCGGACACCATGTACCTCGTCATGCGGGTGTATTTCGAAAAGCCCCGCACCACAGGGGGATGGAAAGGCCTGATCAACGATCCCCACCTTGACGACAGCTGCGACATGGAAACCGGGCTGCACAAGGCTCGGCGCCTGCTTCTTAAGATCAATGAGATGGGCGTTCCCGTGGCAACGGAATTCCTGGATCCCATCACCCCTCAATACATTGCCGATCTAGTGAGCTGGTCCGCGATAGGAGCCCGGACCACCGAGTCCCAGACCCACCGCCAAATGGCCAGCGGCCTGTCCATGCCCGTGGGCTTCAAAAACAATCCCGACGGCAATTTAAGCACTGCGGTCAACGCCATGGTGGCGGCCAAGGAGCCGCAGTCCTTTCTGGGGATCGACCAGGAGGGAAGCATCTGCAACGTCCACACCAAGGGCAACTCCGCCGGTCACGTGGTCTTGCGGGGCGGAAACAGGCCCAACTACGACCCCATCCATGTGGAGGAAGCACGTTCCAGTCTTGAGGGGAAGGGGCTTTCCCAGTCCATTGTAGTGGACTGCTCCCACGCCAACTCCTGCAAGAAGCACGAGGCACAGGGAACGGTGCTCAAGCATGTCCTGGACCAGATCTATTGCGGCAGCGGATCCCTCATCGGCATCATGCTGGAGAGCAATATCCGAGAGGGCAAGCAAAAATTCAGTGGGGATCCCTCCGAGCTCGAGTACGGCGTATCCATAACCGACGCCTGCATCGGCTGGGAGACCACGGAAAGCCTGCTCCAATACACCCACCAGAGGCTGTACAGCCTGCTGGCTCAACCCGCATAGGGAACGCAGTATGCAGGCTTTCCACATTTCCGGAGGCACGGGACAATCCAAGCTCCTGATCGGCGAACAGCTGGAGGCGCTGCCGAAACATGTCCCCACGGAGCGGCTGATTATCGTCACGGATGAAACGGTCTCCAGCCTGTACTCCTCCCGTTTTCCCCGGGCCCCGGTAATAACCGTGGGCTGCGGTGAAGAGGCCAAAACCCTGGATACTGCCGGATGGCTCTACAAGCGGCTTCTGGGGCTGGAGGCAGACCGCGGGACCTATCTGCTGGGAATAGGAGGCGGGGTGGTCTGCGATCTGACCGGATTCGTGGCCTCCACCTATCTGCGGGGGCTGGATTTCGCGTTCGCCGCCACCACCCTGCTGGCCCAGGTGGATGCCAGCGTGGGCGGCAAGAACGGGGTCAACCTGGACGGATACAAGAACATGGTCGGCCTCTTCAGCCAGCCGGAGCTGGTGCTCTGCGACCTTGGTCTGCTGCCCACCCTGAGCGGAGAAGACATCGGCTGCGGGCTGGCGGAGATCGTCAAGCACGGAGCTATCGCGGACCCGGACTTGTTCGCTTTCCTGGAGGACAACGCCCAGGGGGCGCTGCAGCTGGACCCGGCAATCATGGAGCGCCTTGTTGCGGATTCCGTTCTCATCAAATCCGAAATTGTCAATCTGGACGAGAAGGAGTCCGGACAGAGGCGCAAGCTGAATTTCGGCCACACCTTCGGCCACGCCGTGGAGAAGACGACATCCGCTCCCCACGGCGAGGCGGTGAGCCAGGGGATGGTTCTGGCCGGGCTGCTTTCGGTGCGAAGGGGCCTGCTTGCAGAGTCGGAGTTGCAAAGGCTCCTGTCGCTGTTGCGGAAACTAAAGCTGCCCACAGGGATCGATGCCCCTGTCGAGGAAATGCTCCAGGCCCTGAGCAAGGACAAGAAACGCCAGGGGGAGAGCATACGATTCGTGCTTCTGCAATCCATCGGAGAGGCGGTGGTGGAATCCATGCCCTTGAGGGAGATCCGTCGGGCGGCACAGGAAATGCTTGCCTGAAAAGGGCCTGCCGCCAGAGCATGGACCATGGATTAACTGCTCCGAGAAACAAGGGACGCTTCGACTATCGGGTGACAACAATCAATCTGTTCCCTTCTTCACGCTTTAACCAGGCCCGTATCGACAGCACTTGACTCAGTGCATCAAAAGTGAGACACTTATCTGAAAGGAGAATCTTTATGGCCACCAAAAATCCCAGAGTAAATGTCGTCTTGGACAATGACCTTTACCGCACGGTCCATGAACTTGCCCGGCATCAGGGAATCTCTATGTCCCTGTTTATGCGAGATCTGGTCAAGGAGGCGGTAGAGCTTCGGGAAGACAGGGCATTAGCCGCCATCGCAGAAGAAAGAGATCAAAGCTTTGATCCGGAAAGAGCATTGTCCCATGAAGAGGTTTGGGGTGAATGAGCTTCTCTGTTTCTTACCATCCCTTGATCAAAACCGATGACCTGCCCCGGATCAATCCAGATATCCAGAAAAGGATCAGGAACGCTATTGAAAGTCGCTTAAAAGTGGCTCCCCATGAATATGGCGAACCATTGCGCAAGACCCTGAAAGGATACTGGAAGCTGCGAGTAGGTGACTACCGGGTAGTATTCAGGATTCTTGAGGAAACAGTGTATATATATTGCATCTGTCATCGGAAAGACGTTTATCAAGAGGCTTTAAAACGGAGCTAACTCTTATCTTATCTCACCCCAGCCGCTTCATGGAATACACCTCGCCTATTCCGCCCACTGGAGTGAACCTGCGCTTGTCCTTGGACCGCAGCATGTGCTTGACTTGGTCGAAGACCTCGCCCACGAATTCCTTGCCTGCCTTGTGAAATGAGCCATAGGCTCCCTGCCGAAGGCAGGATTTCACTGGGGAGCCAATGATTCCGGAGTCGGTGAAATATCTGCTCCGGTAGAGGAAGCGCTCCCCACGGCTGACCTTGTACTTGCGCCTTCTCTCACGGTTCACTACTTTCTGGTCAATAGCAGCTCCCTTACCCGCATCCACTGCTCCGGTCTCATACACGAACTCCCGGTATTTGCGCACGATCTCCCTGGGTTCGTCTTCCTCCCAATCCCTCAGACCGAAATCCAGGGAGAGCAGGTCCTCCTTGTTCCCGGTCTGGACATGGTAGCCAAGGGAAGACCAGCGATAATCCTCCGGCTTCTTCACAATCCCGGCTCTGATAGGGTTGAGATCCACATAGGCCAGTAGATTGACCAGGGTTCGCCCCTCCTGAACGATCACGCTCTTTCACCCTGTTAAATAAGAGTTGAGCCTCTTCTTCAAAAACATCTTCCCATGGTATGTTTTCAAATACTTTTCTCGTCGCGTGGCATCTGCTTGATGGAGGCAGGCTTCGTAGTAGATAAGGGTTGATTAATCAAGGCACCTAGGCTGGCACTCGGAAGAAAGACGAATTTGACTGGATATACTGGATAAAAGGGATACTGCGGGAAAAGAGCCGCAGCTCTTTTCCCGCAGGCCTTCATCGATCCTGTTCATCCTGGAGATCCTGTCGTTCTCTTTCTATTCAAGAAAGGCAGGGATTCAGGGAGGCTAAAAAAAGCACCAACAGCTGCTCACCGGACTGGTCTGCTCTGGAGTTGACAGCCACTATCATGGATGTCCCCATATGCTCTTTTCATACATAACGAGAAACCTGTCCACATATGCTCAATCGACATGCATTCCGTTGACACCCGTGTGTCAGGCATGAAAGAATATTGGTAAGATAGAAAAAGCCGTACCTGTCGCGAGGCAGGGACGGAAAGCTGCGGGTCTCAACGAGATGGCCGGGCTGCCAAGGTTTGGGGAAAAACCGACTGGCAGTCCGGCTTTTTTTTGGAGGGTATCTCGGATTCGGGTGGGGAGCGTCTTCGGAACAGGACGGATGCACCAAGCGCGACACGAAATCGGAACCTTTCCCGGACCGGAAAGAGCGCACCTCCAAGGCCCTGCAACACCTCGCACCTTCTAACCGCCATGAACAAGGAGAGAACCATGAAACAACCACAGTCGGACATTCACGACAGCATCGCCACCAGATGGAACGACTACCTGCAAGGTCTTCATGATGCACTCGATCAGCTGGAAAAGGATATCGAGGAAGCAAAAGAGATGAAGGCTGAATGCACTGCAGAATGGTGTACTGCTACTGAACATGTGATCGACGATCTGGCCAACGCCCTGTTCAGCATCCATGAACCCAAATTCGCCTCCGAGGAGGACAGCAAGAAACTGAAGACCTTGCGCAAAAGGGTTCATGATCTTTACGCCGAATACAAGAACGTCGCCACATAACCATGTCTTGGCGAGGGACGACCGGATCAGGTTGTCCCTCGCCAACAACGCCCCGGGGAAGAACGACTTTCCATCCCTCTCGAGCACTTTTTCCCGGGGAGAGCAAACCCGGATCCTCCTCAGGCAGGATCTCGAGCTGTTCGACACCCCGCCCCCTCCTGCTCACTATTCCGTCTTCACCGCCGGACAGATTCCGTCCTTTTCAGGCGAGTATCCTGGCAGATAGTATCAGTAATGTGTACGAACAGGCTGGGGCGGGATTGGCTCAACAGGCCCTGATAGGGATGCGTGCTGCAGAAGTGACTGAAAGATGTGCCTGTCACCTGATGCTCAGTTACCGGCTTGCTCCCGCCTGCCCGAAACAGGTGGGCTCCGCTTGTCCGCATGCGGAAATGAGGTTACAGGGAGAAAGACGGATAAGGGCCTAGCAAGCTTCAGGAGAGAGCACCCATGATTTTGTACGATCGTCAGGACACGGTGAGCCTGGCCCATTTCGGGATTCTCATCCCGGTCCATTACAGCAAGGCCGGAAGAACCCTGGAAGAGCTCAAGGGCCATCCGGAGCTGGGGGCCGAGGCGGACGAGCTCATCGTACCCACCGGGCCCGTGGAGATCACCCGGGAGGACATCCTCCGGGCCCATACCCCGGAATATGTGGAGCGCCTCTTCTCTCCCCGGATCGAGGAGGAAGTGATTAAAACCTACGAGCTGATTCTTCCGGACGGTTCCTCCAACCGCTATGATCCGAGTCAGGCCAGCCGCCCCCTGTCCGAAGTGCTGGACAGGTCCCTGGCCAGGGTCTCGGGCACGGTCCAGTGCTGCCGCATGGCGCTATCGAGCGGGTTCTGCTTCTATCTGGGCGGCGGCATGCACCATGCCCATGCCGATCAGGGCAAGGGGTTCTGCCTGGTCAATGACCTGGTCATCAGCCTGCGCAAGCTGCAGGCCGAAGGATTGATCACCAGGGCCTGGGTCATCGACGTGGATGCCCACAAGGGCGACGGGACAGCCTCCATAACCAGCAATGACTCGGGCATCGTCACCTTGAGCGCCCACATGGCCCGGGGCTGGCCCCTGAACGAGCCGGAATGGCTGGAGGGAGGGGAGCGCAATCCGTCCTTTACGGCCAGTGACATCGACATCGGGGTGGCCAGCGGGGAAGAGGCCACCTATCTGAGCCGGCTGGAATCCGGGCTGCGGGAGCTGGGCAAATATCCCCGGCCCGATCTGGCCCTGGTGCTTTCCGGGGCCGATCCTTATGAGCTGGATGAGCTGGAGTCCACCTCCGAGCTCAACCTCTCCTTAAGTCAGCTCCTGGCCCGGGATCAGCTGATCGACGGCTTTCTGCGGGAGCGCGGGATTCCCCGGGCCTGCCTCATGGCCGGAGGATACGGTCCACACATCTGGCGGGTATATACCCAGTTCCTGGAGTGG
>JAZKRN010000154.1:0-7195 GCA_036628655.1 Desulfohalobiaceae bacterium | reverse complement strand
TCACCTCAAATAGGTGCCGGACAACGCAGCAATTGGAAGATTGGGGGCGCCCTGTCAGGCATGATTACGGAGCTTGAGCTCCACAGGGTGGGGATTGAGGTAGATCTGGTGGCCCAGGTAGGGTTCCTCGTATTTACGCACGAAGTGATTCATCAGGGTCACGGGCACAATGAGCGGCACGTATCCTTGACGGTATCTTTCCACAATATCCAGGAATTCCTGTTTTTCGTCCGCGCTGAGTTCCTGTTTGAAATACCCGAGCATGTGGTGCAGGACATTCACATGTTTGACGATCTTGGTGGGAGTCCGCATGGCCCGGTCCAGCAGGAGCAGGTATCCGGGAAGGATTTCCTCGCGGGGATAGGTTTTGGCATGGGCCACATATTGGCCCATTTCCTTGTACAGCTCCGGGTTGTGCGCCATGAGCAGGAGCTTGTGCCTGGAGTGGAAATCAACCAGGGCGCCGATGTCCGGCCCGTGCTTCTCCAGTTGGCGCCAGCGCCAATAGACGAAGACATGTTCGATGAACCGCTCCCGCAGCTTGGGATCGTTGAGCCTCCCTTCGTCCTCCACCGGGAGAAAGGGGAAGCGGTCCATGACCATTCTGGCCCAGATTCCGACACCTGTCGCTCCGGGAATGCCCTGCTCGTTGTAGACCTTGATCCGTTCCATGCCGCTGCTGGGTGAACGGCTCTTGAAGATATAGCCGCATATATCCGCTTCCGCGAGCTCCTCCAGCTTTCCGCGCCCCCATTCCTGCATCTGTTCGGTGTAGTCCTGCTGGGACTTGCGGGTCATCAATCTGGGGAAATCTGAATCGCCCACAAGACGCAGGGACTCCCGCGGAACGGGCATTCCGCACTCCACCTCCGGACAAACAGGGACATACTCGAAATGATACCCCAGGATGTCGCGGACGTAGCGGTTCAGCTTGTGGCCTCCGTCGTAGCGAACGGAGTGTCCAAGAAGGCAGGTGCTCACACCGAGAGTGATCTTTTCCATAGGCGTGCTCCCTTGTCTCGCCACGCAGCATTTTCATGTTTCGTTGTACCCGGGATGGCCCAGAAATGATGGTTGTATGAGGATGGCTCCTCGACGAAGCATGGGGATTTTCTGTGATCATGAAAGCGTTGAAAGACAAAAGATAATTAGACAGGATCAAGAGGATTGACAAGATGTTATCTTGGTGTACCGGGGCCCGTACAAAGGAACCAATCCCCTGTGGGTGATGGAAGTGAAGCATGTGCATCACGCTCTGCACATGATTGGTTATGTGCCCGCAGGCTTCCGGCCTGCGGGCACAAATCATCCTGAAAATCCTGTTAATCCTGTCTCACTCGATTTTTGGGAAATTCCACACCATGTATCGGATAATTAAGAATTATACCCCGAAACCAAGGGTCTGTAAATCGCCCTTACTCCAAGAACCTCTCCACAGGGAACACCAGGGCTTGGAGATGGCGGTGCGATTCCTTTTCCTCCTTGAATGCCTTCAGATCGGCAAGCAGATCCTCCAGGGCCTCCTCGGCCACCTGAGCCTGCACAATGCCGGAGTTTCCGGGAAAGACCTGATCTCCGTAGTGCTTGCCGTCCCTGTCCTTGCCCTCGACCATGGGGATACGGACGAAGTCCAATATCCCGTGCCGGTCCAGGATGGCTTCAACGTTTTCCGAATACTCGAAGTGGAAGGTAATGTGCAGGAGTTTCATGCACGGTCCCTTTGGCCTTTCGGCGCTCCGCCATGTCGGAGCCAGCCGGATTTACAGAACATAGGAGGCAAATACAGCAGCCCCCGCAGCCACCGCTGCGGCCAGAAGCAGGAACAGGGCCCTGTGCCGCAGGATGATTCGCTGCAGACTGTCGAACAGGGTATAGACCACCGGAATGATCAGAAGGGTCAAGGCGGTGGCTGCGAACATCCCCATGGAAATGGTCACGCCCATGGGGGCCCTTGCCGCGCCACCGGCCCCGTATCCCAGGGCGATAGGCATCATGCCCAGGATGGTGGATACCGCGGTCATGAGCACCGGGCGGAAACGGACCTGGGCGGCCTGCCTGGCGGATTCCATGACCGTATTGCCCCGAGCAAGCAGGACGTTGGCGTAGTCAACCAGAAGGATCCCGTTCTTGGTCACCAGTCCCATGAGCATGATCAAACCGATAAAGGAAAAGATGTTCATGGTCATGTCCAGGGCGTAGAGCGCCCCGAAAGCGCCCACCCCGGCCAGGGGCAGGGTCATGAGAATGGTGAAGGGGTGGAGAAAGGACTCGAATTGGGCCGCGAGAACGAGATAGATAAAGACCACGGCAAAGGCCAGGGTCACGGTCAGGTAAAAGAAGGACTCGCGGAAGTCCTGGGCCTCTCCGGTAATATCCGTATCGAAGTCCGCGGGCAGCTCCTGGTCCAGATAGGCCTCGAGCTTGTTCAGGGCCGTCCCCAGAGGGACCTGGGGCGGAGTCTGGGCGCTGATGGTGGAGGACCGGCCGCGGTTGAAGTGGTGGATGGAGCTCGGGCCCACGCCTTCGCCAATACTGACCACGCTGTCCAGAGAGACCATCTCCCCCTGATCATTGCGGGTGTAGACCCTGGAAAGCACATCCGGAACGGCTTGATCCCGGCTTATCTCCGTGATCACATCGAAGCGCTCGCTCTGCCGCTCGATCTTGCTTACGGTGGGCTCGGAAA
Organism: Desulfohalobiaceae bacterium; assembly: GCA_036628655.1. Classification (GTDB taxonomy): domain Bacteria; phylum Desulfobacterota; class Desulfovibrionia; order Desulfovibrionales; family Desulfothermaceae; genus JAIPDU01. Next base: position 4,509 of record JAZKRN010000154.1, on the reverse strand, counting down.
AGAGATAGCGAAGGGTGTTGGATATCCTGGCCACGGAAATGCCCATTTCCCCGGCCTTGTCCCTGTCGATATCCACGTTGACCTCGGGCTTGTCCAGCTTCATGTTGGAGCGAACCCCCACGAACTCGGGCTGATTGCGCATCCAGCCCATGACTTTCTCCTGCTGTCCGGCCAGCTCGTCCAGATCGGGATGGTTCAGAACGATCTGCAGCGGGGCTTCGGCGCCACCCGGTCCGCCGGTTTCCAGGACATAGGCCTTCACACCGGTTACCTGGGACAGCTTCTGCCTGACGATGTCCATGACCTGCTGCTGACTCACCTCCCGCTGGCTGTGATGGGTGAGGCGGATAAAGCTGATGCCCTCGTTGACCTGTCCGGGTCCTGCCCGGGAGAGCCCGATGGCCAGGAAAAAGGAGCGGATCTGCGGCACATCGCCCAGGATATCCTCGACTTCACGGGCGAAGCGGTCCGTGTGCTCCAGGGTGGAGCCCTCCACGGACTCGAAGGAGACCATGAACTCGCTCTTGTCCACGCTGGGAGAGAACTCGGACTCGAGCTGCATGAAAAGGGCAATGCCGCAGGCGAAGGCCAGAATGCCGATGCCCACGGTGATCACGCGCCAGTTGAGGGCCGCATTCAGGACAGGCCGGTAGATGCGGGCCAGGAAATTCAGAAAGGGATTGGTTATCCGCAGAAGAAGCGGTTTGCGCGCCTGATCCGGGCCCTTGAGATAGCGGGAACAGAGCATGGGGGTCAGGGTCAGGGCGGTGAAGGTGGAAGCGAAGACGGTGACCGCCACGGTGAGGCCGAATTCGTTGAAGAAGCGGCCGATCATGCCCGGCATGAAGGCAACGGGAATGAAGACGGCCCCCAGGGCCAGGGAGTTGGCGATCGCCGCGAAGGCGATTTCGGTGGTGCCGGTTCTGGCTGCGGGCTTGGACTCGGCCCCGTACTCCATGTGCCGATAGCAGCTCTCCAGAACCACGATGGCGTCGTCCACCACGATCCCGATGACCAGGATGAAGCCGAGCATGGAGAGCACGTTTAGGCTGAAGCCCAGATAGAAGATCAGGGCCATGCCCGCCAAAAGAGAGGAGGGAATGGCCACGGAGGTGATCAGCGTCCCCCGCGCACTTCCCAGAAAGAGGACCACCACGCCCATCACCAGGACTGTGGCGATGAAAATGGTTTTGAAAAGATCGTTGATGTTTTCCTGCACGTATTCCGAGTCGTCCGAGGCGATCTGGTAGGTCAGGCCCGGGGGAAACTCCCGGGAAAGCTCCTCGACCTCGCCGCGGACCCGTTCCACCAGCTCCACGGTATTGGCGTCGGATTGCTTGACGATGCCCAGCCCCACGGACTTTTCCGTGTTGAAGCGAGCCACGTTGCGCTCGTTTTCCACACCGGCGCGAGCATGCCCCACATCGGAAAGACGCACCGGCGCGCCGTCGCGGTGGGCGAGAATGAGGTCGTTGAAGGGTTCTGCCGAGGAGAACTGCCCCTCCACCTTGATCAGGAACTCGCGCTTTTCGCTCTCGATGCGTCCGGAGGGGATATCCGTGTTCTCTCGCTGGATAACCCGGACCACGTCCTGGGGGGTCAGGCTGAGCGCCGCCAGCTTGTCCGGGTCCAGCTCGATACGCACCGCGTAGTTGCGCTCTCCGCCCACGACGATCTGACCCACTCCGGGAAGACGCTCGAGCTCGTCCTGCAGGACATTGTCCGCATATTCGGTCATGCGCACTGTGTCCCAGCGCTTGTCACCGGTTATGCTGATCCACATAACCGAACGCGCGTCCGGGTCCACCTTGCGCACGATGGGTTCCTCGCTGTCCTCGGCCATGTCCGGCTGGGCACGGCTGACCCGGTCCCGCACGTCCTGGGCCGCTATGTCCACGTCCCGGGAGAGCTCGAATTCCACGGTGACTTCCCCGACCTGTTCCCGGCTGGTGGAGGTGATCTCCTTGATCCCCTCGATGGTGTTCAGCTCCTCCTCCAGGGGCTCCACCACCTCGGTCTCGACAACCTCTGGATCGGCTCCTGGCAGGACCACGGAGACGTTCACGATGGGGAAATCGACGTCCGGGAATTCCCTGATGGCCATCTGGGTGTAGCCGAAGATGCCGAAGATGGTAATGACCAGAAAAAGGACCACTGTCAGCACTGGGCGGCGTATACAGAAATTCCAGATCATGATGCGTCTGTCCGGGGTTTGTTCGTGTTCGAGGCGCTGCTTGCGTGCGGGTGCGTGATTTCGTGCTTCCCGCTGTCCGGGTTACTCGGATTCTATCCATTTCAGCGTGTCAGGGGACGGAAAGGGGGCCGCGTTTGTGCAAACCCGTCCGTCAAAAACTCCCATTCATTCCGGCAGCATCCAGCAACCGGGCCGTCAGGAAGTTATTCCTCCGTAGCCTCGCTCTGTCCGCATATCCGGGAACCGTCCTGGACGGAGATGTGTCCGGTGCTGATCACGGTCTCTCCGGGCTTTATGCCTTCGCGGATTTCCACGATCCCGGGCTTGCGGAGACCGATGCGCACATCCCGGGCTTGGGCGGTGCCGTTTTGCACGGTAAAGACCATATATCCTTTCCGGGTGGGGATCAGGGCCTCTTCAGGGATGACTGTGGCGTTCTCCAGCTGATCGATAGTGAGACGCACCGAGGCGAACCCTCCGGGCAAGAGGCGCCCCTGGCTGTTCTCCACATTTGCCTTCATCCGCAGGCTTCTGGTGCCCCGGTCGATCACTGGGTTGAGGAAGGTAATCTTTCCGCTGAAGCTGCGCTCCGGATAGCCGGGCATGGTGAGGCTCACCTTCTGGCCCTTGTTGACCCTGGTAATATGCTTTTCGGAAACGGTGAAGGCCACTTCCAGCTCGTCATTGCGAGTGAGGGGCACGAGAGGGGTGCCGGCCTGGACCACGTCTCCGGACTCAACCAGCGATTCGCCGAGGATCCCGCCGAAGGGAGCGCGAATGCGGGTATCCAGGAGATTTTCCTCGATCTCCTCGATCTCGGCTTCCAGACGGTCCACCTGGGCCTGGCCCGCGGCAAAGGCGGTAAGGGCCTCGTCGCGGGTTTGCTCCGAGCCCACCCCTTTGTCGAACAGGTTCTGCTGGCGCTTATAGGACCTGCGGGCGTTCTTCATGCGCGCCTCGGCCTCGCTGAGACCGGCCTTCCGGGCCTGGAGCCGCTTGCGGAGCTTGGCCGCATCCAGGGAGACTAAGAGGTCCCCCTCCTCGACGCGCTGGCCGTCGCGGAAATGGACCTTTTGCACCGATCCGCCTATTTCGGACTTGACGGTCACTTCCTGGAGCGCCTGGAGGGTTCCGATTCCATTCAGAATGACCGGAAGATCCTTTTGTCGGACTTTGTCCAGTTCCGCTTTTACGCATTCCTCCTGGCCGAGTGCGGGCGAGGCTGCCAGGAGCAGCGCGATCATGATAGCGAGCCCCACGAAGGGCTTAAAGCTAAGCGATTTCCACTGTTCTGCGCGCATTTAGGGCATCTCCTTGCCTGCGACGAGTTCCTGCTGCAGGACACCGGTCACCAGCTCCAGCCGGACCATGTCCAGCTCATAGGCGAAGCGGGCCTTGGCCAGACGGTTTTTGGCCTCGTTCAGGGCGGTGAAGGCGTCCACCTGATCCACCGAGGAGGCGGCCCCCTCCTCGAACTGGGCGGTGACCTGCCTGTAGTTGCGTTCCGCGGACTCAACCTGCTTTTCCAGCTGCTGGATCACGCTTTGCTGAGTCTGCAGATCCAGATACACGCTACGCACTTGTTGCCGGATTTCCCTCTGCAGGCGCCTGCGCTCGGTCCGGACCTGCATGAGCTCCGAGCGGGCCTTTTCCAATTGGGCCTTCTCTCTGCCGCCGGTAAAGAGAGGATAGGTGAGGCGCAGGGAGGCACGCCAGTCCTCCCGATTGTCCTGATATATATCCGGCTCGTCCGTACGGGTGTAGCTGCCGTGCGCGCTGAGGCGGGGAAAGTAGTCCGCCTCTTCGCCTTCCCTGTTGGCTCTGGCCGCCTCAATGCGGTTGGCCAGTCCTTCCAGGTCCTTCCGGTTGGCCATTGCCCTGGAATACAGGCTCCGCATGGTGGCATCCGCGGACATTTCCCGCTTGCCCGGATGCTCCAGCTTGTGAGCAATCTCGTCCACGCCCATTTCCAGGGCCAGGTCTTCCCGGGCCACGTCGTACTGGTTCCGGGCCCGCTCCAGCTGTTCCTCGGTCTGGGCCACCTGGACCTCGGCCCGGAGGACGTCGGTCTGGGTCGCAACCCCCACTTCCCGGCGACTTCGGGCCCGATCCAGCTGCGTCCGGGCCCGCTCCAGGGCGCTCTGCGCGATCTGAATGGAGCGCCTGCCGAGCAGCACCTCGTAGTAGCTCGAGGCGACCCGGAAGAGGACTTGCTGCACACTGCGGTAATGCTCGGCGCGGGAGCCCTCCAGAGACTCTTTGGCCGCCTCCCTCCTGGACCATCTCTTGCCCCACTGGTAGAGGTGCTGGTCCAG
>JAZKRN010000153.1:0-7235 GCA_036628655.1 Desulfohalobiaceae bacterium | reverse complement strand
CGGGCAAGGTCGTAGTTTACCGCGCCTGCCCCGTAGCTCAGCCTTGTGATGCTACCGGGGTGAAACCTTCTTTTGTTTCACTGGGGCGTAGTTAGCCTCCGTGAGAGCTTGAATCCGGCACCTATTTGTGAAGACAAGTCAATCAGACACCCATTTGCCAACTCAAATAGGTGCCGGACAACGAAGCAATTGGAAGATTTTGAACGCCCTGCTAAAAGGTAACGATCTCGTAGCCCCGCTCCCGGAATCCCGCCATTCCCGGATGGCCGTACATATCCTCCAGAATGGTTAGGCCCTGGGATCGGGCCTCCTCGAGAGTGCCCATCTGAGTGGAACAGGCCCGGCACACCCCTCCGACCAGGCCTCGCGCCTTCACTTTTTCCCACAGCCCGTTCAGATGATGATCCTGCAGCGCGAGATCGGGGAGCAGCTTCACCGAGGCCCCCTCCACGACGATCTCCGGGGAGTCCCCCTTGTCCGCCATGTCCAGGCAGTTGAGCAGGACGTGGACAAAACACATGGGCTCGCCGTTGTACACGAAAAGGGCTATCTTGCTCATGTCGTCCCCCTTTTGTCGGTTTCTCACGCGCCCACGGGCACGTTCTTCTCAAGGCTCATCCCCTCTCCGCCACCCGGGAACAATGACTCCCGGTCACTCCATTGAATTGTGAAGCCGAAAATTGCACGGCCAAAGCCTTAGACCCCGAGCCTGCCCGACTTGAACAGGGCCACAGCGCTGTAGGTGCGGGCCCAGAAATTGGCCTTTTCCTCCGCGGGATGCCGGAAAAAGTCCTGAATCCAATTCTGCTCCGGGTTCTGATACAGGTCGCGCAGGATATTCGCGATGTGCTTGGGATGCCACTGGGCATGGATGAGGAAGTCGTGAACGAATCCCACAAGCTCCCTGGGCTGCAGGGCCAATGGATTGGGGAAGGCGAGAACGACCCGCGTTCGGTCCGAAATGTTTTCCTCCCTTTGGGCCCGTTCCACGGCGCTTCCCCGGGCAAGATCCTGTCCGGCGTCGAAATCGCGATGAAAGGAATACAGATCTGAGGCCCGATACTCGGCGACAAAATCGGCCAGGGACTCGTTGGAGCAGGGAATGAAGCCGGAAAAGTGCCCGGCGTGCTCCGCCGCCTGGTCCAGATCCCACATACAGTCCAGGATCCGGTCCAAATCCCGGACCTCGGTTGCCTCCAGGCCGTCGAAAAAGGCACCCGCCACGTCAACCAGGGGAGGCTGATGGCGCTTTCCGTACTTCTCCCGGTTCTTCTTGTGCAGGCTGAAGGGGCTGCGGATGGCTCGCCAGTACGGCGGTCCCTCGCTCCAGGTATTGTCGAAGTTGAGGCACATGTCCTGGCTGTCGGAGATGGTGAGCGGCGGGAGCCCCAGCTCCTCGTGATCCTGAAAGGCCCGCATGGCGAGAAGAGCCGTGTATTCCGCGATTCGCCCCAGACCGCTGAAGACCTGCGCCGCCTCCAGGGAAGTGGGGTTGGCGCGCCTGAGGTCCCCGGATTCAACGTATTCGCACGCTGCAGCCAAGTCCTCCTCCACAAAGCCGATTCTGCGGACTTCCTCCGTCCCCCGGTATCCCAGAACGTTCTGGAACAGGATATGTCCCCCGGAGGGGCTGTAATCCAGGAGATAGGGCATGCCCCGGGAGCGAAACACATCCTCGACGAAGTGAAGGACGGGGAGTGTCTGCTCGAGGTATTTCTTCTGCTCCTGTCTGTCCGTATAGAGCCTGTGCTGATCCCCCGCCATGAAAATCTCGATATCCAGGGGCATAAGGACAGATCGGGAATCCTCGCCGATCACCGGGACATGCACCTCCAACCCCCGCTCCAGGGTAAACCGCTCCAACTGATCCACCGGAGCGGCCACTGAGGGAAACACGGGATCACTGCTCTCTCCCGCGAGTTCCTCGCCTGTGGCAATGAAATAGCCGCTGTGCTGAAAGCAGTTCCTCAGCCGGTCAATGACGCTTTGATAGTACTCTCCCGCATCCATAACTTCCTTGCGACCTCCTGGTCCGTCTCGTTCCGGAAAAGGATCACCCCGTGTCCTGTGTCGAGCCCCGGTATCCGATCTTGTCCATGAGACACTGCTTGATCCGATCCTCATAGGTGCGCCATTTGAGACCCTGGAACTCCTCGTCCTGGCTGCCTGCCAGAAAGTCCACAGGAACCTGGAACCCACCTGCCGCATGCTTGCCTCCGCCGTAGGCCGCGCCGGACGCGTCGCGCCCGAGGGCGCCCTTGAGGAATTGGTCCGGATCCAGGCCCAGCTTGGAGGTGCGCAGGGACCCCACTACGGCCTCCTGATGATCGGAGCCCTGAACCATGCCGAAGACAATGGCGGTGTGCACGTTCTCCTCGGTAAGCAAAAAATCCGCGGCCTGGGGTATCGCGTCTCTGTCGACGCTGCGCAGGTAGCCGACGCCCGCCACGGAAAACCCCTCCGCGAGTATGCGTTTTTCCAGGGCCTGCTTGATGATCTCCATGGTCTTCTTGGACTTTTCCTGACCCATGACCCGCTCCAGGATATCGGGATCCCGGAAAGGGCTGAGGAACGAGGCAGCGCGAAAATCCGAGGGCCCTGCCCTCAAGAAGCTGTTCGTATCCGTGATCAGGCCGTGCATCAGGGCGGTGGCGAGCATGGTGTGCTCCTCCCTGCCGGGATCCAGCTGGAGCAGACCCTGCTCCAGATACTCCACGTACATGGTCGCAGTCGCCCCCACGGGACGGATATCCGTGAGCTCGGCCTTGGAGACGGACTGGTCCTCGTGATGGTCCAAAACCATGAGCACCGGAACTCCCGCCTTGTCCAGGGCCTGAACGATCTTTCGAGCGGTTGTGCCCTGATGGTCCACGAAAATCGCCCCCGCATAGCCGCTCAGATCCATATCCGGGGTATACGGATGGAGCTCGATCCCCAGCAGCTTGACCAGGGCCAGGTTCTGCTGATGGCTGATGCTTCCGCTGTACACGAGATCCGTTTCAATGCCGTGGGCCTGGCTGATGAGCTGATGGGCGTACCCCGCGGAGATGGCGTCCGGATCGGGGAAATCCTGAAGGACCACTATGTGGCGCCGCCCTTTTTGCTCGTCGAGGATCTCACGCAGTTTCTGAAGCTGCTCCCCCTCCCCTGAATGCTCCGTCTTCTTCTCGGCTCGGCTCATGCCTTTTCCCACTTGGAACCGGGTTTCCAAAAAATCCTGCTCGCACTTTCAATGAAGCCGTGCAGACGTGCCAAGAGGCGTTGAAAAGCAATACAGCCCCCCACATTCGGACCGTAATCGCCTGAAGCAACTTGTCCCATTTTCCCTATCCTATGCCTGCCGCGAGCAAGAGGTCAAGAAAACCCCATCAACTCTGCCGCTCCCGTCCCGTAATTCGCCCGATAAGCGGACCCGCCGACAGGGTATCGATTTATGTACTGACATGATATACGTATTCAAACGTGTTGAAGGCCCTTTGGGCCGCTCGTTGAACGGCAATCCCGGCTTTATGCGCCGGCCACCTCATATCTGAAGGATTATGCCCCACAAGCCCACGTACGAAGAACTGGAGCGCCGGGCGCGGGAGCTCGAGAGCTCCCGCGACGGCCCGGAATCCATTCGAGAACCCGTGCTCAACCTCCTGCGCCTGATGCACGAGGACAGCGACCTCTACGGGTTGATCCGGGAGGTCACTTCCCTGGTGCGCAGCTGGTTCCGCTGCGCGGCGGTGGGCCTTCGTCTCAAGGAGGACGAGGACTTTCCCTATTGGTGCACTTTCGGCTTCCCAGAGGAACATATCGAGGCCGAAAACCGCCTCTGTGCCGTGGATGAGCAGGGAGAGCACCTTCGCGACGCAAACGGGGACCCCATTCTGGAGTGCGCGTGCGGCATTGTCCTCTCCGGCCGCTCCGCTCCTGAGCTTCCCTTTTTCACCGATTACGGCGGCTTCGTCACCAACAGCACCACCGAGCTCTTGGCCTCGACAAGTCCTTCACAGCGCCAGACAAGGACACGGAATCGATGCAACCGGGAAGGCTATGAGTCCGTGGCCCTCGTCCCCCTTAAGCTGGGGACGGAAATATTCGGGCTGCTGCAGGTCAACGATACCCGCAGAAATTTCTTCTCCGACCAATCGATTATCCACCTGGAACAGCTCGCCGCAAACCTGAGCCTGGGGCTGAGCCAGAGACGGGCGATACGAGACCTGCGGCAGAGAGAGGACATCACCGCACACAAGCGGACCGAAGAAGCCCTGCGCCGCTCGGAGAGCTACTACCGCTCGGTCTTCGAGACATCTGGCGCGGCCACGATCATCATCGACTCGGACCTCACCATCTCTCTTGCAAACACGCGTTTCCTCGAGCTGACAGGCTACTCCCGAGGGGAGCTGGAAGGGAGAATGCAGTGGCCCGAGCTGGTGCACCCCGATGACACTCCGAGCATGCGGGAACACCATCGCCTTCGCCGGCAAGATCCCGATGCCGCTCCGAGGGATTGCGAGTTCCGTCTTCTCGATCGTCAGGGAAATGTGCGCAATGTTTTTCTCACAGTGGGCATGATTGCCGGCACCACCCAGAACGTCGCATCCCTGATCGACATCACCGAGCGCAAGATGACCGAGGAGGAGCTCCGTTCCCAGAGGGAGCTCCTGGAAGTCGTCATTGACGGAATCGAGGACGTCCTGGCCATTCAGCGGGACGACCTCAGCATAGAACGCTTTAACCAAGCGGGGTGCGAGCTTCTCGGTTTGCCCCGAAAGGAAACAGGAAACAAGCAATGCTTTGAGCTCATGGGACGCAGCCGAGAGTGCCGGCCCTGCGCATCCAGGGAAGCCCTGGAGAAAGGGGGCACTGCAAGCATAGAGGGATACTTTCCGGAACTGGGCAGACATCTCCGCTGCCGCTGTTCCCCGGTCAAGGACGAGCAGGGCAATGTCCTCCGCCTTGTGGAGCACCTCCAGGATATCTCGGAACAAAAGCGCCACGAGGAGAGGCTGCAGGGCGAGAGGGACTACATCTACCGCATCTTCAACTCCATGACCCAGTACGTCCTCGTGGGCGGCCCGGATCGCCGCATCGAGTTCCTCAATCCCGCAGCTCGCGAGCTCTTCGGCGACCGCGTGGGCAAAAGGTGCTACGAACAGCTGCACCGGGATTCTCCCTGTCCTCAATGTCCCGCACCCCTCGTCCTGCAAAGCGGCTCCGCCGACCCCGAGCATTTCACGATCGAAGCATTCAGCCGGATCCTGGAAGGCACCATGAGCAAGCTGGACAATCTCGATGGCAGCAGCTCCCTTCTCGCCGTGATGCAGGATGTCACCGAAAGCCGCCGTGCCCAGGAGAAGGTGCGCTACCTGAGCTTCCACGACACCCTGACCGGACTCTACAACCGGACCTACCTCGAGGAGGAAATGCAGCGGCTGTCGGAAGATCGTTACTGCCCCATGGGGATCATTGTCTGCGATATCAACGGCCTCAAGCTGATCAACGACACCCTGGGTCACCCCGAGGGCGATGAGCTGCTCCGAGCCTGTGCGGACATCCTTCGGCGCTGCTTCCGCAGCAGTGACATTGCCGCGAGATTCGGCGGAGACGAGTTCGCCGTTCTCCTGCCCCAATGCGACGAACAGATCCTCGAGGACTGCCGCAGGCGGATCAAGAAGGAAACCGAGCGGTACAATGAGCTCGACTCAGGGTTCGGGTTTTCCCTTTCCGTGGGCAGCGCCATTCAATACAGACCGCCCGTGGACATGGATGCCCTGTTCAAGCAGGCCGACGACTCCATGTACAAGGAAAAGCTGCAGGAGCGCTTCAGCTCGCGGAACGACACCGTGCAGGCCCTGTTCAAGACCCTGGAGGAGCGGGATTATCTCAGCGAGGGACATGCCGATCGGCTGCGCGACCATGCGCTCCGGCTCGGGCGATCCCTTGGGCTGAGCCAGGACCGCCTCAAGGACCTGCGGCTTCTGGCCCGCTTCCATGACCTGGGCAAGGTGGCAGTGCCGGACCACATCCTCTTTAAGCCCGGGGAGTTGACAGATCGGGAATTTCAGGAGATGAAGCGGCACTGTGAAATCGGCCACCGCATTGCCATGTCCCTGAAGGATATGGCGTCCATCGCCGATTTCATCCTCAAGCATCACGAGAGGTGGGACGGCACGGGCTATCCCATGGGGCTCTCCGAGGAGCACATCCCGCTTGAGTGCCGCATCCTGGCCGTTGTGGACGCCTACGACACCATGACCCACAAACGTCCCTACAAGAGGGCCTCCACCCACTCCGAGGCCATCCAGGAGCTGCGCCTTTGTGCCGGAACCCAGTTCGATCCGGACCTGGTGGAGCGATTCATCCGAATACAGGAGGGATAAGCGCCACATATCCGGGATCCGCTCATCCCGGCTCCGCAGGAAAGCCCTCCCCCCGCTTCCGCGAAGAACAGCGACCACTTTTCCGGGCAGGACGATCAAAGGAGACTTCATGCTCACCCAGGATCACGCGACAACCGTGGTCACACCGAATGGCGCCGATGAGGTGCGGGAAACCGTGCTCGAGGAAAGGCCGGTGGAAATCCTGCTCAATGACGAGCCTGAAGGCAGGGCCATGGTGCTGCCCCATGATCTGCAGGAGATGGCCGTGGGCTATCTCTTCGGCCTGGGGCGCATCGAGCCCGGGGACCCCATCTTCGCCGCCGAAATCTGTGACAGTGGCAGCCGCGTCAACGTTCACGCGGATGTCACCACGCGGCCCGACGAGGAATACATCGCCACCTCGGGATGCGGGGGAACGGGCCGTATCTCGGAAAGGCTTCTCCGGGAGGACCTCCCCGAGCCGCCGGACTTCGCCTTGGGCTTCCGGGAGCTCGAAGAGCTGGTCCGTGGCACCCTGGCCTGTTCTCCCCTGCGGGATCAGACGCACTGCGTGCACGGGTGCGGCTACTTGAGCGAGGGAAGGTTCCGGGCCTGCTACGAGGACGTGGGCCGCCACAATGCTGTGGACAAGCTCCTGGGAGCCATGCTCCTGGGACGCCTCTCCCCTGTGGGCGCGACCTACACCACGGGACGGCTCACCTCGGACATGGTGCTCAAATGCGCCCGCATGGGCATTCCCGTGGTTCTCTCCCGCACAGCCCCCTCCTCCCTGGGCGTGGAGATCGCGCAGAAGGCCGGCCTGACCCTGGGCGGATACGTCCGGCCGGGCAGGGTGAACGTCTTCCACGCCCCGGAGCGGATACGGGC
>JAZKRN010000152.1:0-7303 GCA_036628655.1 Desulfohalobiaceae bacterium | reverse complement strand
ATGAGTCAAAATGCCCCGTGTCGGCTTACGGTTCGGCAAAGTGCTGAATAGTTACGATTTCTCGCCCTATGATTCTCTCCTGGAATCCCGTCTTTCTATGGGGCTCTTGCAAAGAGAAGAGGCCCTCCAGGATTATGCCATTGTGGGCGTCGATGTCCCGACCTTCGGATCGGCCACTCTCGGAGTGCTTTACACAGGATAAGGCAATAAGGTAAAAAAGGTTTTATGCCCTTACTCAAAAGCGGAGCCACGCTGCCAGCCAATCTGTCGGCCTCATTGGGCCGTTCTGTTTTCAATGTGCTCCAGGAGCTGGGAGGGGTCTTCCTTTTCTTTGTCCGGGGACTTGTCTCCATCTTCCGCTATCCCTTCCAAACAATCCGGACTGTGCGACAGGTCTTTTTCATCGGTGCCAGGTCGGTCTTTCTTATTGCCATTGTCGGTCTTTTCACCGGCATGGTGCTCAGCCTGCAGGGCTACTACAGCCTGGCCAAGTTCGGCTCGGAAGGGGTTTTGGGCGGTGTGGTCGCCCTGTCCCTTATTCGCGAGCTGGGACCGGTGCTCACCGCGATCATGATCACTGCCCGCGCCGGTTCCGCGATGTCCGCAGAGATAGGCATCATGCGCATTACGGAGCAGGTCGACGCCCTGTTCACCATGGGCGTGGACCCGGTACGCTATCTGGTCAGCCCGCGCATTGTTGCCGCAGTCCTCAGCTTTCCCCTTTTGACCGCCCTGTTCGACGCAATAGGCATTCTCGGAGGCTATATCACCGGAGTGGGCCTGTTGAATATCAATTCCGGGGTCTTTCTTTCCCAGATGGATTACCTGGTGGTCCTGCAGGATTCGCTGAACGGATTCTACAAGTCCCTGGCCTTCGGCCTCCTCGTGGTGACCATTTGCTGCTACCAGGGTTTTTATGTGCATACCCGCCACGGAGGCCACGGCGCAAAAGGGGTGAGCCTTGCGACGACCTCGGCGGTGGTGTATTCCTGTGTGGGCGTGCTGATTGCCGACTATGTCCTGACCTCTATCCTGATGTAGCCTTTTATGCGGACCCCCCTTATCGAGTTCAGAAAAGTCTCCAAGCGCTTCGGGGACAAGGTTGTGCTGGACAGGGTCGACCTCTCCATTTACGCCGGGGAGGTGACCACCCTGATCGGCAGAAGCGGCGAGGGCAAGAGCGTTACCCTGAAGCTCATTATCGGCCTCATTCGCCCGGACAGCGGGGATATCCTCTACAGGGGCAAGTCCATCTCCCTGATGAATCGCGCCGAGCGCGATCGCTTTCGCAGGGAGGTGAGCTTCATGTTCCAGAGCAATGCCCTGTTCGACTCCCTGAATGTCCGGGAGAATATCGCCCTGCCCCTGCAGGAGGGTTCCAAGGCCAAGGATTCCACCATCAGGGAGCGAGTGGATCACAAAATGCGGGTCATGGATCTGGAGGGGACCGAGGATAAGTATCCCTCCCAGATTTCCGGGGGAATGCAGAAGCGTGTCGCCCTGGCCAGGGCGATCGTGACCGATCCGGATACGGTGCTCTTCGACGAGCCCACAACAGGCCTCGATCCGGTGCGCAAGAACAGTGTTCTGGGGATGATTACCAGCAACCAAAGGGACTACGGCTTCACAGCCGTGCTGGTGAGCCACGATGTGCCGGATGTGTTCTACATCTCCAACCGCATCGCGGTCCTGGAGCAGGGCAGGGTCATCTTTCAGGGCCCCCCGCAGGATCTGGAACAGAGAGACCATCCTGTCCTGCAGGAATACGTGGGCAGTCAGGAGATTCTGCGCAACGAGATTTACGGGCTGCAGAGCGCCAAGTCGCTGGAGCGCACATTCTCCAAGCTCCGGGAGGATCCGGAAAAACGCGATGCCGTGCTTGTCGTGATCAGCCTCCCGGAATACCATATTATTAAGGAGGAAATGGGCCACCTCATGGTGGAAATGATGCTCGGTGCCATCGCGAATATCTTTTACCGGGTCAGCCAGTGCGGGGATACCTGCAAGGTGGCCCGGTATCGCGAGGACCGGATCGTCTGTCTCTGCGACCCCGATGGCGGGACCAGGGACCCGGACGAGGTGCTCCGCGGAGCGGCCTTTGAATTCGACAACATGGATTTCTGCAGCGCCGGAATGCGGGAGCGTCAAACGGTCTTCTCCGTGCGGGGAGGCTGGGACAGGATCGGCAGCGAGCTGAGCCTGGGCCAGCTGGTACAGGAGATCGAGCAGAAGGAGAGGCTTCTGGGGAGCGTGTCCTGCAGAAGCAGTGGATAATTCGGACCGTTCCGCCTTGGTATCTGCGGACGGCTGGGCTTGCCGGAATCGAGCCCATGTGGCATCGCTTTTCGGGGAAAAGACGGGCCCGCTTGTCCCTGACAGTCACGCCCCGCTCGGGATTGTGGCTGTGCGTGGTCCCTGGCAAAAATACAAAGATTTTCACGGACGGCTTTCATGATGAGCACTCAACGCCGTATCGAGATTCTGGTCGGGATATTCGTTCTCGTCTGCCTGATTTCCGCGGGCTATCTGACCCTGCAACTGGGAAATCTCCAGATCTTCAGCTCCGACTACACGCAATACAGGGCACGGTTCAGCGATGTGGGCGGTCTTGTCGAGGGAAGCGAAGTGCGGATCTCCGGGGTCAATGTGGGCCGCGTGGACGATATACGCCTGGACCGGGAGCGCTTCGCGGTGATCGTTACCTTCGGGGTCGAGAAGGAAGTCAAGCTGAGCGACGACACGCTGGTCTCCGTCAAGACAAGGGGGCTCATCGGGGATAAGTACCTCAGTGTTTCACCAGGTGGTTCCGGGATCTATCTCGAACCCGGAGATATCATTATCGATACCCGGGCGCCGGTGGATATCCAGGACCTGATCAGCGAATACGCCTTCGGCGAAGCGGGGGGAGGGGAGTAACGAATCACTCCCGGATCTTCCAATTGCTGCCTTGCTTCAAAAAGCTCAAACTCGAAGGATAGCCTTATGCGTATCTCATTCGGTATAGCGCTTGTGCTCCTCGCAACTGTTCTGCTCCTTCCAGGCAAAGGGATGGCCGCGTCCCCGCGGGAGGCAGTGAATTCCTATATCGGGGATGTGCTGCAGACCTTTCAGAGCTACAACGGCACGGACCTGCAGGAGAACGCCGAGCAGCGGAAGGCGTTCAAGGAGGAGCTCAGCTCCCTGGCCCGGGATGTGTTCGCCTATCGAATCATGGTCCGCATGAGCCTGGGCCGGTATTGGGCCGACTTCAGCGAAGAGCAGCAGGACCGGATGGTCGATCTGTTCGTGCGCGTCATCGAGGACAACTACTTCGGCACGCTCGTGGAATCCATGGACCAGGTGGAGAGCTATTCCAAGGACATGATCCGCATTACCGGGGAGACGGTCTTCTCCTCCAAAAAGGCGGAAGTCCGGTCCGTGATCCGCTACCAGGACAAGGAGATTCCGGTGAATTACCGTATGCTCTCCCGATCGGAGCAGGGCTGGCAGGTCTACGACATTCACGTCGAGGATGTGAGCCTGATTAGCAACTATCGCAGCCAGTTTCAGGACCTCCTGAATCGGAAGTCCCCCCAGGAAGTGATCGACACGATGCAGCGGAAGGTGGAAAAAGATGAGACTCCCGATCTCCTCGAGACGGAGTAGGGGTGTCTTGTCCGCCGGGACTTTGAAACGGGGCTCCTGGTTGCGTATTTGCCTCGCCGGGATTGCCTTCTGCATAATTCTGGCGCTTGCCGCTCCGGTTCCGGCTCAGGATGACGACGAAGCCTCGGCTGAGGACGAGCTCCTGAGTGAGCTGGAGGAGGACTTCGCCTCCCAGCCCACGGTGGCCGATCCCCTCGAGCCGTACAACCGGCTCGTGTTCCGTTTCAACGACGGTCTTTACACCTATGTGCTCATACCCGTTGCAGACGGGTACAGAGCGGCAATGCCCGAGCCCTTCCGCAATGGCATTGAAAATGTTTTCGACAACGTCCGCTTTCCCGGCAGGATGGTGAATCATCTGCTGCAGGGACGCCCCGTGCGGAGCGGCCAGGAGGTTGCCGGGTTCGTGGTCAATACCCTCTTCGGGTTCGGCGGACTCCTGGATCCCGCGGACAGTATTTCCTGGCTGGGCCCTCCGGACAAGGACACCGGAACCACGCTCGGGACCTGGGGAGTCGGTCAGGGCGTGTATATCGTCTGGCCCGTGCTCGGGCCGAGCACTCTCCGGTCCAGCGTCGGAATGGTGGGGGACTACTTCCTGGATCCGCTCTACTACATCGAGGACGAGGAACTCGGATGGTGGCTGACCGGCGCGGAGAACCTCAACAATCTCCCCTCTCGCATGGGCCGCTACCAGGATATGAAGGACTTCGGGATCGAGCCCTACTCCTCGGTCAAGGACGGATACGTGCAGTACAGGCGACAAAAGATCCGCAAATAGCCCGTCGCCGGGAGGCGACAAAAAGGAAAGCACAAGGCGCTTCAGGCGCCTTTTTTATTCTATGCAGCAACAAGACAGCATTTCCATCGTCGGGGCAGAGCAGCACAATCTCAAAAGCGTGGATCTTCAGATCCCCAGGAATCAGCTGGTGATCATCTGCGGCCCGAGCGGCTCGGGAAAGTCCACTTTGGCCTTCGACATCGTCTATGCCGAGGGGCAGCGCCGTTACGTGGAATCCCTTTCCGCGTACGCCAGGCAGTTCCTGCCTCAGTTGGACAAGCCCAAGGTGGAAAAGATCGAGGGGCTTTCCCCGGCCATCTCCCTGGAGCAGCACGCCGGATCCAAGAATCCCAGGTCCACCGTGGGCACCGTGACCGAGATCCACGACTATCTCCGCGTGTTCTTTGCGCGCCTCTCCACACCCCACTGTCCGCAGTGCGGCGATGCCATCCAGGCCCTTTCACCGGATGAGATAGTGGATGTGGTTTTGGATCTGCCGGAGCAGAGCCGATTCATGTTGCTCGCCCCTCTTGTGGACGGGGAAAAGGGAGAGCAGGCCGAGCTTTTCAAGAAGCTTCGTGGACAGGGATTTGCCCGGGTTCGTGTGGACGACGAGGTCCACCGGCTGGAGAATCCGCCGGAGCTGGACCCCGAGGCCCAGCACAGCGTGGAGGTTGTGGTGGATCGGCTCGTCCAGCGCGGGGAGATCCGAAAGCGCCTGGCGGACTCCCTGGAGCTCGCCCTGCGCATGGGCGAGGGCAGGGTGGTGGTGAACCTGGTGCAGGACGGGGATCTCGTCTACAGCACCGAGGCGATCTGTCCGCGCTGCGACATCGGCCTGCCCAAGCCCAGCCCGCAGCTCTTTTCCTTCAACAGTCCCCAGGGAGCCTGCCCCAAGTGTTCCGGCCTGGGCAGCAGGGAGTTCTTCGACCCCCTCCTTCTGGCTCCCAATCACGGTCTGAGCCTGGAGCAGGGCGGGATCATCCCCTGGAAGAAAAAAAAGGCTCTGGCCAGATACAGGGACGAGTTGGGCAAGCTGGGCGGAAAATGGGGGTTCGATCTGGACACCCCGCTCAAGGACTTCTCCTCCGGGGCGTGGAACGCCCTCTTTTATGGGGATAGCGATTCGAGATGGCCCGGTGTGGTGGGGCTTCTGGACGCGAGCCTCGACTTCGGCCGCATCTGGCAGGACGAGCTGGCCCGCTTTCGCCGCAGCATGCCCTGTCCGGCCTGCAGCGGCGCCCGGCTCAGGCCGGAGTCCCTTGCTTTCCTCGTGGAAGGGGCCAGCATCGGCGACGTCTGCTCCTGGTCCATCCGCCGGGCCCTGGAATGGATGCGGGGACTGGAATTCCAAGGGATGCGGTGGAGCATCGCCGAGCCCATTATGCGCGAGCTTACCCACAGGCTCGCCTTCCTGGAGCGGGTGGGGCTGGACTATCTGAGCCTGGAGCGCAACATGAGCACCCTCGCCGGGGGAGAAGCCCAGCGCATCCGTCTGGCCGGGCAGCTGGGCTCCGGGCTCGTGGGGGTTACCTACGTCCTGGACGAGCCGAGCATCGGCCTGCATCCCAGGGACAACGAGCGCCTCCTGCAGTCGCTCAAGGAGCTGCAGGGACGGGGCAACACCGTTCTGGTCGTGGAGCATGACGAGCCCACAATCAGGGCCTCGGACCATGTCATCGAGCTCGGTCCGGGCTCCGGGGCCCGGGGCGGGGAAATCGTGTACCAGGGCGATGTGCAGGGCCTGCTGCAAAGCCGCGATTCCCTCACCGGCAAGTACCTGCGCCGGGAACTGACTGTTCCCGTGCCGGAGACGCGGCGCGAGCCGAATGAATGGCTGCACCTGAGGGAGGTCCGCACCAACAATCTCAAGGGCAGGGACGTGGACCTGCCCCTGGGGACCATGGTCTGTGTCACCGGAGTTTCCGGCTCCGGCAAGAGCTCCCTGGTGGTCGACTCCCTGTACAAGCACCTGGCCCTGAACCGCGGCATCAAGGTGGAGAATCCCGGCCGCTTGGAGGGCATCGAGGGGGAGGAGGAGGTGGAGAAGGTGGTCTCCATTGACCAGTCCCCAATCGGGCGGACCCCGCGCTCCAATCCGGCCACGTACACCAAGATCTTCGACGATATCCGCAAGATCTTCGCCGCCACCCAGGAGGCCAAAAAGCGGGGCTTCACTCCGGGCAGGTTCAGCTTCAACGTGCGCGGCGGTCGCTGCGAGGCCTGTCAGGGGGACGGGCACATCCGGGTGGAGATGCACTTTCTGCCGGACGTCTTCGTCACCTGCGACGTGTGCGAGGGCAAGCGCTACAACCGGGAGACCCTGGATGTGGAGTACAAGGGCCACAACATCTCCCAGGTGCTCGATTTGAGCGTTCGGCAGGCCAAGGAGTTCTTCACCCATCACCCCAGCCTGCGGCGCAGGCTGGAAGTGCTGGAGAAGGTGGGGCTGGAGTACATAAGCCTGGGGCAGCCCGCCACAACCCTGTCCGGCGGCGAGGCCCAGCGCCTGAAGATCTCCCGGGAGCTGGGCAAGCGGAGCCTGCCCCGCTCGCTCTATATTTTGGACGAGCCCACGACCGGGTTGCACATGCACGAGGTGGGCAAGCTCATCCAGGTCCTGCGCGAGTTAGTGGAGAAAGGGGCCACAGTGGTGATCATCGAGCACAATCTGGACGTGATCCGCGCGGCGGACTGGATCCTGGACCTGGGTCCGGGAGGCGGAGAGTTCGGCGGGTATGTCGTCTCCCGCGGCACCCCGGAAGAGGTGGGCAACGATCCGGATTCGCCCACCGGCGAGTTCCTGCGGGCTTATAAGTGGGACAACTAGCGACCGGTGTCCTTCGGAGGTCGGACATCGGACGTCGGATGTCGGAC
>JAZKRN010000151.1:0-7333 GCA_036628655.1 Desulfohalobiaceae bacterium | reverse complement strand
GCCTTCTCCCCCGAGGTCCGAACCGCCTCGTACACGTTCTCCAGGCTGCTCAGCTTCTGCAGGGCCTGATAGAGGTGGGTCGAGTCGCTGACCTCGAGGTTCAGGATGAGCTCGGTCTTGCCCTCGATATCCGTTTGGAAGTGCCCGGACTGGATATTGATCCCCTCCTTGAGCAGCAGATTGCTCACCTCGCCCAGGACGCCCTTTTTGTTCCTGCAGATGAGCTTGGTCGCCGCAGGGAAGACCTCCTTCTGCTCCTCAGCTGCCCAGGAGACGTCCAGCAATCGGGACGTGGGGCTCTTCTGCACATTGGAGCAGTCCGTGGTGTGCACCACCACCCCGCGTCCCTGGCTGATATAGCCCACAATGGGATCGCCGGGTACTGGCTGGCAGCATTTGGCGAAGCGGATGAGCACGTCGTCCGCGCCCTTGACCCGTATCCCGTCCTCGAGATGCTTCTTTCCGCCCTTCTTCTTGGTCTCCTTGGACTCCTTGGTCTCCTTGCCCTTTTTCTCGCCTCCGGATACGTCGGCGTCTTCTGGCTTTTCCCGGGCCTTCTCCCCCCGCTTTTCCCTGGGCAGCAGGCGATGCAGGACCTGCTTGGGGGTCAGCTTGGCGTAGCCCACGGCGGAGAGCATGTCCTCCACGCACTTGTAGCTGAACTCCTCGGCGACCTTGTCCAGGCTTCCCGAGTTCAGCTCCCGGGTGAAGTTGAGGTCCAGGCGCCGACCCTCCTTCTCCAGCATCTCCTTGGCCAGGGAGATGCTGTATTCCCGCTCCTCGGTGCGGATCCAGTGCCTGATCTTGCCCCGCGCCTTGGCCGTCTTGACGAACTTGAGCCAGTCCCGGCTCGGTCTGTGATGGGTGCTGGTGATAATCTCCACGGTGTCTCCGTTGGAGAGCTGGGTGTCCAGGGCAACGAGCTTGCCGTTCACCTTCCCCCCGGAGCAGCGGTCCCCCACCTCGGTGTGGATCTGGTAGGCGAAGTCCACAGGCGTGGCCCCGACTGGAAGCTCGAGCACCTCGCCCTTGGGAGTGAAGACGTAGACCTCGTCCTGGAACAGATCCACCTTGAGCGAAGCCATGAACTCGCGGGGATCCTTCATCTCGTGCTCCCAGTCCAGGATGCGCCGGATCCAGCTGAAGCGATCCTCGTCCTTGGGCACGATGGTCGTTCCGTCCTTGTATTTCCAGTGCGCCGCCACGCCGTGTTCCGCAATCCGATGCATCTCCTCGGTGCGGATCTGGATCTCGATGTGCTCCCCCTCCGGTCCGACGACCGTTGTGTGCAGGCTCTGGTAGAGATTGGCCTTGGGCATGGAAATGTAGTCCTTGAACCGACCGGGAACCGGCTGCCACATGGAATGGATCAGCCCGAGCATGGCATAGCAGTCCCGAATGGACTCCACGATCACCCGAAAGGCGATCAGGTCGTAGACCTGGCTCAGATCGAGGTTCTGGCGCTGCATCTTGTGATAGATGCTGTAAATATGCTTTTGTCTGCCGCTGACCCGCCCGGTGATCGAGTTGCTGTCCATGAGATCCTGCAAGGCCCCGGTAACCTGGTCCACGTAGTCCTGGCCCAGGGTGCGGTCCTCCTGAATCCCCTTTTCGATGCGGTTATAGATGTCCGGCTTGAGATGCTTCAGGCTCAGGTCGTCCAGCTCCACCTTGATCCAATAGAGCCCCAGCCTGTGGGCTATGGGGGAATAGATGTCCAGCGTCTCCTGGGCGATAAGCCGTCTCTTGGTCACTCCCTGGGCCCCAAGAGTGCTCACGTTGTGCAGCCTGTCCGCGAGCTTGACCAGGATTACCCGGATATCCCGGGCCATGGCCAGGATCATCTTCCGGATGTTCTCCGCCTTGGCCTCCTCCTTGGAGTTGAAGGTCACCTGTCCGATCTTGGTCACGCCGTCCACAATCTCAGCCACTTCCTCGCCGAAATGCTCTTTTAATTCCTCCTTGCCCACATCCGTGTCCTCCATGGTATCATGGAGAAGACCGCTTGCGATCGTGGAAGCGTCCAGACGCATTTGGGCCAGATAGTCAGCCACCTCGAGGGGATGGGACAGATAGGGCTCCCCGGAAAGCCGCACTTGTCCGGAATGCTTGGCCGCGGAGAAGACATAGGCCTTCTGGATCAGGGCCTGATCCGTGCTGCTCAGGAATTCCGAGGCCTTGTCCAGGATGTCGTTGATCCGGACGGTCTTGCCCTGCTCGGACTCCTGGCCTATCTGGAGCTGTTCCATTTCGTATTCGCCATGGGAGGACATACAAAAACGCCTGCGACTCTCTTTTCAAGTCATTTAAAAAGGTTTCACACTGAATAATCGAGGGATTCTTCAATCCCTCACACAGAAAATACTAATCATTTTCACCCCAAAAAACAAGCAGGAGAGCCTGTGGATGAATCCTTGAGAAGCCCCTTTTGCCGGGGAGAAAACATCAACTCCTTTGGCAGTATCAAACATGTCAAACAGGAAAAATCAATGAATTATATCACCACTTTTTTGTTTCTTTTGGAAAAGAAAATGGGAGCTCGTTTCCAGATGAAAACAAGTTCTTGTCAAAAACAAGAATTTGTATTATATTATTTTGTTGTTTTTACGACCTTTCAACCCTACACCGATAACGTATACTCAATCGATTGCTCGAGCTCCGGCGCTCATTCAGAGCACAAAAAGGCAAGGAGAGACACGCGCAACAGCCGGCAAATCACCTCGACAAACGCACCCGCTAGTGCCCACAACTCCTCCTGCACCGCTCATCCCTGGTTTCGCCGCTGCATGCCGTGTGCAGCCGAGCCGAGGGCAATGAAACGGAGCGACAGGGCCCTGTCGAACGAAATCGATAATGGCCCTTTTCCCGTTCCTCGTGACCTCGCCCGCTCTCAAGCCCAAGGGATCAGCAGCCGCTATTTGTTCCATGGAACATCCTATTGAACCAAGTATTGAGCGAGCGCCCAATCATACCTTTTTAAAGGACGTTTTTTTACTGGACGAGTGATGACAACCTGCACGCATCACGAAAACGCATTTGCAAAACCACGGGGAAAAGTTAGTGTTATATAATGCTGATCAACCGATCCAAGCAGAAAACCAGAACAACAGCCGTCAAAAGACCATGGAAACCCAAGCTATCGAAACCATCAACGAATTCCTCGAGGAAAACCTCCCCGACTATATCCTCGAGGCGTCCAGGGATATCCTCTCCAGTCACGGAGTGGACAAGCTCGATCTGATCAAGCGGGATTCCTACTGGGACATCGACAGCAAGATCCAGGGCGATGAATTCCAGGTATACAACCCGGAAATCGGGATCAATCTTCAGGAGTCAACAGTCAACTACTTCTGCAACTGCCCCGACTCCTTCTCCGGCGTCTGCCCCCATGTCGGGGCCACGATGCTCTACCTCCGCTCCTCCCTGGAGGAGAACGAATCCGAGGGCAAGGCCCCTGCGCAGCGAACGGACTGGCGGAACAGCTTTCGGAGCTTCTTCGCAACCACTCCCGAGCCCGAGGCGGGCCACACCTATCTCCTCTTCCGCTTCTACCCCGAGCCCCAGAGGCTGCAGGTGGCCGTCTATCGAGTGCGCCAGAACAAGACCGGGCTGTCCAAGATCCAGAATCCGGTCAGCTTCGAGCAATTGATCAACAATCCGGAATGGTGTGAGCTATCTCCGGAGCTGCCCCAGGTTGCCTTCCAGGTGGGCAAGTACATGGACTACATGGGTCAGCGCATGGATATCCCCACCGGATTGACCAGCTGGTTCCTCTGGTCCATCCGCAACGAGCACTTCCTTTTCTGGGAAGACACTGACGAGCCCGTCAACATCGTCCCCAAAAGCCTGCGCTGCCAGCTTAAGCCCCAGATCACGGAACAGGGGCTCAGCTTCGAGCTCCTGCTCAGCCAGGAGGACAAGACCCCGCTCTCCCTCACCGGCGAAGAGGTCTACTTCTACGGCAACCTCCCCCTGTGGGTGCTGTGGCGGAACAATTTCTATCCCGTGCTGAGCGCCCTGGACAGCGGGCTTATCCAGCAGCTGGTCAACGACCCGCCGCTGGTGCCCCACTCCGAGCTTTCCGAATTCCTGGACCGGGTCTGGACCAAGATACCCAGCTCCAGCCTCTTCGGCCAGGAGGAATTCCTGGAGCGGATGAAGCCCATTTTCGTGCCGGCCCGGTACGACCCCAAGCTCTTCCTGAACGAGGAAGGCAGCCTCCTTACCCTGGAGATCCAGGACATCTACGAGACGGAGCACGGGGAGATCCCCATGGACGGCCCCAATCCGGAGCTGCAGACCGGCAGCTACCAGTTCGAGGGCCGCTCCTTTCTCCTGCGCCGTGATCAGGCGAAAGAGGAGGCCCTGCTCCAGGAGCTCCGGGAAATGAGCTTCAAGCCCAGGAACAACGCCATCTGGTTCCTGGAGCCCGAGGAGGCCATCACCTTCCTGCTGGACTCCTATCCCCAGCTGGTGCAGACCTACCGGGTCTTCGGGGAAAAGAACCTCTCCCGCTACAAGGTCCGGCACACCAGCCCCAAGGTCGTTGCCGACGTGGAGGAGGACGAGGAGAACGTCGACTGGTTCGAGCTGAACATCAACGTGGAGTACGAGGACATCTCCGTCCCCATCGAGAAGATCTGGAAAGCCTGGACCCAGGGCAAGCGCTACGTCCAGCTCAAGGACGGCTCCTACACCAGCCTGCCCGACAGCTGGCTGCACAAGCTCCAGCACAAGCTGCGCACCCTGGGCATGGATCCGGAAAAGCCGCCCAAGAAGAAGTTCAAGAAGTTCGAGGCCCCCTCCATTGAAAAACTGATCAGCGACGTGCCCGAGGCGCGCACGGACTCCTTCTGGGACAAGCTCCGAAGCAAGATCCGCGACTTCAAGGAGATCGAGCAGATCTCCCCGCCCCAGGGAATCAACGCCACGCTGAGGCCCTACCAGGCCCAGGGACTCAGCTTTCTGAACTTCCTCAAGGAGTACGGCTTCGGAGGCATCCTCGCCGACGAGATGGGCCTGGGCAAGACCGTGCAGATCCTGGCCCTGCTCCAGTACATGAAGGAGCGCGGAGCCGGCGGGACCAACCTTATCGTGGTCCCCACCTCGGTGCTGCCCAACTGGCAGAAGGAGGTGGAGAAGTTCGCCCCCGGGATGAAACAGCTGCTCATCTACGGCTCCCGCAGGGAGCACCTGTTCAAGGAGATCCCGAAGAGCGACATCGTGATCACCACCTATGCCCTGCTCCGCCGCGATCTGGAGGAGCTGAACAAGCACGACTACAACTGCGTCATCCTGGACGAGGCCCAGAACATCAAGAACCCCAACACCATCACCGCGCGCTCCGTGCGCAAGGTGGGTGCCAAGTTCCGGGTCTGCCTCTCCGGAACCCCCATCGAGAACAACCTCCTGGAGCTGTGGTCCCTGTTCGAATTTCTCATGCCCGGCTTCCTGGGCTCGCAGAACGCCTTCCAGAAGGGCTTCGTCAAGCCCATCAAGGACGGGGACGAGGAAACCATGGAGACCCTGCGCTCCAGGGTGGGACCCTTTATCCTGCGCCGCAAGAAGATGGACGTGGTCAAGGAGCTGCCGCCCAAGGTGGAGAATGTCCACTACGCCGGCCTGGTGGACGAGCAGCAGGAGCTCTACGCCTCCCTGGCCAAGAAGCTCAAGGAGCAGGTCATGCAGAAGGTGGAGGAGCAGGGCATCGCCCAGAGCCAGATGTCCATCCTGGACGCCCTGCTCAAGCTGCGCCAGATCTGCTGCCACCCCAGACTGCTCAAGCTGGATATGCCCGGAGTGAACACGAACCTGCCCTCGGGCAAGTTCGAGGCCTTCAAGGACCTGACCTCCGGGATCATCGAGGACGGGCACAAGGTCCTCGTCTTCTCCCAGTTCGTGCAGATGCTGCACATCATCCGCTCCTGGCTGAAAATGAACGAGATCCCCTACGCCTATCTGGACGGATCGAGCAAGGACCGCTATGAGCAGGTGGAGCGCTTCAACAACGATCCCAGCGTGCCCATCTTCCTTATCTCCCTCAAGGCCGGCGGCACCGGACTCAACCTGACCGCGGCGGACTACGTGATCCACTACGATCCCTGGTGGAACCCCGCGGTGGAGAACCAGGCCACGGACCGCACCCACCGTATCGGGCAGACCAAGAAGGTCTTCTCCTACAAGATGATCTGCGAGAACACCGTGGAGGAGAAGATCCTCAAGCTGCAGCAGGAGAAACAGGGAGTGGCGGACGCCATCATCCCCGGCCAGGACCAGTGGAAGTCGCTGACCAGGGACGATCTGGAGATGCTCTTCGAGGTGTAGTAGCAGGCCGCCCCAAACTTCCAATTGCGGCGTTGCTTCAAAAAGCTCAAACTCTCACGTAGGTGACTACGCTCCGAGTTTGAGCTTTTCTCGCGCCTTGCACTTGAAATTTTGGGGGCGGCCTGCTTGATAGGCTTTTTGTAACTATTCACCACCTCTTTTATTGTCCCCACGCTCTGCGTGGGGACATGTCAGGGACGCTCCGCGTCCAGAATGACCGCGGGAGCGGTCGGAACACGTTCCCACGCAGAGCGTGGGAACGATAAACGAGAACAGAATCCAGAGTCGAAGGTGCACGATGAAAAAAGCCCCGTGTCCATGGACGCTCGGATAATGGGGTGGTGAATAGTTACCGGCTTCTTTGCCAAACCACCAGATCAGGGACCGGAAGAGGGCACTGTTCTTCCGATTTCTGCACCGGCATGGAAGGCGAGAAGAACAGATCTGGACATCCCCGCGGGGATTTACTACACAGGGATGGTAGTACGGGGGGCTTCGTTCGGCCTTCCCTCGCGGGGGTGGAGGGCTTGTTCCGTCCACGATTCCAGGATCGCCGACCCAACGGGAAAAATTTTCGAATGGCAACAACCAACATTTCAGGATGTTCAGAGGTTCGCCCGGATAACCGATAACGAACAACCGATCTCTGACCTCTGACACAAAGGAGCCCTTATGACCGAGGAAAACCAGGAAGACGTTCAGCAGCAGATTCTCTCCTTTTTGAACGGAGACAACGGCGTCCTGCTCAAGAAGAGCAACTGGGACGAGCTCAAGCAGTTCCTGCAGGAAAACCTGACCCAGGAGCAGCTGGACAAGCTCAAGGAGCTCAACATCCACGAGCTGGAAATCCAGGTCGCGAGCGAGTAGCCGCTCCGACGAATGCCCCCGGGGGCTCGCCCGGCAGGGCCCGTTTCTTCGCGGCGGAACAGCCGGACGGAGCCCTCTCTGAGCGGGAACGAGCCCAGGAGGCTGTTGAAAAAGTCCTTATCAGGCAGGGCGTTCAAAAATT
>JAZKRN010000150.1:0-7367 GCA_036628655.1 Desulfohalobiaceae bacterium | reverse complement strand
GAGCCTACGTGAGAGTTTGAATCCGGCACCTATTTGTGAAGCCAAATCAATCAGATGCCCTTTTGTCCACTCAAATAGGTGCCGGACAACGCAGCAATTGGAAGATTTTGAACGCCCTGCACTAAACCGTAAAGGGCAGGGTAAACAGCCCGTAGATCCCGCCCACGATGAGGAGGCTGAGCACCCTGGCCAGCTGTCCCAGGAGCAGGATCTGGGTTCCCATGCCCGGGGTGTAGATGCCCAGATAGCGCGGCAGCTGGTGCCGCAGGGCCCGCACGGGAAAGGCGATCACGTTGCCCAGGAGCAGGGCCAGGGCCCCCTGGTGCAGGCCGAGGACCCCGTTTTTCAGCAGGGCTCCGGCTGTGGCGAAGCCCGAGGTGTAGTCCGCCAGAAAGGCGATGATGACCATGGACAGGGATTCCACTGGGAATACGGCGCCCACCGCCGTTCCGGACAGGATCTGCCGCAGGGCGTCGAAGGCTCCAAGCTGGGTCAAAGTGTACACGAAAATGTAGATGGGGACCACGTACTGCACGATCCCCAGGAAGCGACGGGGGACCCTGTCCCGCAACTGGGCGGCCACATTTTTGAGTCCCTCCCTGGGCGAAGAGGCTGCGCCCGGCTCCCGGTCCTCCGGCTCGCTGGGCGCGGTAAGGAAAAGGCGTCCCGCGATCAGGAAACAGCAGGTGCGCAGAATGACAGCAGTAAAGACGAGCCCCATGTAGATCCCTCCGGCCAGGCCGGCCAGGGGCAGCACGATGAACAGGGTGGTGGGCAGATGGAGGAAGAAGGCCGGAAAATGGTTCACGAAATTGGTCAGAAAGAGATGGCCCTTGTCGATGTTCCCCTCGCGATAGGTGTCCACGAGCATGGCGTTGGCCGCCACCCCGGAGAAGAAGGCGGTGGTGAAGGCGGCGCCGCAGCGCGATCCCAGATTGGCGAAGCGGAACATGGGCCCGGCCAGTCGTGCCAGATGCCGGGTCCATCCCGTGGCCTCCACCACCTGGCCCACGATCAGCCCGACACCCACTAGAAGGAGAATCCGGGTGAGGGGCCAGGCCAGATCCTCGGCTGCGGCGGCAGCGCTCAAGCCTCCCGCGCTGGTGAGCCAGACGAGCAGGGCTGCAGAGACGAACAGGGCGATGGAGAGGCCCAGAAGAGGATTGCCCTTTTTGCGCCGGGTCCGGGATGTATTCGCTTGCGTGCCGTCGGTAGTGCTCATAAGAAGCGTGCTGCTCGTGACTCTGGTGACTGTGATCCGGTGAATCGGTGAATCAGTGAGTCAGTGCGTCACCCATTAAAAGGCCCTAGGTCAGTGAATCGGTGAATCAGTGAGTCCGTGAGTCTGTCATTCACTGAGACACCGACTCACTGACTAACCGACACTCCCGTGCTTGGCCAGGACCAGGCTCCAGTATTTGGGCCTCTGGTGCTTCATTTGCTGCAGATCGGTGAAAACCTCCTCTTCCGGAAAACCGCAGCGGACCACCCCGAAGCAGCGCTTAAGGCCGTTCTCGGACAGGGCCTCCACGATGTCGTCCAGGTGCTTGTACGCCTTGAGAAAGACCACATTGTCCGATTCTTTGGCGATTCGGCGCAGATTGTCCCCTCCCTTGACCCCGGAGAGGACGACCAGGTTCTCCTCCCCTTCCACCAGCGGGGTGTTCACCGCCGCGGCCCCGGCCTGGTAGGAGGTGATTCCGGGCACGGTCTCGATCTTCGTGTGGGGTGCCTTCTGCTGGATGATCCGCAGGAGGTAGCCGTAGGTGGAGTAGGTTAGGGGATCGCCCAGGGTGAGGAAGGCGGCGTCCTTTCCCGAATCCAGCTCCGCGATGATGGTGTCCGCGTGCTCGTGCCAGGCCCGGCTGGCCACCTCCTGGTCCAGGCTCATGGGGAAGGGGAGCAGATTCAGGGGCGTGTCCTGGGGCAGATGGGGCCAGGCAATGCGCGAGGCCATGCTGTAATCGTTTTTGCTGGAGCAGGCGGAGAAGATGCAGTCCACCCGCTGCAGGATGCGCACGGCCTTGATGGGGATAAGCTCGGGGTCGCCCGGTCCCACGCCGATCCCGTACAGGGTGCCTGTTTGCTGTCCGCTTTGCTGTGTTTCCGTCATAATGCACCCTCACTCCTGATAGAGTCCGTGGATGGCCCGGCGTACCTCCTCCCCCAACTCGGGGGTGAAGCGCTCCGGATAGAGGATCCGGCCGATCCGGTACATGCCGAGCAGGAGCCTGGGGGCGGGTCGGGAGACGATGTGCTCGTTCACGATGTGGATCTCGCCGCGCCGCACCGCCCGGATCAGGGAGAAACCCGGCTCGTTCTTGATCATTTCCCTGGTGGGCTGATTCATGGGACCCTTCTGGGCCAGATAGACCTCGATCTCCTCGGCCTTGGCCAGAATGCGCTCCTTGCCATAGGCCGCGATGTTCGTGCCCCGCACCGGCCGCGCCCCCTTCGCGACATTGATCCCTCCGGCGGTGCGAAGGACGTGCATGGCGATGGACTGCGGGGAGAAGGTCTTCATTTCGCTGTGAATGGCCTCGAAGTAGACTTGCTTTTTCTCCTCTGCGGATTCGCCAAGACTGCGCAGCTTGTTGCGGGTTTGCCGGAAGAGGCGGATCATTTCCTCTGCGCGCTCCTGCTTGCCGGTCAGGACGCCGAGGATGCGCCAGTATTCTATTGTCTCACCGGGGTCGCGCGGCTGCAGGGAGACGACCGTAATCCCCGCGTCCCGGAGCCTGGAGATGAGTCGTCCGTAGCCCCGCTCGATCATGGGCCGGATCAGAACCAGGTCCGGGTCCACTGCCAGAAAGCGCTCCACCCCGTCGCGGTAGGAGAGGGTCGACTTCTCCCCGGCCCGCGGGGGATAGGGGTCACTCTCGGAAACCGCGGCAACCCGGGAGCCCGCTCCCAGGGCGTAAAGCACCTCAGTGTGGGCCCCGTACAGAGAGGCGATCCGCTTGAAGGGCTTTTCCGCACGGATGCGCCGTCCTGCCTGATCCCGCACGCTGGTGGCGTTCAGCTTGGCGAAATCCGCTGCGGGAGCGGGGACGGACCCAATGACCAAAATAAGGCAGATCACGGCGGTCAGCACTGCGGATATTCTCATGCCCGAACTCCTTGCGCTGTCGCAGGCTCGGTCCAGAACAGGGCCTGGAGACAGTCGAGACGGGATTCGAAATAGGCCTCGGCCCGGACCTCAAAGACGTGTTCCAGGATGTCCCCGGTGGTCACATCGTCCGCAGGGCCGCAGCGGATCAGTCGTCCCTGCTTGAGGAAGATCAGCTCGTCGCAGAAGCGGAGGGCCTGATTCAGATCGTGGAATACGGAGACCACGGTCGCGCCGTGGAGCGCCTGGCGCTCCCGGACCAGGTGCAGAAGCTGCAGGCCGTGCTTGATGTCCAGGTTGGAGGTGGCCTCGTCCAGCAGGAGCACGTTCGCCTCCTGGGCCAGGGCCCGGGCGATGACCGCCCGCTGCTTCTCCCCGCCGCTCAGCTCGGTGATGGAGCGATCCCCGTAGGAGTCGATGCCGGTCTGCTCCATAATCCGGGCCACCACTTCCCGGTCCTTTTGGCCGGGGGTCCCGAAGCGGGGGATATGCGGGTAGCGTCCCATGAACACGATCTCCTCCACGCTGAAGGGGAAGGTGAGGGCGAACTCCTGGGGCACCAGGGCGATCTCCCGGGCCAGGTCCCTTCGCCTCCAGGAGGCGAGGGGGCGGTCCCGGAAGAGGGCCTCGCCGGAGACGGGCTCCTTGTATCCCAGCAGGAGGTCGAGCAGGGTGGACTTGCCGCTGCCGTTGGGCCCCACGATGCCGTAGAAGCGGCCCGGCTCCACCGCGAGGTCCATTCCCTCCACCGCGCGCGTGCCGTCCTGATAGCGGTATTCCGCCTGGCTAAGCCGGAACAGGCTCATAACTATCCCTTCACGGGGTATTTTTTGAACTTACTCAGCGGAGGTTCCGTTGATTTTCTTCGTCCGGCACTCACTTTCTTCACGCTTGCCCAAATTCTCTATGCTTCTGGGAAAGTGAGTGCCGGACGTTAGTAAATCCGGAACCGGAGGTTTTAAGTGAAAAAAATGCTCCGTGAAGGATTGCGCTCATAGGGCCATCTGCCTCCTGCGGAAGATATAGCAGAAAAAGGGTCCGCCGATCAGGGAGGTGAGCACCCCGATGGGCACCTCCTCCGGCAGCACCGCCCGGGTCAGGGTGTCCGCGGCGAGCAGGAGCACGCCTCCGCAGAGCAGGCTCACCGGCAAAAGCCGCATGTGGTCCGGTCCGGTTATGCCGCGCATCATGTGCGGCACCAACAGGCCCACGAAGCCGATGATTCCGGAGACGGCCACGCAGACAGCGGCCACCAGGGAGGCGGTGACCAGAAGGACCAGCCGGGTCCGCTGCGGGCTGATGCCCAGGGTGGAGGCTGTGCGCCCGCCCAGACAGATAATGTTCAGGTCGCGGGCGAAATAGAGGCAGACCCCGAAGCCGAGCCCCACCACCGAGAAGACCAGGCTCACCTCCAGCCAGGTGGAGGAGGCCAGGCTGCCCAGAAGCCAGAATACGATGACCGAGACCCGTTCCTGGGCCAGGTATTTGCAGAAGCTGATCCCCGCGGAGAGAATGGCGGTCACGATGACCCCGGAGAGGATCAGGTTGTTCGAGGACATGCCCCCTGCGGAGGAGGCGAGGGAGATGACCGCGAAGAGGGTGGCAACGGCGCCGACAAAGGCGAAGACGAAGACGGTGTACGCTCCCAGCAGCGCAGGGACGAAGAGCAGGGCGGTGGATGCCCCGAAGGCGGCTCCCGCGGATACGCCCAGGGTGTAGGGGTCTGCCAGGGGATTGAGCAGGATGCCCTGGAAGACCGCACCGGACAGGCCTAGTCCTGCGCCCACTGCCGCAGCCGTGAGGATGCGGGGCAGCCGCACCTCGAAAATGGTGATCAGGTGCCTCTCCTGCATCCCGGCCAGCATGTCCTGCATGCCGAAGATCTTGCCCCAGAGGGCCTGCAGCACAGTGGGGACGGGGATGTCGATGTAGCCCATTCCCGTGGAGACGGCGATCAGGCAGAGCAGGGCAGAGGCCAGAAGGATCGGCTGCAGGGCCGCTTTGCCGGGAACGCGGTGCATGGTGGAAATCGCCGTTCTCGCTGGGTTGGTAACAAAAAAAACCCCGGATCGCTCGGTCGGCGGATCCGGGGATGTCCCATTTTCATCCTCGATCGTTGCGGACTCAGGAGCGCCGCTCCAGAGCCGCGTCTCCATCCGGGCAGGTCTTCTGACTCGCGGATCGTCCTAGTCACCGCGCCTTCCCATCCCCTCACTCACTTCAAGGTCAAAGTTGCCGAATTCGTAAAATTGGTTGCCCCGGAAGGGCTTTCACGGTGCTTGCGGCAACGGCTTATGCTCAAGTGAGTGAGGGGCCAGTGGCTTGTATGCGGCTTTCGTCCCCGCTTACAGCGGTGGGTCCGTCCCTGACTTGCACAGGGTTCCCTTTTAAGCCAATCTAGGCACCCGGATGACAATCTAAAGATCGTTGATCTCGAACGTAGGGAAATTCTGCGATTCCGTCAAGGGAGCCGCGAAAATTCCCTGTCGCCGGGAAAATTCGTGCTACCGGGAGCGTGTTCCATGACCCAAAGGGCCAGGTACGAGACCTTTGACCACGGCGCGGACATCGGGATCCGCGGGATCGGCCGCACCAGGGAGGAGGCCCTGATCATGGCCGCCAAGGCCATGTTCAGCCTCATGGTGGACGATGTGGAGAGCGTGCCGGCCCGATCCCGTGTGGAAGTCCAGGTGGAGGGATTCGACGCGGAATCCCTGCTTTTGGCCTGGCTCAATCAGCTCCTGGCGGAGGCGGACATAGGCGGCCTCGTCTTCTCCGAGTTCAGCGTCTCCTTAAGCGGCTGGACCCTGGAGGGCACTGCCGCTGGAAGCGACTTCTCCGGACGGGATCCCGGAGTCGAGGTCAAGGCGGCCACCTATAACCTGGCCCGGTTTTCCGAGAGCGGTGGAGTGTGGACGGCCCAATGCGTGGTAGATGTCTAACTCGTATTCGGTGAGTCATTAAATCGGTGTCTCAGTGAATTATTGATCCACTGACCAATCAACTGACTGATACACTGATTCCCACCCTCTGCCGAGCATTCAGAACGCAGAACGGAGAACGGGGAACGGGGAACCTTGTTGCCTTGACAAAAATAGGGACAAAAATTAATTTTATTCTTGGTTTCGGGATGTGGCGCAGCCTGGAAGCGCACTTGCATGGGGCGCAAGGGGCCGCAGGTTCAAATCCTGCCATCCCGACTTCCAAATGACGGGGGTTTTCGGGCAACCGAAAACCCCCTTTTTTGATCCATCCTCCGCCTTTGCCCTCCCCTTTTTTCATTTTTCTCTTGATTCGTTCCATTCAAGGAGATAGCAACAAAGTCCCATTCCAGAGCGGGATGGCGAAGCCTTCTTGGCGTCCTTTCCTGCCCGGTTAAATGCGGGCACAGCAGGCCCTGCGAAGCAGGATTCAACCGGGGCGACTTTGCGGTTTCCATTCTTCAGACTCGACTTTCAACGGTCCAGGATGCTTATCCCGAATTTATTTAAGCATTTCAAGGTATTACGTGATATTAGCTTGTTAGGCCCCAATATTTTATGAATAAAATCTTATATGCTTTCATTATGTAAGGATTCTCACGATTAACTATTGACATGTTAGACCCCATATGAGATGCAATGGGCATGGCCCATCTGCACAAAAAGGTCAAGCAGGGAAAGACCTACTACTACATCCGCGAGTTCGCCCGAATCGAAGGCAAGCCCAAGGTCGTCAATCAGATTTACCTCGGCTCTGTCGAGCGCATCATGCAGATGGCCTTGGGTCATAGCCGTCCTGAGCTCAACAAAATCCAGGTTCAGGAGTTCGGGTCGCTTTTTCTGGCTCAGTTCGTGGAACAACACGTCAATGTGGTGGATATCATTGACTCGGTGATACCACCGGATCCGCGAGAAAAAGGCCCCACACTGGGCGAATATTTCCTGTTTGCCGCTTTCAACCGCATGATTGAGCCCAGGTCCAAATTGGGCTTGGCCGAGTGGTACAAGAGCTTGGCCGTGCATCAGATCCGATCAGTGGATATTTCCGCCCTGAATTCACATCGATACTGGAAAAAGTGGGAGCGGGTCGACGAAGAATCTATTAAAAAGATCACACAGAACTTCTTCAAAAAAATAAATGAGATAGAGTCTTTAGAGTCAGGTAGCTTTCTCTTCGATACGACCAACTATTTCCACTATATGGACAGCAAAACATCTTCGCAGCTCGCTGTCCGGGCCCGAAGCAAGGACGGAAAGCACTGGCTCCGGCAAATAGG
>JAZKRN010000149.1:0-7406 GCA_036628655.1 Desulfohalobiaceae bacterium | reverse complement strand
CCCGCACCCAGCCGAACAGGCCGCACGCAGCGCATTGTCCTCACTCTCTGCCTGCTCCTCCCGCTCCTGGCCGCAGGATGCGCCACCACGCCCACGGGCAGGCGCCAGCTCAAGCTGGTATCCCCGCAAAAGATGCAACAGATGGGCGACAAGGCGTACGTGGACATCAAGAAGGAAACTCCTGAGGTCGAAAATGAGGCGATCCAGGACTACGTGCGCTGCGTCTGCACTTCGGTGACCTCCGCCCTGCCCGGGCGCAGCAGGACGAAAGAGTGGGAGATTACCGTCTTCAGCAAGGACGACGCGATCAACGCCTTCGCCCTGCCCGGAGGAAATATCGGCGTGTACACCGGGCTCCTGGACGTCGCCGAGACTCCGGACCAGCTCGCGGCTGTTGTCAGCCACGAGGTGGCCCATGTGCGTCTGGAACACGCCAATGCCCGCATCTCCGCCAACTATGCCACCCAGATCGGAGTGAGTCTGGTGGGCGCCGTGCTGGGCGGCGGAGAAGAGGGCAACGAGCAGCTCTACTCGCTTCTGGGGTTGGGAGCCCAGGTCGGTGTGCTTCTGCCCTACAATCGCTCCCAGGAGAGCGAGGCGGATCTGCTGGGGCTGGAATACATGGCCGCGGCGGGATTCGATCCCGAGGCGAGCGTGGCCCTGTGGCGGAACATGAAAGAGGCCAGCGGCGAGGGGCCCTCGGAATTCCTCTCCACCCACCCCTCCAAGGGCACACGGATTCAAACGCTGCAGAAAAACCTGCCCCGGGCCCGCAAACGCTACAAGAAAGCCCAAAACGCCGGGAGGAATCCGGACTGCCGGCCTCCGGACAAAAGGGAGTGAGCCTAACAGGACGTTAAAAATCTTCCAATTGCTGCTTTGTCCGGCACCTATTTGAGGTGACAAAAGGGCGTCTGATTGACTTGGCTTCACAAATAGGTGCCGGATTCAAACTCTCATGGAGGCTCACTACGCTCCGAGTTTGAACTTTTTTCGCGCTTGACCCTTAAATTTTTAAACGCCCTGCCTGATAAGGACTAGTTCAACAGGCTACTAAACTTCCGGCGGCCGGGGTAACGGGGACGAGGCGTGAACTCCCCGAATCCCAAAGGATTACCGTCTATAACTTATGCCGGCGGGCCCGTGCGACCGGTTGGAACAGACAGGAACCATTCATGACCCGATTTCGGGCTCTAGAAAAAGGCGATAGACTATGGGCTATATGCGCTGCGAGCCTTACTGCTGAGAGCTTTTCGTTTCACTGTTCACCAAAATTGCCGGGGATGACCGTAAACAACCAGTCACGATCATGGAGCTTCAGGCAAACATATCCTTGAATCGCCGTGTCTTCTCCGGAGGCCACTGCGGGCAGAAAGCCGGCTTTCCCTGCATCACCAGCTGCATGCAGACATCCCCGCACTCCGGGTCACAGGGAATGATTTCCTCCTCTCTGCCATCCTTCACCTTTTGCGGCCACTCCGGATCCGCCCACAGGACACGGGCCAGACCGATGAGGTCCACATGCCCATCCGCCAATATCCTTTCCGCGAGCTCTCCGGCCTGGATCCTTCCCGCGGCGATGACCGGGACGCCGACATGGTCCTTCACGCTTTTTGCGAGATGGGCCATATAGCCCGGAGTCCTGAATTGCTCGGCCACCTCTGGAAGGGTAAAGGATTCGTAGGTCCCGCCCATGACCGATAGGTAGTCGATGCCCGCCTCCTCAAGGGATCGCGCGAAAGGCAGTGATGCCTCGAGCTGCAATCCGTCCGGCAGCCATTCGTCCGCCATAAAGCGATACCCTACCGGGAAATCGCCGACCTCCTCCCGGACGCGGTTGGAGGTTTCCAGCGGGAAGCGCATCCTGTTTTCCAGGCTCCCTCCATACGCATCGTTCCGCTTGTTGGTCCGGGGAGAGATGAACTGGGCCAGAAGATAGCCGGTGCCCCCGTGGAGCTCGACCATGTCGAAGCCGGCCTTTTGCGCCCTTCTTGCCGCTTCCGCGAATCTTTCCCGGATCGCCTCGATCTCCGACTCCGTGAGGGACCTGGGAAGCCCCCCGAAGGTGTCCACCTCCGAGGGCGCCACCGGTTGCTCCACTGCGGCGAACCTGCCGGCGTGGTTGAGCTGCAGGCAGGCCAGAGCGCCCTCCTCCTGGATCGTGGAGGCCAAGCGGCCCAATCCGTCGATCGCCTCGTCCGTGTCCGCCCGAAGGACCCGGTTGGCGCCGTCACCAAGCGGATGATCCACTGTGGCGTTCTCCACCACGACCATGGCTGCCCCGCTTTGGGCCATCAAGCGATAGTGCTCTAACAAAAGCGGGGAGACCACGCCCCCTTCCCCGGCATATCCCAAATACAGCGGGGCCATGGTTATCCTGTTTTCCAGTCTTCTTCCCCTGACCTTCAGCGGGGAAAACAGATAGGGATACATACGCCACCCCCTGGCTAGTGTTTCAGAAACCTTCCGCCCAACAGCTCGGGGTACCACTTGGTGTAGGGCAGGAATTTGCCGGACATGGTGACCCTGACCCGATCGCCCTTGGGGTCCTCCTCGCTGAAGGTGTGAATCCCGCCTTTGCCCCGTAAGGAGATACCTCCTATGTGGAGGCATTCACGGAAAAGATGGCTGCCTGATCCTTCAATTGTTTCCACAACTCGGAGAACACCAATAGTATTTCTCATGTATCATGTGTCCCGCACCTGATCAATCGGCCCATTCTGCGTAGAGCAATCTCGGCACGTTCTCGGATTGAGTTTCCGCTTTTCCTTATGCCTTCTTGTGGAAAAACAGTAACGGTGAATGCCAAATGGTGCTTCCCGCGCGACCTTCCACAGGGATGGACACGCCCCAACGCCTATGGCACGACTTGAAAAATGCCTCTTGTATCCATTAGGAGCGCAGGGCTTACAAATTCGGGAGGAAACGGGATGAATGAGCAGAATCTGATTTACACGGAAGAGAACAAGGTGGGAACGATCAGCTTCAATCAGCCGGAAAAGCGCAACGCGCTTTCCCTGGAGCTGCTCAGGGAGCTCACCTCGCTCCTGGAACGAATCGGGGAGGAGAAGACGGTTAAGGCACTGATCATCCGGGGTCGGGGAAAGCACTTCTCCTCCGGCCACGACCTTGGCGAAGTCCTCGACTGGCAACCCCAGGAGGTCCGCTCCCTGTTCCAGGCCTGCTACCGGGCTATGCGGGCGATTCGGGAAATCCCTCAGCCCGTGGTGGCCCAGGTGCACGGAGTGGCCACTGCCGCCGGATGCCAGCTTGCTGCGGCCTGCGATCTGGCGGTGGCCTCCCAGGACGCACGCTTCGGCACCCCCGGGGTCAAGATCGGCCTCTTCTGCACCACTCCCGCGGTATTTCTCAGCCGCAGCGTGGGTCGGAAAAAGGCCATGGAAATGCTTCTCACCGGAGAGCTCATATCCGCGGAAGATGCACTGCACCACGGCCTGGTAAACCGGGTTGTTCCCGCCGAGGAGCTCGACAGCGCCGCTCGCGGACTTGCGGAGCAGATCGCCGGATTCAGCCTGCACACCCTGGGGCTGGGCAAGAACGCCTTTTACAGGCAGATCAACATGGAGGACTTCCAGGCCCTGGACTTCGCCTCCGAAGTCATCAGCCTCAACAGCACAAGCCGGGACGCCCGGGAGGGGATGAGCGCCTTTCTGGAAAAGCGCGAGCCGCAATGGCGGGATTGATTGTCCGCTCCGCGGCCTCAGGAGATGTCATTTTCCGCAGCGAGCAGGGCCGCTCCGTAGGCCCCGAGAATCTGGGGCTCCCCTGGAATCCGGATCCGCGTCCCAGCCACGCGCTCCAGCTCCCGAACCACGCCCACGTTGTGCGAGACCCCGCCGCTCATGGCGATCTCCCTGCGGATCCCCACACGGTCCAGCATGGTCTTGGTCCTTTGCGCCACGCTCCTGCAAACGCCGCGCGCAATGCGCTCCCGGGCCGTATCCTCGGCGATCAGGGAAATTACCTCGCTCTCGGCGAAGACGCTGCACAGGGAGGAGATGTCCGCAGCGCTTTTCGCCTTCAGGGCCAGAGGCCCCAGATCCTCGATGTCCACCTCCAGGGTCCGGGCCATCATTTCCAGAAATCGCCCCGTTCCGGCGGCGCACTTGTCGTTCATGACAAAGCCCTGCACTGCGCCGGTCCTGTCCACGGAAACCGCCTTGGTGTCCTGGCCGCCGATGTCCACGATGGTGCGCACACCCGGCACCGCTTCCGCCATTCCGCGCGCGTGGCAGGAGATCTCCGTGATCTCCCTTTCCGCAAAATCCACCGCTGACCTGCCGTATCCCGTTGCCACGCAGGCACGGATCCGTCCCCGCAGCTCCGGGGCCTCCAGGATGCTCTCCCTGATCCGGGCCATGGTCCGCTTGCTGCTCGCTCCGGTGTAAAATAGCCGCTTGTCCCTGATCGCGCCGTCCCGATCCACGACAACCGCCTTGGCGGTCAGGGACCCGATGTCCACCCCGAGGTAATACCCGGTTTTGTCCGCCGGGCTTTCCCTCGACGGAGCCCGACGCTTTCGGGCCATGAGCTCCACGAATCCCTCCAGTCTGGTCCGCATCTGGCCCCAGCCGAACTGGCTCCGATCGATGCAGTCCCCGTGCAGCTCGACAAAGGGCAGGCCCATGTCCCGCACGGTGTCCATGACCGGACGCACACCCCCGTTGCCCTGGCGGCAGCCGCTGTGGGAATAGTGCACCACACCCTCCACATCCGCCTCCTCGGCGAGCTCGCGAACCATTCTCAGCCTGTTCTCCACCGCCCCCAGATTGGGATTGGCCAGCATCTTCTCCGCCAGGCTCTCATGCGGCCTGGCCGGATCAAGGGGATTCCAGAAGACATGGCTCAACTCGTCCGCGACTGCCAGTACGCCGCATTCCTCTTCCAGCCAGGAAATGGGACTCTGCTGATGATAGGGGTAGGTTAAAAGCCACAGGATGCGGTAGTGCGGATTGTCCGGCGGGCTGCTCCTGGTGCGCAGGTATTCCGTCATCTCCAGGCAGCGGTCCCGCAGAAAGGACGTGCCCGACAGCATCAGGGAGAGGAGGCCGAAGGTGAAGGCCTCCCTGCCGTACAGGGGGCACCCTTCGGCGCGCCTCTGGCGATTCACCTCCAGCAACAGCTCCCGCGTCTCGTTGCCCAGGGCGAAGACGCGCTCCCAGTCCTCCTTGCGGGCCCGATATCCGGTAAGCCGGGCCAGCCTGTCCTCGAGCTCCCGCAACTGATCCGCCAGATAGCGCCTGGCCGCAGGGCCGTCCCGCTGGGGGACGTCCAGGAGGCTGTACTCGGTGCCGTTATAGCGGGCCAGTTCCTCCAGGGACTTGCTCTGGCCGTCGCACAGATGCGAAGTCCCCACCAACAGGGAATAATCCGGCAGATACCCCTCCAGCGCTGCCCCGAGCACGGCGAGATGGAAGGAGCAGGTATCCCTGCTGAATCCCGCCTCGTGCGTTGTCTGCAGAACCCGTGGCGCTATGTCCGAGGCCGCCAGCATGGGAGCCAAAAACTCCGTGAACATGGGCGTGACCCCGTAAACGTGGAAGATCTCGCTCGGGGCCTGGAATCCGGAGAGCACAGCGGGCGCGCCCTGTTGGAAGCTTTTGTCCAGCATCCGCAGGGTTTCCGTCTTGATCCGGTCCAGAGGAGGCATGGGAGAGTTGTCCCGAAAAATGCGGCTTCGCAGCAGATAGGCCTTGACCAGACCGCGCGCGGTGAGCTGTTGCAGTCGTCCGGACATAGGGGCCTGCGTTCCAGGTTCACGGTTCTGTGTTCACAACCCTTCAGAGGGGCAACGGTGCAACCTCGAGACACAAATTTGGTTCATCCGGTTCACGCGTACCTGTCTGTTTTTGAACCGCCAAGTCGCCAAGAACGCCAAGGAAAGACCTTTTGCTTTGCGGGGCTTCCGCAAAGCAAAAACTGAGCCTTCGATTTCGCTCTTTTGGGCTCTTCCCATTTCAGTCCATTCGTAATTTCAAGGAGATATCAATAAAGTGCCATACCAGAGCGGGATGGCGAAGCCTTTTGCCCTGCTGTTTAACCCAGCAGGGCAAAATATTCTCTTCTTGGCGTCCTTAGCGCCTTGGCGGTTTCCATTCTTTAGAACCATGTAAGCTTGTACCGGAAGAGCCCAAAAAGTCACCCCAGAAGCTCCGCGAAGGCCTGAATTCGTGTTCGCAGCTGACCTGAGTCCCGGTCGGTCAGCTCCTCCCGTTCAATGGGGAGGCAGGGTATGTCCGCCTTTTGCAGCTCTTCCTGCAGGGCGGGAAAGTCCATCTGGTGCAGATCGCAGAAGGTGAGGATGTGGAAGATCACCCCGTCGCAGCTGTGCTCGCGGGCCAGGGAGACCAGATTGCTCACCCTGTCCCCGCGCCCCTGCATCCTGGGGCACTTCAGCCTGTGCAGATACCCGGAG
Organism: Desulfohalobiaceae bacterium; assembly: GCA_036628655.1. Taxonomy (GTDB): domain Bacteria; phylum Desulfobacterota; class Desulfovibrionia; order Desulfovibrionales; family Desulfothermaceae; genus JAIPDU01. The sequence continues at coordinate 970 of JAZKRN010000149.1, read as the reverse complement.
GCGAGGGCCTCCAGGGGGTTTTCCGCGTTTTCGGCCACCTCGGTCCGAAAATGGCGCATGCCGCTGCAGAGATTGTCCGCTACGACCCGGGCCCCGCTCTCCTCGATCAGGGCCTGCAGACCACAGTCCTCGGCGAGGCAGCCTGCAAGGAGCAGGCGTGGACGCCGCATGCCCGGAAGCGCGGCACACTCCCGCAGGAGATCCCTTCGGCTGCGGCTCAGAAAATCCGCCCCCATCTCCTTGAACCGCTCCCGGCTCATGCTCTCGGCATACAAAGCGATGCGCTGGAACTGGGCTCCGGTGAGCGCCGGCCTGGGCATGGCCCGCATTCGGGCCAGCTCCAGCATGATGCGCCTGGTCCTGTTCAGAACAGCCACTGCCCGGTTCACGTCGGAGGCGCCGATCCTCTGCCCGGTAAGTTCCTCCAGGGCCCGGCAAAAATCCTGCAAAATGTGCAGAAAGAACTCTCGCGCCGACTCATCGTCGCGCCTGGGAACGTCCAGCCTGTAGAGAAAGCCCGGATCGATGTAGAGCCCCCAGATATCCGCAAGCCTGCGCATGGGATCGCAGGATTCCACGAGTACGGCACCCCTGAGCGAGGAAAGCTCTCCGGAAAGCCCGGCCCGGAGGAGCCTGTGCACATAGGGGCAGAGATTCGCCGGGAGATAGCTTTGAGTCCATTCCTGCGCCGATCCCCCGGCAGTGGGAATCCGGACCGGAGTGAATCCCGCTGCCAGAATGAGCTCCTGCGGGGTATAGGAACAGCTCCAGCCCAGGGCCGGATCGGGCGGCGGCTCGCGCTCCAGCTCCCGGATGAAGGTTTCGGCGCGTTCGTGGATGCGCTGTAGGGGATCCGTACGCCGCACTTCCTCCTCCTCAAGCGCAGAAGTCACTTTCCATGCCAATAAACCCTATCAGGGCGCCCCCAATCTTCCAATTGCTGCGTTGTCCGGCACCTATTTGAGGTGAC
>JAZKRN010000148.1:0-7528 GCA_036628655.1 Desulfohalobiaceae bacterium | reverse complement strand
GACGTCGGATGTCGGACGTCGGACACCAGACGTCAGACTACAGAGGACGGAAGACGCTTCCCCGAAAAGCTGATGCCCCCCTGCCTCATTCCTAACGATGAACGACGAACGAAGAACGGTTAGCTGAGGCCGGAGATTGATTACCGGCTCCTGGCGACTGACTACTGGCTCCAGACACCCCCTATCATCCTTCCCCTATCACTTCTTCATACACATCCTCGAACAGCGGGGGGAAGCGCGTGTTCATCTCCTGAAGCAGGGGAAGCATCACCTCCCGGATCTGGGGATGGGCCGCGCGAGAGCAGCGCAGGCGGAACACGTGCCGCCACTCCCGAAAGTTGGCAGTCATGACCACCTCGGTCTTGAGGCTGTTGGGGAGCACCGCGCGAGCCTGCTGGGGCTTGGCCCCCTGGTTCAACAGCTCCATGTACGCGGCCTCGCACTTCTCCATGGCCTCCTGCCACAAAGCGAGCTCCCTGCTGTCCTCGCTCCAGAAGGTGGGCCGGATCACGCTGATCTCGCTGCCGAAGCGCTCCCTGGCGTAGTTGGCGTAGCGGGTGCTCTCCTGGGAATAGGCCGCCAGACGGTGCCGGACCAGCTCGTGGCTCACGCCCCGGTCGCAGATAAAGCGCACCGTGCATGATCCGTGCTCGATCACGCTCTCGTGCCCGGAGCGGAGGATGCGGCGGATGAAGTCGCCAGCGGAGCCCTCCTGCATCTTGTGCTCGGACTTGTAGCAGGTCCGGCCCGCCTGCTCGATCACGGACAGGGCCGTATCCGGATCGGGCATGGAAACGATCTCGTGTGTGGGCTCCACGATGCGCATATCCGCTCCTTGTGGGCAATGCCCGGCCTAGCTTTCCGGGGGGATCTCCCCGGAAAGGCCCATATTCATGTGCTTGTACGCCTTGCCCGTGGCCACACGCCCCCTTGCGGTGCGCTTGAGGAAGCCGCACTGGATGAGATAGGGCTCGTAGATCTCCTCCACGGTCCGCACCTCCTCGGCGCAGGCATTGGCAATGGTCTTGACCCCGGCAGGGCCGCCGCCGAAGTGCTTGATCAGGGCGCTCAAAATCTCCCGGTCCATCTGGTCCAGGCCCAGAGGGTCCACGTCGAGGCGGGTCAGGGCCTGCCTGGCCAGCTCGCGGTCGATGGTCTCCTTGCCTTCCACCATGGCAAAGTCCCGCACCCGCCGCAACAGGCGATTGGCGATCCGCGGCGTCCCCCGCGAGCGGCGCCCGATCTCCAGGGCCCCCTCCTCGGTGATGCTGGTCTGCATGATCCCGGCGGAGCGCTTCACGATTGTCGCCAGATCCTGCGGGGAGTAGAAGTCCAGGCGGAAGATCACCCCGAAGCGGTCTCGCAAGGGCGAGCTGATCAGGCCGATCTTGGTGGTGGCCCCCACCAGGGTGAAGGGCTCCAGGTCGATCTTGACCGTGCGCGCCCCCGGGCCCTGGCCGATGACCAGATCGATCTTGTAGTCCTCCAGGGCGGGATAGAGGATTTCCTCCACAGAGGGGGGCATGCGGTGGATCTCGTCCACGAAGAGCACGTCGTGGCGCTGCAGGTTGGTCAGGATGGCGGCCAGATCGCCGCTTTTCTCCAGCACCGGCCCGGAGGAGCTTACCAGGTTCACCCCCAGCTCGCCGGAGATGATGCGGGCCAGCGTGGTCTTGCCCAGCCCCGGATTGCCGTAGAACAGGGTGTGGTCCATCACCTGGCCCCGCTCCAGGGCGGAGTGGATAAAAACCCCCAGATTGTCCCGCAGGTCCTGCTGGCCGATGAAGTCCGCCAGCTTGAGGGGTCTGGTCTGTTCGTCCGGGCGTGAGGAGGCGTCGTTCTCGTGGTTCATCCGGGTCCACCGCGATGGGTCCCGTCAGCGGGACTCGTTTTCATTGGTCAAAGCGCAATTGGCAGACTGCCAGGTGAAAATGTCAGCCCTCGGCCTTTTTGCCGGCAAGCCGCTGCAGGCTGCTGCGGATGGCTTCCTCAGCCATCAGCTCCGGATCCTGGTTGAGGATCTCCTTGAGCACCGGCACGGCCTCGTCCTCGGAGTAGCCCAGGTTCACCAGCCCGGAAAGGGCCTCGGAAAAGGGAGTCGCCGCCCCCGGCCTCTCCTCGCCCGGCGCAGCGGTGAAACCAGCAGAGACGGTATCATTGCCCAGCTTCTCCTTGAGCTCCCACACGATGCGCTTGGCGGACTTGGGCCCGATCCCCTGCACCCGGGTCAGGGCCTTGGCGTCCTCCCGGACCACGATGTCCCCGATCTCCTCGGGATCGAATGCGGAGAGGATGGCCAGGGCCGTTCGCGGTCCCAGCTTGCTCACCCCGGTGAGCTGGGAGAAGCTCCTCTTTTCCCGGCGGTCGGCAAAGCCGTAGAGCTCCGGGCCGTCGTCCTTGTACACGGCGCGGACGTAGAACGCGACCTCGTTGCCGGGCTCGGGCAGGCGCTGCAGCGCGGGCCTGGTGAGGTAGAGCTCGTACCCCACTCCGGACGGAGTGAGCACGGTGCACCCCTCCTGCTCCACATCCAGGAGCTTGCCCTGCATGTAACCGATCATAAACGGATCTCGCCAAACATGGATTTACCCGCTCCTCGCCCGGCGCACCCTGGAATTGAGTCTGCGGGCGTTCAAATGGCTCACCGCGGCAGCTAGGGCGTCGCTGCAGTCCCTGGACCAGCTGGCCCCGGAGACGCCCAGGATGCGCTGCACCATGAAGGCAACCTGGTCCTTGTTCGCCCTGCCCTGGCCCACGAGGTTCTTCTTGATCACCGAGGGCTCGTAGGTGTGGGCGGGCAGTCCCATGTGGGAGCAGGCCACGAGGACTGCGCCCCTGGCCTGGCCCAGCTTCAGGGCGGAGGAGCTGTTGCGGGAGACGAACACGTCCTCCACTGCGGCCTCCTCAGGGGCGTGCCTGGCGATGATCTGGGTCAGGCTGGAAAAGATGTGTCCCAGGCGGTCGCTCAGCGCGTCCTTCGAATCGGAGCGGATGGTACCCGCCTCGAGCAGGGAGGCGACTCCTGAGCGCTCCTCCACAACCCCGTATCCGGTGCAGCGGCTTCCAGGGTCCAGGCCGATGACCCGGCACTCCCCGTCACCGGTGCGCGGCGAATCGGCCACGGCTAGTTCCTGAGCTCGTTGTAGAGTTCGTCCGGGATCTCGAAGTTGGTGTACACCTTCTGCACGTCGTCGTGGTCATCCAGGTGCTCGTAGAGCTTGAGGGCCTTCTCTGCGGTCTCCTTGTCCAGGCTCATGTAGGTGTGGGGGATCTTGGCCACTTCCGCGCTCTCAATCTCGATCCCGGCCTCCTGGAAGGCCTGCTTGGCCTGGATGAAGTCGTCCGGGGAGGTGCGCACCTCCCAGTACTGACCGTCGTCGATCACGTCGTCCACCCCGGCGTCCAGGCCTGCCTCGAGGAGATCGTCCTCGCTGTACTTGCTCTTGTCGAAGGAGAGCACGCCGAATGTCTGGAACATCCAGCTTACGCAGCCGTATTCGCCCAGATTGCCGCCCCCCTTGCTGAAGATCTTGCGGATCTCGGACACGGTGCGATTCTTGCTGTCCGTAACCGCCTCCACGAGCAGGGCCACCCCGCCGGGGCCGTACCCCTCGTACGCGACCTCCTCCAGGGTGCCGGAGGAGATCTCGCCGGTGCCCTTCTTGATCGCGGTCTCGATCTTGTCCTTGGGCAGGTTGATTTCCTTGGCCGAGTCGATGGCCATGCGCAGGCGGGGGTTCATATCCGGGTCCCCGCCCCCGAGCTTGGCCGCGAGCATGAGCTCCCGGGTCGCCTTGCTGAACATCTTGCCACGCTTGGCGTCCTGACGCCCCTTGCGGTGCTTGATATTCGCCCACTTGCTGTGTCCAGCCATTATTCCTCCTTATCAGAATCGATTTCCCTGCGGCCGAGCCCCAGGAGAAAGTTTTCCTTGCTTTCGCTGCGGGAGCCCTTGGGCTTAAAGCTCCGCACCCGGGTAAAGACCGTTTTGAGCTCCTTGCGGAAGTCCGGAACGTCCGGACCCTCGAAGATCTTGATCACCGCGTTGCCCCCGGTATGCAGATGATTCCTGGCGTATTCCAGGGCCTGCTCCGCAAGCTCCAGGGACAGGGCCTGGTCCCGTATCTTGATCCCCGTGGTCAGGGGGGCCATGTCGCTCAATACGAGATGGAAGCCGGAGTACCCCTCGAGCACCCGCTCCAGCTCCTCGCCGCCCTCGAGCACGTCCGCCAGATAAAACTCCACATTGTCCGGCAGCACCTCTTCCGGCTCGGCCCGGTCCACCGCGAGGATCCGGCCCTTGCCGCCGATCCGCTTGCCCGCGAACATGCTCCAGGAACCGGGATAGGCCCCCAGGTCCAGGATGTACTGCCCCTTCTGCAGGAGCTGAAAGCGCTTGTCCATCTCCTGCAGCTTGTACACGGACCTGGCGGGGTACTGCTCCTGCTTGGCCTTTTGGAAATAGTGATCTTTGTATTGCTTCATAATGCTACTTGTCGGGGGTGCCGCTCAAAAAACGTTTATAACCTAATTTCGGCCTGAAGCCAAGCTAGAGGCCTTCCAGGGCCTTGACGGGGCCGTAGGGATCTGTTTAATATTGTTTGTTCGCAGTCGGGAAAAGTATTTCCGGCGCGGATTCCAGAGGGGACGTAGCTCAGTTGGGAGAGCGCCGCCTTCGCACGGCGGAGGTCGTGGGTTCGAGTCCCATCGTCTCCACCATGAGAAAAGGGGGTTACGGGAAAGCCGTAACCCCCTTTTTTTGTGCGAAGACACGAAAAAATAGCAGTATATGGAGCGTTATTCACCTGCTTCTTCAGCTATTCGAGATACAAGCCGATCAGAGAGGTAATAGCCATTAGCCTTCATGCCCTCCAGCAAGGGCCTTACCTCCTTGATCATATCATTTTGCTTGGCTCGCAAAAGCAAACCTCCAGTACCAGTTATACGCAAACCATATATGAGTTTGGCTATCCTCCGAGCCTTTCTTTCATCAATTAAGACCTTGCTTGCTTTTAGCTCCATAGCCAGGGTAATAACTTCAGCTTCTCCAGCTCCAAGCTCAGCTCGTAAGAGTCGGTCAGGAGAGCTGTCGAGAGATTTCTTTTCTATCCAGGATTCATTAGCAATTTGTGGCGCACCAATTAATTCCTCAGAAGAAGTTACTTCCTGATATACAGCATTGGGAATGAGTATTCTTTGATAAACCCTACTCAGGATATGTAAACAATCTATGCTTACCAAAGCGATTAACGGACCACTGTTGCATACTATTATTGTCTCATAAGTTTCATTACTCATCTCTGAATTCCTCGTCCAACTCTTCGCCGTCCAAATCAGCTACAGGTATTCCCGAACGTCCCAGCTTTAATATAAAATCAACCCTGTTACAGTGGCACATCTCAGCAGCAGCGCCTGAGCTGAGATAACCTTGTTGGAATAAATAGGAAGCCAGGGCAAAAAGGCTCTCCTTTTTTATTTCTTCAAAAGATGTCGCCTTGCTGAGAAGAAGGCTGTCCGGTAGATCTATACTTATTTTGGGCATAGCTAATACCTCTTTAATGGTATCCTGTTGCAATTATCATTAACCGGACCACATTCATTTCTTCCCGGTTATGCTCTTTGCCTCAGCCAATAGATTCCCTAACTTTCTGTCATTGTGTTTCGCACCGTCCTCCAGGTCAATGCTAATCCGCTCGCCCGCATAGTGGCGAAACTCTGCCACAGTAAGTGCTGCTTTACGGATTCGGAGGGTCATTTCAGGATCATAATCCGCTCTAGTAGAAGGTTTCACTAAAAACTTTCAAATTCTATCTAATATATGATGGTGAACCCATCTGGTGTTACTTTAACCAGGAGGGGTTACCATGCCACGGAGCTCAAATCGGCGTCCACTTCAGTTGACTGAAGAAGAGCACCTTTATCTCCAACAGATTGCTCAATCAAGGAAAGCTCCTGTCCGGGAAGCTCAACGCGCTCAAATAATGCTCAAATACCATGAAGGCTCATCATTCACGGACATACAAAAAAAGGTTAATGTCAGCTCTATCTACTTGAGCAGGCAAAATGATAAATCTGGCGCTTTATACACACTGCCCATAAAGATATGCGAGCCATGCATGATTTGTCCAGCTGTCTTTGCTGGCAGCAGAAAAAAGTCGACGCGTCTTATTGAAGCGCCGACCTGGAGGGGGCTGAAATTTTATTCGCCATAGGCTACAAAGTGGAGAATGGGGTCTTACACCCCTGAATCAGCAGAGGCCTGATAATGTTGCAGATTTATCTTGAGCTGCCTTCAAAAGGTGAAAGTCGAGTTTGATACTGATGCTCCAGGTTGCGCCAGAAGCAGGCGCCGATTCCCAGCACATGCTCCAGACGGAGGGCTGTTTCCTCGGATATGCTCGCCCGACCCTTGATGATCTCATTGATGTGCTTGAAGGTGAGGCCGGTTCGCTCCGCAAGCTCCTTGCGAGGCATGTCCATGGCCTCCAGGGTCTCCTGAAGCGTCTCTCCCGGCGGAAAGACCACATCCGGATTATATTCGTTTACTTTTCGGCTCATCGTGATAATCCTCCACTCCTTCGATCAGGATTGCCTCCTTCCTGCTCCAGTCGACGCCTCACTCACTGTCCGCAGTGAGTGAGGGGCTCTTTCTTCGATGCGGGATTATGGACGACGAAAAAGACGAGGCGATGGGGGTGGATGTCAATCAATGTTTAGCCTGCCCCTTTATACACCCATATCGGGCCAGCCGGAGCACCTTGTCCCCGGACCGACAAAAGACGCAGCGGAGACAGCACCTTTGGCAGTCAGCGGAAAAGATCCCGCCGGGCGCAAACGGTAGTATCTCCTCTGCTCTCCCCGGCGGACAGACTTTTCAGCCGCCTGCAGCGAATCGAGAAATGTTCCTGGCTCTGGGCTCATACTAGCAATAAAGAGCCCCATATGTACCATTGCAGCAAGGCTGGAATCAAAACGTATCAACTCAAGTTAATCCCTTCACGAAAAGATGCATCACGATCTGCCTATTAAATGATTGTCAGCCATGACACTGTCATCACGGGCTTTCCTCCTGCAGCCGCTTCATGGAATAGATTCCGTTCAGCCCGGATACGGGCTTGAATCTGCGCCTGCCCTGTGAGCCGAGCAGGTGCTTGACCCTGTCGAACACCTCGCCCACGAACTCCTTGGAGCCGATGATCCCCGAATCGGTGAAGTAGCGGCTGCGATGGAGAAATCTCTCAGCCCGGCCGACCCTGTATTTACGCCTGCGCTCGCGCTCCACGATCCCTTGGTCGATCACCGCTCCCTTTCCCGCGTCCACTGCCCCTGTCTCGTAGATGAACTCCCGGTACTTGTGCACAGCCTCTCTCGAATCCAGATCATCCCAGTCCGCCAGCCCGAACTCCAAAGACAGCAGCTCCCCGGCATTGCCCCTTTGCTGGTGATATCCCAGCGAACACCAGCGATACTCCTCTGGCCGCCTGACGATTCCGGCCCGTATGGGGTTCAGGTCCACGTAGGCCAACAG
>JAZKRN010000147.1:0-7554 GCA_036628655.1 Desulfohalobiaceae bacterium | reverse complement strand
CAGGCGGTACCAACAAGGCCAAGGTGTATTATGAAACCCAGCGAAGCGCTCCACCCGCCTTCGCCTCGCGGAAATTGCCCAACAAATCAGCAAGTTAAGAGTATTTTTATACAAAAAAACGAGGAAAGAGAGGAGAGTCATGACACTGGAAGGCGGCAGTCAACCGGAGACGGATCAGACGGACATCCTGATCCTGGGGATCGGCAACGTCCTGCTCTCGGACGAGGGAGCGGGGGTGATGGCGGTGTGGAAGCTACAGCAGGACTATGCCCTGCCCCCTGAGGTGGAGGTCCTGGACGGAGGGACTTCGGGGATGGAGCTGCTTTCAACAATTGAGAACAGGAAGCGCCTCTTCCTCCTGGACGCGATCAGCTCCGAGAACGTCGATCCGGGGAGCGTGATCCGCATCGACCTCTCCGAGGAGCCGGGATTCTTCCAGAACAAGGTGTCCCCGCATCAACTGGGCCTGAGCGAAATCCTGGCCGTGACTCAGCTTACGGACACCCAACCGGAGAATATCGTGCTCTACGGGATCAGGCCCTCGAGCCTGGAAACCGGGACCGAGCTCACCCCGGAGGTCCAAAGCGGCATCCGCACCGCCCTGGACATGCTCCTGAGCGATCTCGGGCGGCTCGGGATCGAGCCGCAGCAGCGGGAAACCGGCTCGTAGCGGCTCACGGCTCAGGGGTCAGCAGATGCGGGGCAACTGTTCCCCTTCCAGCATCTGGAGCAGCCTTTTGCCGCCAATCCCTGTCTCCAGGATCACCCTGCCCCGGCTCGAGCCGCCGACTTCCCCGATACGGGCGGCGTTTCGACCCACATCGTGCCGCTTGAGAACGCGCAGGGCCTCCTCGGCCCGAGCGGCCGGCACCAGACAGATCATCTTGCCTTCATTGGCCAGATAGAGCGGATCCAATCCCAGAAAGGAACAGCTCTCCCGGACCTCGGGATCGAGGGGCAGCTCGCTCTCCCTGATCTGGATGTCCCGTCCGGACTGGCCCGCGATCTCGTTCAGGGTCGTGGCCAGCCCTCCGCGCGTGGGATCGCGGAGCACTCGGACCTTGGGGACGTGCTGCAGCAGATCGGCAACCATGTGATTCAGGCTGGCGGAGTCGCTCTGTACGGGAGTCTGGAAGGAGAGCCCCTCTCTGGCGGCAAAAACGGCCAGACCGTGGTCCCCCAGATTGCCGCTAACCAGGACGGCGTCGCCCTCCTCGGCCCTTTTTCCGGACAGCGGGGCATCCAGCAGGAGCTCGCCCAGCCCCGTGGTATTGATGAAAAGCTTGTCCGCGGCTCCCCTGGTCACCACCTTGGTGTCCCCGGCCACGACATGAACTCCGGCCTCCTCGGCCGCCCGTGCCATGGAGGCCACGATCCGTTCCAGGTCCCGCAGGGGAAGCCCCTCCTCGATGACAAAGCCGCAGGTCAGGTAGCGGGGCCTGGCTCCGAGCATGGCCACGTCGTTGACCGTGCCGTGCACCGCCAGGGAGCCGATGTCCCCGCCGGGAAAGAAGAGCGGATCCACGGTGAAGGTGTCCGTGCTCACCGCGGTCAGAGGGCCGGTGGCCACACAGGCGGCGTCATCCAGGCCGTTCAGGGACTCGTTGCCCAGATAGCGCAAAAAGACATCGCTGACCAGCCGATGCGAGGCCAGGCCGCCGCTTCCGTGATCCAGCAGGATACGTTCCTCGCTCAAATCCTCTCCTTCTGCCCGCAATTCGAAATGAATCCTCACTGAGCGGGGGAGATGCTTATGGTATGAAATTTCTCACTGGAATAAGTGACTGGTAAAGTCTGTTATCTGTTATCGGTTATTTGTTATTCGTGATGTAAGTATTCAGAAGATTAACCGCCCGTTCGCTCCCGCTCACTCGACATGGGGGACCCAGAGGGACGTGATTGGCAAGCGAAGCTTGCCTGGGCCTATCCCCGCGGCAACGGTCCGCCGCGGGGATGTCCCGCACGTCGAGCGACCGAAGGGAGCGGGCGGTTCAAAACTCTTCACCGCGTGCGGCCGAAGGCCGCCCGCCTGTCCCGTGAAACAGACGTAGTCTCAGCGTAGCTGGTTTCACTGGGATGTGTGACGAAGTCGCCAGCGCCGAATAAATGGGAACCGCAGATTGACGCAGATGGTGAATAGTTACAATCCGAAATACCAAATTCGAAACCCAGAACCCAGCGCCGAGTACCCAGAATCCCAACCCAGAACGCAGAACGGGGAACGGGGAACCCAGAACGCAGAACGGGGAACCCAGAACGGGGAACGGCTCACAGAGCGTCGATGTCGTAGTGGTAGCTGGCCGCGCAGCTGCCCTCGCTGGAGACCATGCAGGGGCCCACTGGAGACGAGGGCGTGCAGCTCCTGCCGAAAAGGGGGCAATCCACGGCGCGGATCGAACCCTGCAGGACCTCGCCGCAGCGGCAGCCCGGCGGATCTTCCCCCCCGGCGCGGGAGAGGGAAAAGCGGCGCTCCGCGTCCAGATCGGCGTATTCCTCGCGAAGACCCAGCCCGCTGCAGGGAATGGTCCCCAGACCCCGCCAGAGGGCGTCCCGCGGCTCAAAAACCCGGTGCATCACTTCCAAAGCCCGCTGATTGCCCTCGGGCTTGACCGCCCGGCTGTATTGGTTGTCCACATCCGGCTCATCGCTCTTGATCCGGTTGACCAGCATAAGCAGGGCCTGCAGGATGTCTCCGGGCTCGAACCCGCCCACAACTGCGGGAATGCCGTGGTCTCGGGCCAGAAAGCGATACTGGGCCGTCCCGATGACCGAGGAGACGTGGCCGGGCAGGAGGAAACCGTCCACCCGGATACCTGGGCTGTTGACCAGCGCTTCCAGGGCCGGGGGGATCAGCTTGTGGCAGGAATATGTGCTGAAATTGCCCAGGCCCTTGCTCCTGGCCATCTCCAGGGTTGCGGCAACAGCCGGGGCGGTTGTCTCGAACCCGATCCCCAGAAAGACCACTTCCCTGTCCGGATGGCTTTCCGCGAGCTGGACCGCCTCGAAGGGGGAATAACAGATCCGGACCGAAGCGCCGTCGGCCTGGGCCGTCTTGAGGCTCTCCCCTCCCGGGCCGGGCACCCGAAGCATGTCCCCGAAGCTGGCCAGCATCACGCCAGGAGTGCGGGCCAGTTCCAGGAAGGCGGAGATATCAGTGCCGTGGGTGACGCAAACCGGGCATCCTGGGCCGGAAACATGGTGCAGATCGGCCGGCACAAGGCTGCGCAGGCCGCTGCCGAAGATACTCATGGTGTGCGTGCCGCAGACCTCCATGAAGCGGACCTCGCGGTCCAGCACATCATCCAGCTTCCGGGCCAGATCGCGGCAAAAATCCGGATCGCGAAGCTCCCGCAGATCGGTCGATTTGTTGTTTTTTTCAGACATGTTTTGTAGCATGGTTTCATTCCTTTTCCCGCGGCTCCTGGAGTGTGCGCTGTCAGAGCTCCGCGGGCCGTGGCGCTGCTTGGCAGGGAGTTTGGATCAATTCGACGCAAAAGTCCAGCCTTTCGCTCCGCCCAGGGGACCAGGGAGGCGGACGAGTGCGAGGTGCCTCATGCAGGATTCGCCTCTGGCCCGCATTGAATTCCCCGCGCAGTCAACCGGGGCTATTCCGGATGACGAGACCTGCTTCCGACTCTGGCGGGAGCACGACATGCCGGAGCATATCGGGACCCACAGCCTGAAGGTGGCCCGCATTGCCACCACCCTGGCCACCTGGGGAGCGCGGCGGGGCCTGGCCGTCACCGTGCAGGAAATCCGCGCAGCCGCCCTGTTGCACGACCTGGGCAAGGCGTATACGATCTCTCATCCGGGAAATCACTGTCAAATCGGCGCTTCGCTGGTCATGCAGCAAATCGGCAGTCCGGCCATCGCCCAGGGGGTCATCCACCATATACACTGGCCCGGCGAGCTGAACCCGGAGCGCCATTTCCTCCCCTTGGCGGTGCTTTACGCGGACAAGCGCGTGGTTCACGACCGCATTGTCTCCCTTGGGGAACGCTTCGAGGACATTGTCAGCCGCTACGCGCTCTCCTTCGAGCGAATGCAGAAGATCTACAGGTCCCACGCCCGTGTACAGGCCCTGGAAAAGCTTTTTACCCAAATCCTGGAGGTGGATGTCAATGCGTATCCTTTTGATCGGCGGGGGGTGGTCCAATGAGCGGGAGGTTTCCCTCAAGGGGATAAGCGCCATCCACTCCGCCCTCGAGGAGCTGGGACACGAAGTGGAATTTTTCGATCCGGCCTCGCAATTCTCCGCACTCCCGGAACGGGCCGCGGCGAGCGATTTCGCCTTTATCAACCTGCACGGAGCACCGGGCGAGGACGGAGTTGTGCAGAGCATGCTGGAACAGGCAGGATGCCCCTATCAGGGCTCCGATCCCAAAGGTTCCCTCCTTGCCCTGGACAAGGCGGCCTCCAAAACCATCTACGCAGCTCGGCGCATTCCCACGCCGGACTGGGAGTTCGTGCCCATGCCGCCGGAGCCGGACTGGCGCTGCCGGCTCGATCCGCCGGTCTTCATCAAGCCCCACGCCGGAGGCTCCAGTCTGGACGTTTTTCGCGCCACCGGGCAGGACGAGATCCGCGAAGGGGTGGACCGGCTCCTGAGCCAAGGGGATTATGTCCTGATCGAGGAGAACATCTCCGGAGAGGAGGTCACCTGTCCCGTCCTGGGCGACCGGGCCCTGCCGCCGATCCTCATCCGCCCCGCGGACGCTTCCGGATTCTTCGACTACTACAGCAAGTATACCCCCCAGGCCGCGGAGGAAATCTGCCCCGCGCCCATTTCCGAGGACCTCACCCGGGAGATCATGGAATTGGCCCTTCGCTGCCACCGGCATCTGGGGCTCTCGGACTACAGCCGGACGGACTTCCTGGTCCGAAACGGGCGGCCCTTTGCCCTGGAGACGAACACCCTCCCGGGGATGACCGCAAACAGTCTCTTCCCCCAGTCAGCCGCTGTCGTGGGCTACTCCTTCACCGACCTCATCGCGGAGCTCGTCCGGCTCGGCCTCTCGAGGGACCACCCGAGTGAAGCCTGCTGAGCGTAACCGATAACCGGGGAGCGCATGGCCGAAGGAGAGATGGAATGCTTGGAGCGATCGCCGGAGATCTCGTGGGCTCCCGCTTCGAAGCGCGGCCCACCAAGAACAGGGACTTCGAGCTCGTCACCGCGCAGTGCCGTATTACCGACGACTCCGTGCTGAGCCTGGCTGTGGCGCAGAGCCTGATGGATGACATTCCCTATGCGGACAATCTCAAGGCCTTCTTCCGGCGCTATCCTCAGGCCGGATACGGGGGAAACTTCATGCTCTGGGCCGCTTCCGGGGAGAGCGAACCCTATTACAGCTTCGGGAACGGCTCGGCCATGCGGGTCTCCACCGTTGGCTGGTATCTGAATACCGAGGAGGACGTGCTCCGGGAGGCCGAGCAAAGCGCGGCCGTCACCCACAACCATCCCGAGGGGATCAAGGGCGCCCAGTCCGTGGCCCTGGCCGTGTTCCGGGCCAGGCAAGCACGGGGCAAAGAGGCGATCAAGCAGGAGATCGAGGAGCGCTTCTGCTACGATCTCTCCCGAAGTCTGCGGGACATCCGTCCCGGATACAGCTTCGACGTCACCTGCCAGGGCTCGGTTCCCGAGGCCCTGATCGCCTTCCTGGAGGCCGAGGATTTTGAAGACACCTTGCGCAACGCGGTCTCCCTGGGAGGGGACAGCGACACCCAGGCCTGCATCGCAGGCGCTGTTGCCGAGGCCTTATACGGCGATATCCCCGCCTCCCTGTGCGAGGCGGTTTTTCAAAATCTCGACGCATTCCAGACGGATATCCTGGAGCGCTTTCTCCAACAAACCCAAGGAAAAGCCCGTCCATGTTGAAGGTTGAAATCGCGGCCACAGGCAATGAGCTGATCAATGGACAGATCGCGGACACCAATTCCCCGTGGATTGCGGAGCAGCTCCGCATCATCGGGGCCGGGGCGAGCCGCATCCATACCGTGGGGGACGAAGCCGACGCTCTGGGCGATCTCCTGCGCGAAATCGCCTCCCGAACCCATCTGGCCCTGGTTACCGGAGGGCTCGGCTCCACTCCGGACGACATCACACTCCGCGCTGCTGCGGACTGCAGCGGCAGGCGTCTGATCGCGGACGGCGAGGCCAAAAGCTCCGTGGCCGGTGTTGCCCGCGAGCGCTCCGACTCCGTTTCTCAGCGGACTGCGGCGAAACAGGCCCTGATTCCGGAAAAGAGCACCGTCCTGCCCAACCCGCTGGGGACCGCTCCCGGCTTCTGCCTGAGCCTGAACGGCTGCCTCTTTATCTTCCTGCCCGGAGTGCCCGGGGAAATGAAACAGATGATCACGGACTCCGTTTTGCCTCTCATTCGGGAGCAATTCGTGGATCGCCTGCGCCCTGTCCTGACCCACAGGCTGAACATCTTCGGCCTCACCGAATCCGGGATATCACAGCGGCTGGAGGAATTCCGGCGACTCTTCCCCACCGTCGAGCTGGGCTTTCGCTTCCTCTTTCCCCGCATCCAGCTCAGCCTTTCCGCGGATCAGGCACAAACCTCCAAAGAGGAGCTGGACCGGGCCAAACGGTGGGTTCTCAAGAAGCTCGGCAAAAATGTCGTTTCCGCAGCGGACGAAACCATGCCCGAGGTCCTCGGCCGCCTCCTTCGGGAAAAGGGGGCCACCCTCTCCCTCGCCGAAAGCTGCAGCGGAGGGCTCCTGTCCCGGAGAATTACCGGTGTCGCTGGCAGCTCGGACTACTTTCCCCTCTCCGCAGTGACCTACTCCAACCGGACCAAGATGGAGCTCCTCGGCGTTCGCGAGGCGACGCTGCAGGAATACGGGGCCGTCCACGAGGAGACTGCCCAGGAGATGGCCCAGGGTATGCGCCGTCTCGCCGAATCCACGTACGCCCTGTCCACCACGGGTGTCGCCGGACCCGGGGGCGGCACGCCGGACAAGCCTGTGGGCACGGTCTGTATCGGTCTCGCATCCCCGGAAGGGACCGAATCCAGGCGCGTCCAATGGGACAGCGGCGACAGGCAGCCCAACCAGAGCTTTTTCGCCGAGTGCGCCATGGATCTGTTGCGGCGTCGGCTCGCCGCCTGAGACCTCCTTCCCTCCTCACGCCAATGATTCCCGCGATTAGCCATGGACACGCCTTACCGGATCAGGGAGCTGCGAGCATTCCCTCCTTCCCGTTTCCTCGAGGCCAGCCCTGAGCTGAGCGACTGCTCGCTCAGCTCAGGCATAAGCCATCGAGCTCTGAAAAAATCCCAAAACAAAGCGATTCATTCTATGAAGCGGGACATATTTTGCATCATCATCCTGATTGGTCCGCTGCCGCGGACAGGGTTGATGGCCAAGTCCCAAGAACCGACAGAGGACAGCACTGCTCAATTGATGATTGAGGTCTGAGTGGAAAACCGTATTGCACTTTTTTTGGTGAATCGAATTGACATGGAAGCAAATCTCTTGATATAAATTTATACAAATGTATAGAAGAAGCTATTTATTCGAAATACAGGCTTCTAAGAGGATTTCTGCTCC
>JAZKRN010000146.1:0-7575 GCA_036628655.1 Desulfohalobiaceae bacterium | reverse complement strand
GTTGTGCCCGGGTCGGCCCGGGAATGAGGGTTGTTTCGGATTTCGGATTTCGATATTCGAATTTTTGTATAAAAATGTGTTTAACTCATTGGATTATTACAAGAAATTGTCTTGCACGGCTCGCGGGGATGTGAGCTGGTCTGCCCGGCAATAAAGGGTGTATCGCCGTATGCACCAAAGCCCTGCCCTGTTTTCCGTCAACGTGGGAGCAGCAGATAGACGCTGCCCTTCTCCTTCAAGTGGCCGGCCATGTATCTGGCCCTTTCGCTCGAGCCGCTGAAGAAGTCCAGGTGATGTCCGGTGATAGCCCCCCCCACATCCTGAGCCGTCCCCAGACCGGTAACACGCAGTGTATCCTCTGAGTCCCGCTCTGGCAAGTGGACCTGGTAGACCAGGGGGGTGCCCAGGGGGATGATCGAGGTGTCCGTGGCCAGGCTCACCATGGGGGTCAGCTTCTTGCCCATGGCCCCGTACGGGCCGTCCTCCAGGAGCTCGAAAAAGACAAAGCTGGGATTGGTATCCAGGATTTCCGGAAGCAGACCGGGATTATCCTCCAGAAAACCGGATATGCTCCACATGTCGAGACTGTTGGCATCCAGATATCCCTTTTCCTTCAGGACCAGGCCCAGGGAACGATAGGGTCTGCCGTTTTTGCCCGCGTACCCGATATGTCTGATGCTTCCGTCCGGGAGCTTGAGCCTGCCCGAGCCCTGAATCTGGAGGATAAACACCTGCATGCGATCCCTGGCCCAGGCCAGCACAGGGGCCTTTTCCCGGAAATCCGGATGATCCCGGATCTCCTCTCTGCTGAAATAGGGCTCGATACGACCGTCTTCGACCCGGTAGACCAGGGTCTGCCCTTCCCAGCGCGTGTGGAAGCGTCCCAGATCGGCGACCTGGAGGTCCTCGGGCAGCCCGTACAGAGGCACGTCGTATCCGGGGCGCTTCGTAAGGCTCGCCCTAAGGGTCGGCTCAAAGTATCCGGTAAAAAGGGGCTTCGGCTGGAGCCGGTAAAAGCGGAAATGCTCCGCCAGCAAGGAAGGCCCTTCGCGCTCCAGGCGGGGAAGGAGTGCAAGCATCCGTTCCAGCGAGGCCTCCAGATCGCTCCAGGAGAGATCCACCCCGTAGACCTCTGTGGCCTCAACCTCCTGCTTCCGCTGGCTCCGAACATACTCCAGGCTCCGCTCCAGGCCGGGACGCAGATCGCTCCAGTTCTCCAGGTTCTGCTTGTCCGGAGCCATACGCTTGGCCACGCGAGAGGCTCGCTCCGGATCCAGGGGCTTGAGCCCCTTGGGAGGCGGACCGGGCTGACAGCTCCATACAACCATCAGGGCCAGCAATGCGAGACATACATTGCCGCAGATGGACCATTTCCGTGGCAGGGGGGAGCGCGATCGCCTCATCCGAGATATCCCTTGTTCCTCAATTTCCGAATATAGCTGCTTCCACTGGGCTGGAGGAACCGGAGCGGTCTTTCGGCCTCCCTGATCACCACGCGATCGCCCGCCTCGAGACGGTTCCCGGACTGGCCGTCCAGAGTGAGCAGCACATCCCTGGACTCATGGTCCACTTCAATGGTCACCGTGTTGTCGCTTGCGAGAATCAAGGGACGGAACCGGCTCATGAAGGGATTCACCGGGCACAGCTCCATGGCGCGGAGATCCGGTCCGATTATGGCTCCCCCCGCTGCCACCGCATAGGCCGTGGACCCGATCGGGGTGGAGACGATCATGCCGTCCGCCCTCAGCTGGCCCAGCTCCTCCTCCCCGCACCATATCCTGAGACCGATGAGCCGGGCCAGCCCGGATCTGCCCACGACAAGGTCATTGACTACCCTGCCCTGCTCGATTCGTTCCCCGTCCCGCTCGACGGCATACTGCAGGATCACTTTGGGAAAGAGGGAATATTCCCCGGCGAGCACCTTGGCCAATCCATCCTGCCACCCCTCCGGGGACAGCTCCGTCAAAAAACCGATCTGTCCCAGATTGAGCCCCAGAAGGGGCAGATCCGGACCCCTGTCCAGCTTGCGCGCCACACTCAGGACCGTTCCGTCCCCGCCGAGAACGAGAATCAAATCGGGTCCGGGTCCCTCCAGACAAAGCCCCTGTCCGTTCTGGTCGTTGATCAGGATCTGGAACCCTACTCCGCGCTCGGCAAGCCAGCGCCCGATACGATCGCCCAGTTCCCGGGCCTGCTCGTGGTTTTCCTTGATCACGATCGCTATGTGGGAAAAAGCGTTTTGCATAAAAGGCTTCCGGAGGCCGCGCCCGCGCAGGGGAGCGGATACTCAAATTGCTCGATGTGAGGGCGGGGTCTGCCGGTTCCAATCCCCGCAAGCCGGTTCCCGCTTGCCGATCCTTCCCGGGCGGAGCGTTGTCCTTCGGGGAGTACCGCATCCCCATAAAGCGATACTCGGGGGTGTGTCTGGGGCATTCGAGACAGGCTTCGCCCCCGTCAAATCACGTCCTCACTGCTCAGTC
Source organism: Desulfohalobiaceae bacterium (assembly GCA_036628655.1). Taxonomy (GTDB): domain Bacteria; phylum Desulfobacterota; class Desulfovibrionia; order Desulfovibrionales; family Desulfothermaceae; genus JAIPDU01. The sequence continues at coordinate 5,095 of JAZKRN010000146.1, read as the reverse complement.
GCGCGATATCCTCGTCCCCGTATCCGAGCTCACGAAGCAGGGGTTCCGTGTCCCGGCCGAACCCAGTTTCGCTCCGCCGCACCCCTCCCGGAGTACGGCTCATATGTGCAGCCACCCCCAACCTGGGTGTGCCGCCCTGCCCCGTCTCCGGGGCCTGCACCATCCCCCGCTCACGGAAGAGGGGGGATTCCAGGGCCTCGGACAGGGTTTGGACGGGCTCGCAGCAAGCGTCCAGGTGCCGCAGCTCTTCCTGCCAGAACCGCAGCTCGCGGGAAGCGAAAACATCCGCCACTGCCCGGATGATCTCCTCCCGCCTGGCCTCGTCGTACTGCAGCGGAATGTATTCCTCAAGCCCCAGTGCGCGGCAGAGCCGCTCCCAGAATGGCCGCTCCAGGGCGCCTACCGCTATGTATCTGCCGTCCGCAGTGGCATAGACGTTGTAGCAGGCATACTTGTGGGAGAAAAGGCTCCGGCTGCGCCGCACAGAATCCGGATCGTTCCGATATTGGTGGAGCAGTGCCGGGGAGAGGCTCATGGCACAGTCCGCAATGGAGATGTCCAGATACTGCCCCTGGCCTGTGCGCTCCCTGTGCCAGAGGGCCATGAGCAGAGCGGTGGCCGCGTGGAGCCCGCCGGCAACATCGGCTACCTGGAAGCCGGGAATGAATGGCGGCCCTTCCTCGGGACCCACCAGGTCAAGCAGACCGCTCAAGGCGAGATAGTTCACGTCGTGCCCCGCCCTTCCGGCGTAGGGTCCGCTTTGGCCGTATCCGCTCAGGGAACAGTAGACTATCCCCGGATTGCAGCCGGAAACGGTGGCATAGTCCGCGCCCAGCTTATGGACCACCCCGGGCCGGAATCCCTCCAGCAGGACATCCGCATCCCGAATCAGAGCGTAAAAGATCTCCCGGCCCTGCCTGGTCTTGAGGTTGAGCTGGATGTGCTCCTTGTTCCGATACAAATCGCTCAGGAAAATATCCTCCCGGTAGCGCTTGTCTTCCACGGCGATCACCCGAGCTCCGTGATCCGCCAGAATCATGGAGCAGTACGGGCCCGGAAGCAGCCGGGACAGATCCACAACCTTCAATCCGGATAGCGAGCCTGAAGTGGCCATGAGGCGATCCTCCAGCCGTCTGGGCGGGGGACGGGTTTTCACAGCCCCAACGGGTTCCGTCTGTCCCCGAGGGGGACGTCACCGGGCGCGTCAGCCGTTTATCGGGTTGAGCCCGTTCCAGAACACGTCCGCGATATTCTCCACAACGCTGCGCAAACCGAGATCCCCTTCGGGCCGGAACCAGAAATAGAGCCAATGCACCGAGGCGAAGACTGTGAACGTGAGGGAGGTCAGCTCACAGGGGCGCATGTGTCCCCGGTCCATCATCCGTTTGAGGTAATTCTGCAGACGATGGACATTGACTTTCTCGTAGTCCTTGATCACCCGCTTCTTCTCTTCCGGGAGGGACTCGATGTCGTGGAGAAGGATCTTGTTGAAGTTCTTGTTCTGCATGTACGTCGTTGTATACTCGAAGAGGATGTCCGCAAGCTGCTCGCGGATCGAGGCCCCGGACTCCTCGTTGCGCGCAATGGCCCGCTGCATGCTCTCGTCCATCATTTCCCCGCCCTGGGTGCACAGGGTGTAGAGAATCTCCTCCTTGTTCTCGAAGTGGTGGTACATGGCCGCCTTGCTGATTCCCACGCGCTCGGCAATCTCCCGCATGGAGGTCTTTTCGTACCCCTTGCTGTAGAACAGCTCATTCGCCTCCGAGAGAATGATCTCCGCGGTCTCGTGTCGCTGCTCCATCTTGTTCGCACTCATAAAGACTCCGCTTCTGGCTTGTCCTCATGCCTCTCGAGGTGCGCACCCCGGTGTCCCTTGCTCTTCGCCCTGCTGCCCGAAAAGGCGTTTGATTCGAAGCTCCCAAGGAGCTAAAGTCAGCGTCTCCCGGCAATGAGGCCCGTCCGCACTGAAAAGGGGCGTGTTGACCGCATAGTTACCAGATCGTAGAAGGGCGTTTTTTTCTTTGTCAAGCCGGACTCGGGCAAGAACCGGGGGCTTGAGCCACTGCAGACACCCTGTTCAAACGGGACCGCAAAGTCCCGACACCACAAAGCGTAGCACCCCATGCCTCTCGAAGTGACCATCAGTGCCTCGAAATATGTCCTGCAGCGTCCCAGCGATCTGGAATCCCTCTGGGAAGCCATGGACGACGATCTCGACGACGAGGACCGCATTCCCTACTGGGTGGAGCTCTGGCCCGCGGCCATCCTGCTCGCGGAGTGGATCGCGGCGAACCCCAGAGAGGTGTCCGGACTGCGCTGCCTCGATCTCGGCTGCGGCCTGGGTTTGTGCACCTGTGTGGCTGCGGGCCTTTCTGCCAAGGTGGTAGGCATGGACCATGAATGGGGGGCTGTCCGCTACACCCGCTCCAACGCCCGTCTCAACGGCCTTCCCGTGCCGGATGCGGTGCGGATGGACTGGCGGCGCTCCGGATTCAAACCCGGGAGCTTCACCCGCGTCTTCGCGGCGGACATCGTGTACGAAAAACGCTTTCTGGAGCCGGTCAACGCCTTCCTGCGGCAGGTTCTGGCCCCCGGAGGGAAGGTCCTTCTCAGCACCCCCCGCAGAAAGACCACCGCGGGGCTCTTTTCCTGGCTCGAGTCCGTGGGCTGGAGCTGCCGCCCGGTCACGGAAAAGCGGATCAGCTACGGGGCCTACAACATGGAGGTCATGCTCTGGGAGCTCAGCCTCTGAACAGGGCTCGCCTCAGGGGACGATCTCCGTCCCGATCCCCGCGTTGGTGAACATCTCCAGCAGAATGGAGTTCTCCACGCGCCCGTCGATGATGTGGGTCTTTTGCACCCCGCACTCCAAAGCCTCCATACAGCATTTCACCTTGGGGATCATCCCGCCCTGGATCTGCTCCTCCTCGATGGCCCGGACCGCGTCTCTGCGGCTGAGGGAGGATATGAGCTCGTCCCCGGACTTGACCCCCTCCACATCGGTGAGCAGGATCATGCGTCTGGCTCCCAGGGCCTCGGCCACGGCCCCCGTTACATCGTCCGCGTTGATGTTGTACGTCGCCCCGGACTCGTCCACCCCCACGGGAGCGATAATGGGAATGAAACCGCGCTGCTGCAGCGCTTCCGGCAGGTCTGTGCGGATGTGCCGCACCTCGCCCACCCTCCCCAGATCGATGATCTCCGGCGGGGCGTCCTTCCTGGACAGGATCATCTCCATTTTTTCCGCCTCGATGAGCCTTCCGTCCTTGCCTGAAAGGCCCACTGCAAGACCGCCGCTCTGATTGATCAGGTTCACGATCTCCTTGTTCACCTTGCCCCCAAGAACCATTTCCACCACATCCATGGTCTCGGGGTCGGTGACCCGCAGCCCCTGCTTGAAGGTGCTGTCGATGCCCAGCTGGGTGAGCATCTTTCCGATCTGCGGCCCGCCGCCGTGCACGATCACCGGATTGATCCCGATGTATTTGAGCAGGACGATGTTCAGGGCGAAGCTCTGTTTCAGCCTCTCATCGGTCATGGCGCTCCCGCCGTACTTGATCACCACGGTCTGCCCGGAAAACTCGCGCATATAGGGCAGCGATTCCAGCAGCACCTTGGCCTTCTCCATGGCCTCCTGCATAGTCACGACTCCAATTATCGAACGTTTGGCAAGGCACATCCATCGTCGAAAAAACAAGGGCAGCTTCCGGCGATCCTTCGAGCCCTATCGCGGCTGCCCACGGCTCAATTAGCACATTCGGCGTCAAAAGGCCATAAAAAAAGGGCCCCGAAGGGCCCTTTGTCGGCGTTGGCCGAGGGAAGGAGACGGGCTAGGCCGCGCGCCGGTCCGCCATGTCCACGAGCACGCGCTCGCGGGCCTTGTCGATGCCCAGCTCCTGCCGCTTCTTGTCGATATGGCCGATCATCATCTGGGCCAGGTCCTGGGGATCCGTTGCGAAGCCCCATTTGCCCATTCCCTGCTCCTCCAGGCCGCTAAAGAGCAGGTCGCGGAATTTGGTGTTCTCGGTGATGGGGAAGGTTACGCCAAAGGCCGTGTAAACCCCGGACGCCACGAAGTACTGCCCGATGCTGATCGCCTTCTCGCTCATCCATTCCGGGGCGGCTCCGGCAACGGGAAGCTCGGCAATGCTGTCCCCGAGACCGCCCTGCCGGACCATTTCCGAGGCCGCGATAAGGATGCGGCTGTTGTCCACGCAGGAACCCAGGCCCAGAACAGGGGGCATGCCCACCGCCTCGCAGACCTCGCGCAGGCCGTCGCCGGCCATGTACGCAGCCTCTGGGCTGAGCAGCTCCTGCTTGGCCAAAGCGATCTGGGAGCAGCCGGTCTGCAGAACGAGGATGTCGTTCTTGATCAGCTCCTTGACCAGCTCCACATGGACCCAGTCCTGCTTCACCCTGGGGTTGGTGCAGCCGACAACTCCGGCAACGCCGCGGATGCGGCCGTTGATGACGTTGTCGTTCAGGGGCCAGTAGGAGCTGCGGAAGCTCCCGCCGAGCATGTACTCGATATATTCGTGGGAAAAGCCGTGAACCCCGGAATTGGTGATGTTGGGAATCTCCACCTGGGCGGTCCGGTTCTTGTAGCGGGAGATAGACTTGACCACCACATCGTCGGTGCATTCCTTGGGATTGCGCTCCTCGAGCTCGATGTGCTCGGCGCCCTCGATATGGCACCTCGGATTGGTGGTGAAGAGGTAGGAGTCGTAGCACTTGGCCACAGGGGCGAGGCCCTGCTTGATGCACTGCACGTCCACGGCCATGGCGTCCACGGCGCCGGTCACCAGGATGGACTCCGTGGACATGAAGTTCCCCGCGTGGGGGACGCCCTGCCGGCTGAGCATCTCCGCGCCGGAGCAGCACATGCCCACCAGGTTGATCCCCTTGGCTCCCGCGTCCTGGGCGGCCTGAACCATGGCGGGATCGTTGACCGAGACCACCATGGACTCGAAGAGATTGGGCTCGTGCCCGTGGACGACGATGTTGACATAATCCTCCTTGAGGCAGCCCATGTTCACCTCTGCCTGCACGGGAGCTGGGGTCCCGAAGAGGATGTCGGAGATCTCGGTGGCCACCA
>JAZKRN010000145.1:0-7599 GCA_036628655.1 Desulfohalobiaceae bacterium | reverse complement strand
CCTTTTTTAGCTCCGTCCGGTGTCCGGGTTGACCAGATGGACCGGTACCGGCGAATTGGCAGCCACCTTTCTGGCCACGCTGCCCAGATCGCTCCATTGCTCCCCGGAGCGATCATAGCTCTGACCCCGGGTGGCCATGACGATCATGTCCGCGTCCTCCTCCCGGACCGCCTCCACGATCTTCTCTCCCGCGTCGCCTCGCAAAAGCTGAGTGGTCAGATAGGGGCATCCCTGGAGCTCTTCGGAGCATATCTTCTGCAATTGCTCGCGGGCCTTTTCCAGCTCCCAGTCCTGAAACTTCTCCACGAATTCCCCGCTGGGATAATTTCCATACGCCGGAAACATGGAGCAAAGGTCCGGAGCGACATAGAGCACGACCACATTGGCTCCGTACTTCTCCGAAAGGGACATGACCTGGGGAAGGGCACGCAGCGAGCTGCGGGACAGCTCCGTGGGCCAGAGGATGGTATGGCTCATAACAGACTCCTTTTATTGTCGATGTTCAGTGTGTATTCACAGCCCCGGGAACCTCAAAGAGATCCGTTCTCTCTGGGACAAGGCTTATAGGGTCACAAATCCAGAAAGAGATTGTGCAGCTCGCCGCTTCCCGTCTGCTTGAGCTGCAAGCGCAGCTTGCCGCCGGACGGAGCCTCTCCGGGAAAGAACAGGAAGCCCCGTCCGAGAATGCCCGGTTCGATCTTCTTGTTCTCTATGTTCTTCTCCTCGATATCCCGGGCTATTTGCCGTTCCGGCTCCTTGTTTTCGTAGGACTGGGCCCCTCCGATCACGGCACCTCCGGCTCCTCCCGCGGCGGCGCCCTTCCCCGCGGCCTCTCCGATGTTCTGTCCGGTAAGGATGCCGATGGCGGAGCCCACAATGGCTCCACCGATGCCGCCCAGAACGGCCCCTTTGCCCGACCCCCTGGCGACGCGGGCGAATTCGTCGCTTTTCTGCAGACGGGTATAGGCCTCTTTCTTTTTGAGAAGGCTCCAGTAGTTGCCCTTTTCGTCGACGAGGAAGGTTTGGCCGGGAACCACGCGCAGGGTCTTCTGGCCGCTGTTGTTGATGATGACCTGGACCGGCAAGAGTCCTGCCTTTCGGATATTGAAGCCGAAGGACTCCTCGGCCTTGGTTTCGTCGGCGTAGTTTTCCGCAGCCACCTTCGCCCCGGCAATAATCTGTATATTCTCGTAGTCACTCGGCGGGCGGAAGGATACCTTCTGACTTGTGTACGGTGTGCATGAGGCCAGGAGTGCCGCGGCCACAAGCAAAACCACGGCTCGAGCAAGGTTCGCGAAAGGACGTTTCATCGTCGTGATCCTCCCTGTTCATCATCTGCTTGGTGAGAATTCCCGCACAACCAAGAAATACACTTGGAGCGGAACCCGGATGGAAGCCGAATCCGTTCTCCACACATATAAGTCTATTTTATGGCTCCTCGACGAAGAATGTGGGTTTTCTGTGCTTGTGAAAATGTTGAAAGGCAGAAGATGCTTAGACAGGATTAACAGGATGTACAGGATCAATTCTTGGCGTGCCCCGGTGTAATAGCTTCCCTTGCCTTCGGAATTACACAGGGCAAGCCAGAGGCCCGCCAAGAAAGGTCCAATAGCCTGGCGGCGATGGGAATCATGGAAAAGAGGCTTTACCTACTGCGCAGCAGTTGGACACCTTGAGTCCGGGCTACCGGCACGGACTCAACCATCTAGGAAATCCTGTGAATCCTGTCTAAAGAGTGTTTCTTAATTTCTGGAGGATTCCACAGCCAGCGTCGAATAAACTATCTTATCATGATCGTCAGGCACACGTCACGGCTTTTTCCGGCATGGCAGGGCGCCCAAAATCTTCCAATTGCTGCGTGCCCGACGACTTGGCGGTTTCCAATTTCCAGAACCATGTCATCTTGCACCCGAAAAGTCGAAATTTTTGAGGCCCTGTCTGATACGGGCTTTTGCAACAGGCTGATAAGCTCATTCGGGTCATTTGCCTATGTTCGGTGTCTTCTGTGGGCCCATAATTCGGTTGGAGGGGTTTCAACAAGATGAAGCATATCTTGCTCAAATAATGGCAAATTTTCCGCATATCCGACATATTCATTGTGTGAAAAGAAAAATGTGCTCCAGGTAAAGAAAAAATTGACTGATTCATTTTTAATAATGAGTTGCTTAATAATAATAAAAATTATGAAAAAAAAGGTATTTTAAAAAATAACAGGCATTTTAGAAAGACAATGAATAATACACAAAAAAGTTTGACATGTTCACATAGTTTGCTAAAAGGATAATTAGTGTCCAAAATTATTTCTTTGTATGATAAATAAAACAAACGCAATTCAAAGATAGAGAAAACCACAGTTACTCGTGTTTTTCTCTAGCAGGAATCTTCTTTGTTTTTGAATTCTATGTGATTGATACACTTGAAAATATGTTTTTGGTCGAGCGATCCAGTGTCTCAGTTTTATGATGGACTCATCGCGTACACCCCTGCCTGAACGCTTCTCTGAAGGGCTTTCCCTGGTTCCCGGAGAGCTCTGATCGCGTGCGGACGCTCTCTTCGCTCGCTCAACCCCGCCCTGAAAAAGGTGAGTCGGAGCCCTCAATCCGTGAAGGCTGCGAATAGCTCGGCGTCGCCATATCTCGACAATTCGGGAGGAGTCCCTGGCTGGGTAAAGATAGGAAAGAGACCGGACTTCCGGTCAGCGGGAAGGAAAAAATCTCGGCATTCATTGAACAAGGGAGGATGCTATGTTCTTTGTGAAGGAACAGGACTTTGGACAGGATCCCATAGCTATCCGCAACTCGGACCACTACTTCCTGGAGTACGCCCAGAGCTTCGCCTCCAAGTGGGACGAGCTCATCGACTGGCGGAGACGGGCGGAGAGTGAAGGGGATTTCTTCATCAATACACTCAAGGACCGCGGCAAGTACAAGATCCTGGATGCCGCGGCCGGAACGGGGTTCCACTCCGTAAGGCTCCTGAGGGCCGGATTCGATGTGGCGAGCGTGGACGGCAGCGCGGACATGCTGCTTCAGGCCTTTCAGAACGGCGGACGCCACGGAGTCGTTCTGAAGACCGTGCACACGGACTGGCGCTATCTGACCCGGGACTTGCATGGGCAATACGACGCCGCAATCTGCCTGGGCAACTCCTTCACCCATCTCTTCCATGAAAGCGACCGCCGCAAGACCCTGGCCGAATTCTACGCCATGCTGGCCCACGACGGGGTTCTGATCCTGGATCAGCGCAACTACGACTGCATGCTGGACAAGGGATTCAAGAGCAAGCACAAGTACTACTACTGTGGCCAGAACGTGCGCGCGGAGCCGGAGTACCTGGATGAGGGGCTGGCCAGGTTCGCCTACAGCTTCTCCGACAACTCCAAGTACTATTTGAACATGTGTCCCATCCGCAAGGACTACGTGCGGGAACTCATGTATCAGGTCGGATTCCAGTCCGTTGAGACCTACGGGGATTTCCAGGAGGACTTCCAGGAGGACGATCCGGATTTCTTCATCCACGTGGCTGAGAAGGCTCCGCAATAGGGAGCTTCTCCAGCCGGGGACTCCTTCCGTTGTTTTGTTCCTCGAGGATGGCAAGGAAAAAGGTGGACACGGTCTGGATCACAACACCTTGCGTTTCCGGCGCCCGGTCCATGAAAGGGCCGAAATGGTTTATCAGAAGGCATCGGTCAGCAAGTGCGTTGCTCCGCTCTGGAGAGCCGACAGGAAGATGGGCTGATCCTTGAGCGGCAGGTCGAGAGGACAGCTTGTTTGGAAAAGTGAGAGAGGATTTATGCTTTTTTGGGGCGGACACGACACGAGAAAAAGATATTCAGGCGCTGCTGCTGCGTACCACGCGGCGACATATCTCACTTCGGTGAATGGCCTGATCCACCTCGGCCACGTAGCGCTCCACCTCGTTCAGCCCGGAGAGGAGGGTTTTGCAGATACGTTCTCCGTTGACGGATTCGTAGTCATGGGCGAGGAGATTGCGAAAACCGGCGCTTCTTGCAAACGAGTGCGCGAACTCTGGCTCCAGGATGCCGTTATGGCCAAGGATATCGAAGGCCTCGGAATAGGATTGAGGAGGGCGTAGTCCCTAGTGCTTGATGGCCAGCTCGGCAAGAGCAATGCAGGAGTCAGCCGTGAGATGGAGGTAGTGCAGCAGAGCGCCCCGATATAGGGGATCGGTTTCGAAGCGATCCAGGCACTCGTCACCTATGCTCCGAAGAAGATTGACCTATTCCTGGATCCGGCCTCTCTTCTGCTCCATACGTTCGCGAATCACCCGAAGATGGCCTCCCGCTGCTGCTTGAAGTCGATGGCCGCGTGCAGGGTCCGCTGTTCGAAAAGCATCCTGTCTTCGGGAGCCGAGTCGTGAATCAGGGAGCCCTCGGTCAGGATGCTGTACAAAAGCATGGCGTTATCGCAGGTATTCAACAGCACCACGTCGATGTCGTCGCGTCGAAGCGCTTTCGAGAGCTCAGCGTACAGGGAGAGTTAGAGGCTCAATCCGTCAGCGGTTGAATCCAGGTCCAGATAGATCGCAATATCCACATCACTGAGCGGTCCCTCGTCCTGGCTGCCGTGCGAGCCGATCAGATAGGCGAAAAGCACGGGGGGTGCGAATCCGGAAAGCAGATGTCGAATTGTTTCCTGCATATGGTCCTCGTGCCCCAGCAAATGGTAGGTGCTGGCCGCTTTCGCGGCACGCGGGCGGCCTTCGGCTGCTCGCGGTTAAAGAGTTTCTATCTCGCGCAAGGTCCGAAGGGCCTTTTCTTCGGATTGATTATCCTGCGCTATTCCTCCCCCTTGGCAAGCAACCAGTCCATCATCTTTAAATGGGCTACCTGACGTGCTTGAGCTTTTGGAGTCGTATCTTTTCCCAGGAGCTTCAACTTCGATTTACAACGAGATCTCGAGATTGACAAGTGGACTTGTATTCGGGGGTGGTGTTTTGGGGGCTCTCCAGCATCGTCCAGGAGCCTTCCGATGTTTCCGACGGGCTCGAGGTCATCGGGGTGGCCCGCTCCGGACGGGCGCTGGCTGTCTCCGTCTCGACATTGACCAGTCACGAGGTGGCCAATGTGAAGCTGGGAGGCAAGCCCATAGCAGTGGCCTACTGACCTCTTATGCATATGACGGCTGTGTACAGCCGAGAAATCGAGGACCTCGTCCTGACCCTGGAAGCAAGCGGCTGGACCTATAAGCGGACATTCGTCCTTGTGGACCGGGAGACGGAAACCCTTTGGTTTCCGGATAACTCGGATCTGCAAGGGATTCAGGGACGGTTTTTCAAGCGAAAGCTTCCGGGGATCCCCTTCGAGCTGACCACCTGGGATCGCTGGGTCGAGACGCATCCTGATTCCCAGCTTATTCCCTGATCCTGCCGGCAAAGACCCTCTACACAGAACCCGGGCGCACCTGACCGGAAGGTTTGCGGCTCTCGGTTGAGCACAGGGTCCCCTCGCAGATGTCGAACAACCCGGCTGCGCTTGGAAAATGCCCATCCCCTCCGCGGAGTTGGCTCGATGTTTGACTATTTGTGTCGTCTCCTCTTGGACCCCTCACTCTGGTCTGGCACAATAAAGGAAGATGGGATGAGAACGGTTATCCGGATCAGGAAAGCGGCACAAATAAGCCTCCCTGTTCAGGGCTCTGACCGGGAATTGCCGTCAAGCAACCCAGCGCACCAGCTGAATCCAGGATGCCGGCAGCAGCTGGCAAAGCCGGAGCGGTTTGTCCCGGGAAGACCCGCAAAAAGGGAACTGGGTGCGGTTCGCAGTGGAAAAGCCTTTTGGCCACGACCTGGAGAGCGCCAGAGAGCTGGACCGGGCCCTGCATTCCAGCTTTGCCGAGCACCAGATCTTTTGCATGGATCATTCTCTCGCCAAGGAGACCGTACAGAACATCCTCCTGCTCCGCTTCGCCAATTCCATCTTCGAGCCCATATGAAACAGGCGCTCCATCGATTCCGTGACCATCACCGCAGCAGAACAGATCGGCGTGGAACACCGAGCCAAATACTACGATCACTTCGGGGTGCTGCGGGACATGTTCCAGAACCACATGATGCAGCTCCTGGCGCTGTGCGCCATGGAGCCCCCGTCGTTCTTCGAGGCGGACCGTGTCCGGGACGAGAAGACCAAGGTCTATCGGTGCCTGCGTCCCTTCCCCACCCAGGAGCTGGATAGCTATCTGGTGCTGGGGCAGTACGCCCCGGGTTGGATAAACGGGGAAAAGGTGCGCGGATATCGGGAGGAGCCCGATGTCCCCCCGATTCCACGACCCCGTCCTTTGGAAAACACCGGGAAATGCGAATGAAAAATCCGGCGCAAACAAAAGGCCTCCGTGTTCTGGCCGGGGATGTGGGCGGCACGAAAACGAACCTGGCACTCTTCGACTCGGACCTGGGGCTTAACGATCCGCTCACGGAAGCCACTCTGCCAAGCAAGGATTATTCCAGCCTCGAAGAGTTGGTTCGGCACTTCCTGTCCGGTGTGGAAACAGGAGTGGATCGCGCAAGTTTTGGGGTGCCGGGACCTGTAGAAAACGGACAGGCCAGCGCGACCAACCTGCCGTGGACGATGAATGAGGCCGATCTGGCCCGAGTCCTGGGCATCTCAAGGGTCCATCTTCTCAACGATGTCCTTGCCTTTGCCCACGCTGTGCCCTTCTTCCTGGAGAAGGATGTCCATGTCCTGAATCAGGGCCGGGCAGAAGCGGAAGGAGCCATCGCTGTTGTCGCCCCGGGCACCGGACTGGGAGAGGCCTATCTGACCTGGGATGGCGCGGGATACAATGCGTTCGCATCGGAAGGAGGGCATTGCGATTTCGCCCCAAAAAACGACCTGGAAATCGGCTTGCTCCAACACCTCGGGCAACGCCTGGACCATGTCAGTTAGGAGAGCGTCTGCTCCGGAAGGGGAATCGCAAACATCTCCACCTATCTCAAGGAAAGCGGTTACGCCGGGGAGCCGGGATGGCTCAGACAAAAGTTCTCGCAGTCCGGGGATCCCGCTGCGGTTATCGTTCAGGCTGCCCAGGACAAGGGGACACAGTGTGACCTGTGCAGCGGGGCTTTGGACCTGTTTGTTTCCATTCTTGGATCGGAAGCCGGAAACATGGCCCTGAAGGTGATGGCTACAGGCGGGGTCTATCTGGCTGGAGGAATCCCGGCCCGGATCATTCCCCAGCTGGAAGAGAGGCCTTTTCCAAGGGCATTCATGCAGAAGGGACGTATGAGCGGGCTTGTGCAAAAAATGCCGGTGCGCGTGCTCTCCAATCCCAAGTCCGCCCTGCTCGGAGCGGCCTGTCACAGCATGTCCACAGGGCCCCAGGATGATGCATCTTGACAGTCACTTTGCAAATGAGCCCGGTCAGATCGAGCGGACCCAGAAGCGGGATGCCCAGGACCGTGATTTTCGGGCCAGGGAAGTGGTCCATGCCGCGGACTTCATTCCTGCTCGGGAACTAGCTGTATCTGCTTATTGACTCAGTTCCGCCTCGAACTCATACAACCCTCATTCCCGGGCCGACCCGGGCCACAACCAAGCATGAAAATGTCGCGAGGCGAAGGCGGGTGGACGCTGAAGCGCAG
>JAZKRN010000144.1:0-7616 GCA_036628655.1 Desulfohalobiaceae bacterium | reverse complement strand
AGCGCGGCACGCGGCCGCTGCCGTCGTCGTAGTAGGGCTGCTCCACCACCGGCCGGGCCGGGCCATCGATGTCCTTCCACTGGCAATAGCGCTCCCAGAGCTCTTCCGGCGAGGGGAACTGATCCAGCGTGAGCTGGACCTCGGTCCGCGGACCGAGCCCGGTTCGGTCGTGGAACAGGAAGCCGTCGCCATTGCTGGAGAAGGCGAAGGGTACGTCCAGATCCTCGCTGTAGGCGAGGGCCTGCTGCATGCCGTCTCCGAGACGGTGGTTGTTGTCCTTGGCCTCGATGACCGCGAGGGGCTGGTTCCTGCGGTAGCTCAGGAGATAGTCCGCGCGCTTCTGCTTGCCCCGAGCATGGAGTCGGCCGCGCACGATAACCCGGCCGGCGGTAAAGGACACCTCCTCCCGTACCTGGGTCTGGATATCCCAGCCAGCCTCTTTCAGGGCCGGGGTGATGTACTTGGTGCAGATGTCCCGCTCGCTCAGGGAGTTTTTATCGCTCATGCCTAACGACTTTGTCCATTGATTGCAGTGGGGACAAAAGGAACTCTGAACAACGCGCGCGGAAAAGCGAGGTGCCCTTCCATGATATGCCAAAATGCCGCCGCGGGGTAAAGCGCGAAAATCTGGGAAGTTATTCGCTCCACTGTGAGGTCACCTGGATACAGCAGCAATCAAGCCATCTACCAGGTCGCGGCGTAGCCTGCAGATTTCTCCAAGCCGGCACGCCCGTCCTGCAGTAGGCGAGGCAGGACTCCACCGGGTTGCCCGCGTCCCGGATGGTTTCGAACAGGGCTTTCTTGACTTTCCAATAAACAGCCCATCCCAAACACTCTCTTTTTTTCCGAGCTTTGATCTCTCGCTCTTACACACCCCTGACTCTCATCAACAATGAGAACGTGACGTTTACGAAGGGCAAGCAGCTAGCCATTCCTTATCAGTCAAGACTTTGGTCGCAACCTTGATCTGACGCGGTGTAAAACGTCGCTTCCCATTGTTCCAGGCATGAACGTGCTGCACAATATCTTCTACTGAATCAGCTGCTTCATGGTTGATCACCCAATGTACAGTGGAGAGCAACTCCAATCCCATAGGTGACTCAAACCCTTCCACCAACTCCGAAACCCTATCGAATCTTTGCCGGGTATCAGGATAATTCCCAAGGAATGTAGATGCCTCCTTGACCGCACCGGGAACAAGCTTGAGCTGCTTTTCCGGATCGTCCCCACCATCTGCATAACCGGCAATAAAGTATCCTTCCACTTTATTCAAAACATGTCGCAGATTTTCTGCATAAGGACCATAAGGGCCTTTTTGAAATTTCAGCTGCAAAGGTTCGCCTGCCTCCTGCATGAAATACATCAGTTTGTGTACTTCCAAAAGGCTTACAAAAGGATCAAGAAGTCCGGCTAGATAACGGTGCATAAGACTCAGCAGGGCTGCCCGACCCGGTGTCATCTTGGGAATCTCCCGGTTATGAACCATTTTCTCATGTCTTGGTGCACCTGCAGGCTCATACACTATAACCCGTACATCCTCCAGGGAGCTTAAGACTTGTTCGATAAGCTGTCTTACCTGCTGCCAGTCCAGCCCTCCAAGCCCACTTCCCAGGGGAGGCAGGGCAATGGAGCGAATATTCATTTCGCGCACAACTTGAGCCAGGTGCTTGAGGCCGGCCTGGATGTCTTCCATGCGGGCCTTTCCCTTCCAGTGTCTCTTGGTGGGAAAGTTGATTATATAATACGGCGGCATCATTCTCCGGGTCTTATATATGAATAGACGCCCCGGCTGAAGCTCATCGCGTCTGCATGCCTTGGCATAGGCTTTAAAGTTTTCCGGAAAAGCCTTTTTGAACTGAAGCGCAACACCTCTGCCCATCACCCCGACACAATTAACTGTGTTGACCAGTGCCTCTGCATCTTCCTGCAGGATGTCGCCTGTCTTATATTGGATCATGACCGCCTCCTAGCTTATCAATAATACCAATCCCGCCTGACCTCAACTGGGGGTATGTGACTGCTTTTGGCTACAATAGCTGACACCTTTTGCAGCATTCTCTCCGAAATAACCCCAACTCGTTCCACAAGCTCCCAGGGAAAACTATGCTCGATGAGAAACTCTGCCTGCTTTGCCTCTTTAATATCAGGCGGTATGCCAGGTCCGCTCCATTTGTCAGTCTGAACGGCCTCCCAGTGTATTTCGTGTAACTGCGTAAGGTCGCAGCGATCCTCAAAATAATTGGATCCTGCATTGGAAAGGGTGAATGCCCATCGCTTGTCCTTCTTTTGAGCCCAAGTTACTGCTTGGCGCAAATCTGCCTCTAGATGAACAATAGGGGCCTGTCCCTGTCTATAGTCAATATCCGGATGATTTCCTTGATGAAGAATATAGAGCATGACTGAACGGGGGCAAAAATAGAAAGGCACACATTGCCCCACATAAAGATCAGGATGACTGGCAAGAGTCAGATGGTTCAGCCTACGCTGTTTTACTTTCCCCATGCCGATTGAAGGTTCGGAACTAGGGGAGCGCTTATTCATTTCAGCATCACACCAAACGAAGCCTTCCTGGATTATGCCTGACAATCCGGCAATATGTACAATATGATAAATTTTGGGTTTGCTCGGAACCTCCATGATTCACATCCATTTAAAACCATGAAATGTCAATAATTACATACTCCCATGTGAACTGTATTTCTCACAGGACACCGGCTAGCCCGAAATATCCCTGCACTTTCTTTTCCGGTTCTCTGATTGCTCGTCACCTTGCGGCGGATTCAGCCCTGCTCGTCGATATTGATCTTTGAGGGGCGCCTTTCAATAGTGGCCCGATCCACGCAGTTGGTGCTCCTCCTCTGTGGCCACATCTGAGGACTTCAAGGCATCGCGCAGCCAGAAGAACTCCGAAGAATGTGTGCGGAAAAAAGGAGTGCATTCTTATGATATGCCAAAATGCTGCCGCGGGGTAAAGCGCGAAAATCGGGGGATGTGTTCGCTCCATCGGAAAGTCGCGTGAAACTGCGCCAATGAAACCGGCCATCAGGTCGCGGCGCAGCTTCCGGATTCGCTCCAGGGCCAGCTCGAAGCGGCGCTGGCCGGACTCGGGGAAGTGCTGCACAAGGCGCTTCTGTTCCGGGCAGAGGTACCAGCGGCAGATCCAGGGGCGGCTCAGGTGCGGCAAAAGGCATCCCTGGTTCCCCAGGTAGCGGCATCCCGCGCGATCCACTGGCCCGGTCTGGGCCAGGGGGACGGGCTGCTCCGCGAGATGGAGAAAGAGAAGCTCCGCCACATGGAAGCGCGCCTGTGCCCGCGCGCAGCAGGGATCGGGGCAGGCGGGGCAGGTCTTTTCGCACAGCTCCTCCATCACGGGAATGGAGAACTCCAGGAGCGCCTCCATGCTCCGGGCCCTGTGGCGCGCCCGCTCCAGATTCGCCCCCGACAGCGCTTGCAGCGCGAGGTACAGGCTCAGGTTGGCCTCCCGCCAGACATAGGGGTCGAGCCAGAAGGATATGTCGGATTTACGGTGCATGTGCGGGGTAAGCATTCAGGGGGCGAGAATGGTGAACCGCAAAGATATCAACATGCCTGGAACTTTATGCGCTTGCTTGCAAAAGGATAAAACCTGATTCTCAGAAGCTGGCAGCACGGCACCGGGAATACCAGCCGGTTTCAGCCGTTCCCGCCCCCAGAGGCGAACCCAGAATTTGACATAAAAGCATATTTATGCTTTTCATCTAATAGAGATATCATTCTACCCTTTAAACTGCTCACAAGATCAAGAAGACCTCGCGCGGCGACGCGGAGACGCGGCGCAATAAAGCCTGAGACTATTCTTGCGCTGCGTCGCTGCAACGTGGCGGACAGAACTGTTCTTGATCAAGGAGAGACGGAATCATGAGAACCACTGTTGACTTACCGGACGCGATTTTGCGGCGAGCGAAGGCGATTGCCGCCATGGAGGGCAAGAGCCTGAAACGTTTTCTGGCCGAGGCCCTGGAGCGTGAGCTGAGGCGAAGAGGAGAGGCTGAATCGTCCCCCAAGCGGGTGACTCTCCCCTTGGTGCCCTCAGAAAACCCCGGCTCGGTGCATCTGGACGGGGAAAGGATAGCTGACGTCCTTGAGCGCGAGGATACTGATGAACTTGCCGGATATTAATATATGGCTCGCCCTGGCCTTTGAGGCCCACTCACTGCACATAAGGGCCAGGGATTGGTTCGAGGATGCAGAAACGCAAAGCTGCGCTTTTTGCCGCCTTACTCAGCAGGGCTTTCTGCGTCTGGCAACAAACCCTTCTGTTTTCCGCAATGAAGCTTTGACCATGGCGCAGGCATGGTCCTGTTACGACCTGCTACTTGGCGACGAGCGGGTTTACCTCGAACATGAGCCCGCAGATATCGAGCCGGCTTGGCGAGAGCTGACAAACCGGGAAGAACGCTCCCCCAGAATCTGGCAGGATGCTTATCTGGCGGCGTTCGCACAGCAATCAAACTTGCGGATTGTCACTTTCGACCAGGGTTTCAAGGCCTATCCGGGCCTTCCCGTAACAGTGCTCGAGAAATAATTCCACAGGCCATGGAGTCTTATTTTCAGGACAAAAGCACAAGATCAAAAGAGAATTGCTACCATGCCCTGCATCAAGGCGGAAACCATCTACACCGGGAAAGAGGTAATCCGGGATGCCTATCTGCACCTGGACGGTGAGCGCATCACAGGATGGCAACATTGGTACCTGTACCTATTCATGATATGATCTATTCCCTCAAATCCACCTTTCTTATCTTGCCTGAGCCTGTTTTGGGCAGCTCCTGCACGAACTCGAACTTTTTGGGGACCTTGAATTTGGGCAGCCTCTCCCGGCAGTGCTCGATCAGGTCCTGTTCACCGACTTCCTCCCCCGCCTTCAGGCTCACAACCGCCTTGGGCACCTCACCCCAGGTCTCATGCGGCATGGAAATGACTGCGCACTCCAGAACAGCTGGATGGGTATACAGGGCGTTTTCGATCTCCACAGAGGAAATGTTCTCCCCGCCGCTGATGATGATGTCCTTGGCCCGGTCCACTATGAAGATATAGCCTTCCTGGTCCACCGTAGCCAGATCTCCGGTGTAGAAGTAGCCGTCTTTGAAAACCTTGTCGGTTTCCTCCGGGAGCTTCCAGTACCCCTTCATGACATTGTCCCCCTGAACGACAATCTCGCCCACGCTCTGCTTGTCCCAGGGCACCTCCTGGTCATTGCCGTCCACCACCTTGATGTCCACCCCGACCACCTCCAGTCCGGTGCGGGTGATGTGCTCCAGCTGCCTCTCCCTGTCCTGGTCCCGCAGGGTGTCCTTGAGATTGCCCACTGTTAACAGGGGAGTGGTCTCGGTCAGACCGTATCCGGACACGTACTGACAGCCCAGGTTGTCCATGAGCCGCTTGGCGTTGGCCGGGGACATGGGGGCACCTCCGACCATGATCCACTGCAGGGAAGAAAGGTCAAAGGACTCCAGATCAGGCACATTGAGCAGAAAGTTGATCATGGTGGGGATCATCATAGTGCTGTTGACCTGCTCCGACTCAATGGTCTGCAGGACCTGCTTCGGATCGAACTGCCTCTGCATTACGTGCCGTCCGCCCTGAAAGGTCACGGACCAGATGAAAAAGGCGTCCGCCATGTGGAACAAGGGGGCGACGTGATACCAGACTGTGGCATCCTCCAGCTTGAAGGAGATGATAGTGCTCAGGGCATTGGCATATATGTTCCGGTGAGTGAGCATCACACCTTTGGGCCGGCCTGTAGTGCCGCTGGTATAGTACAGGTTCAGGATATCGTTTTCGTCCTCTGGCTCATAGCAGGCCGGGGCATTGGATGAGCCCCGGATCAGCTCCTCGTAGGTGCCGTCGATCCACTCCTGGTCCGCCTCGCCCTCTGCGATGTAAAAACGAGACACTGTCTGCAGCTGATCCTTGATTTGCTGCAGGACGGGCTTGAAGTCGGAGTGAAAGATAATCATATCCGCTTCGGCATCATTCAGTATGTAGGTGTAGTCATCCGGAAAGAGCCTGATATTCAGGGGCAGAATGATTCTCTTGGACTGGGCCAGGCCAAAATACAGCTCCATGTAGCGGTAGGTGTTGTAGTCCAGGAAGGCAACTCTGGCTCCAAAAGGGATCTCAAGGCTATCCAGGGCCTGTACCACCCTGTTGACCCTGTCCTCTACCTCTCTGTAAGTCAGCCTGATCTGTCCGTCGACAACCGCGTCTTTTTCAGGATAGAGCTTGACTGCCCTTTTCAGGATCCTTCTAGGGGTCATGGGGACTTGCATAGCATCTCCCTTGAATATTTTTCGCCTGCGAACAAAAAAGCGAAAAACGACGATCAGCCACGACTGATTGTGCAGAAATCTTGGGAAAACTTTCCCACTCCGCCTTGTGTATGTCAATATTCTTTCCCATGGGAAGAGAATGGCGAGCAGATAGAACAACAGGACCCGCTAAAAATTGATTCGCTACAGAAAGCCAAGTTCTGGCGACTCAAATGACAGCCCCAAAAATGGATCCAGACGACCAACCTCCTCCCTCAAGAGCTTGGGGGAAAGGACAGCCCGGGAGCGTCACTTCCCATGAAACAGGCCGAGCAGTGCAAAATGACAGCTCATCTTAACCCGGACCCTGCACACTTATATGCTAACATATATATTTTGTTCAGGAGGCAACCATGGGTCAGGTGACAATCTATTTGGATCAGGAAACGGAACGGAAGCTGCAGGCTTTTCTGAACGGGCGCAATGTGTCCAAGAGCAGATGGATCGCCTCCCTGATCAGGGAGAAGACGGCTGCTGAGTGGCCCAGCAGTGTCGCGAGGCTTGCCGGAGCCTGGCAGGAATTTCCGGAAGCGAACGAGCTGAGAAGCGAGCTCGGGAATGATTCGCCGCGGGAGCCGGTGTGATGTACCTGCTGGACACCAAAACCCTGATCTGTTTCTTCAAGGGACAGGGCCGGGTCGCGGACAATCTGCTGTCCGTTGCCCCCGGGGAAACCTTTCTTCCCTGTATCGCCGTGTACGAGATCGAGACGGGCATCGCCAAGTCGAAGCACCCGGAGAAGCTGCGCCAGGATCTGGAGAGCTTTCTGGCCATGGTGTCCGTGCTGCCTTTCGGACTGACCGAGGCCAGGTCAGAGGGTCATTAGAAACCTGTCCCCATGTGTACTGAGATTCTCTTTGCGGTGGATCCGGGCCAGGTCAAGGAGGGCCACCAGGGCAAGGGTCCGCGGGCGCGCCGCCCGGATCCAGATCGCGAGGGTAGCCATTTTTATTGCTTGCTTGCGAAAGCCTTTTCGAATTGCGGGGAGAGGGGAGCCAACAGCAGAGGCGCGGACCCCGCACGCGCTCCGCGCCCGAGGATGAAGGGGAAACCGGAGTGGCGTTCCGGTCAACAATCAGGGAAACACCCGATTCTCGACATCCTGCTTTGGTGGTTACATCAACACGCCCCCATGTTCGCGGTTTCGCACAAAAGATTGCTACTGATGCGCTAAAGGCCGAAGCTCGTAAAGCCGTCCATATTTTGCCGCAGCCTCAAGATCCCCCTGGCGAAGAGCATTCCGCACATCATCCAGCCTGTACGTAT
>JAZKRN010000143.1:0-7726 GCA_036628655.1 Desulfohalobiaceae bacterium | reverse complement strand
ATGTGAAACCCGGGATGAAACCTGCGCTTCAGCGTCCACCCGCCTTCGCCTCGCGCCATTTTCATGCTTGGTTGTGCCCGGATGGCGCGGGGAATGAGGGTTGTCTCGGCAATTGGCAAGCCCAGGGCCGCGCTCCGCGCCCCACAAGAAGATGGAGCCGGAAGAGTCGCCTCTCCCGGCTCCACGCTTATGATTACTCGGGTTTGATCAACTCCCGCTTGGGAGGGGATTAGAGGGCCTTGACCTGCACCAGGTCGCGGCGGTGTTCGTCGTGCATGTGGATGGCGCAGGCCAGGCAGGGATCGAAGGAGTGCACCGTGCGCAGCACCTCCAGGGGCTTGTCTGGCTCTGCCATGGGATTGCCCACCAGAGAGGCTTCGTAGGGGCCCTTCTGGTCCTTGTGGCCGCGAGGCGCGGCGTTCCAGGTCGAGGGAACAACAGCCTGGTAGTTCTTGATTGCCCCGTCCTGGATGACCACCCAGTGGGAGAGGACGCCCCTGGGTGCCTCGTGGAAGCCGAAGCCCTGGATTTCCCCTTTGGGGAAGCTGGGCGGATTGAAGGTCTGGGTATCTCCCGTGCCCAGATTCTCCACCAAGCCCTGCCAGAGCTGGGGCAGGGTGTCCGTGAGCACCGCGGCGCGGACCGCCCGGGCGGCGTGGCGACCGATGGTGGAGTGCAGGGCGCTGAGCGGCAGTTGCGTGCCCGCGACGTTCCCCGCGACGTCCAGTGCCGCCTGGAGGTACTGCTTCGTGGGCTTGTGCCCCGCGGCGTACGCGGCGAGCACATGGGCCAGGGGGCCCACCTGGGCGGGCTCGCCCTTGAAGTTCGGGGCCTTGACCCAGGAATACTTGCCGTTCTCGTCAAAGTCGGTGTAGTTGGGCTTGGTCTCCTCGTCGTAGGGGTGCCTGTTCCAGTCTCCTTCGTACCAGGAGTGATTGATGGCCTCCTTGACATTGTCCTTGAAAAAGGAGTCCTGGAAGGTCTTGATTTCCTGAAAGGATTCCAGGTCCCCGCCGGGGATGTACCCGCCGGGCATCATGAACTCCTGGCCCTTGGTGTCCGTGGGCAGATCCGGGACGCTCAGGTAGTTGGTCACCCCGGCCCCGTACTGGGTCCAGTTCGCGTAGAATCCGCCGATGGCGCCCACGTCCACAAGATAGACCTGCTTCATAAAGCCCTGGACTTCGTCGATCAGGGACTTGATATAGTTCAGTCGTTCCATGGTCAGCGGGGCCGGGGAGTTGATGTCCGCGGGATTGGATACGCCGCCGACTGCCAGGTTTTGGATGTGCGGGGTCTTGCTCCCGAGGATGGCGACGATCTTATTGATTTTTCGCTGATACTCCAGGGCCTGGAAATAATGGACCGTGGCCATGAGGTTGACCTCCGGTGTGAGCTTCATCGCAGGGTGGCCCCAGTATCCACTGCCGAAGACGCCGAGTTGTCCGGAGGAAACGAAGTTCTTGACCCTCTCCTGCACGGCCTTGAATTCCTCGACACTGTTCCGATGCCAGCCGGAGAGGCTCTGGGCCACCTTGGCCGCCTGGTTCGGATCGGCCTTGAGTGCGGAGACAATGTCAACCCAGTCAAGGGCGGAGAGCTGGTAAAAATGGGTGAGATGATCGAACATTCCGTGGGCGGCGACGATGAGGTTCCGGATGTACTGGGCATTGGTCGGGATCTCCAGCTCCAGGGCATTTTCAACGGCCCGTACCGAAGCCAGGGCGTGCACCGTGGTGCAGACCCCGCAGATGCGCTGGGTAAAGAGCCATGCCTCGCGCGGATCGCGGCCCTGCAGGATCAGCTCGATCCCGCGCCACATCTGTCCGGATGCCCAGGCATTGCTGATGGTCCCGTTTTCGACCTCGCAGTCTACGCGCAGGTGTCCTTCGATGCGGGTTATAGGGTCGACGCTTATACGCTGTGCCATATTTTTCTCCTTCCCTTCGATCTTGGTGAGTTAGTCGCTTGATTCATGGATGCCTGCATCACGGCTAGGCCTGGCTCTTCTTGCCGGAAAGGGGCAAGAGGGGTGTCCTCTTGACCGCCCAGATAAAGACCAGGATCTCGATGGCGATGATCCCGAAGGTGATCATGATTTCCGGTGTGGTCGGGAAATAGTGCCACCCATTGCCCGGCGTGAATCCGATAAGATAGGCGTCAAAGCGGTACAGCCCAGCTCCGAGCAGAGCGCAGAAGGCCGACCAGAAGACTTTGCGCGAATCGGCGCGGTTCTTGGCCGGGATGAGCATGAAAAAAGCCACGAGGAGCAGGACGCTTTCCAGGAGGAAGAAGTTCCCCGCCATGTCTCCGGCGAACATCGCGTCCAGGGCCCCGCGCGCGTTGATATCCTGGAAGCGGAGCACGAGAAAGATCCCCACGAGCCAGGGGATGATCTTGGAAAGCTTCTTCAGGATGTTGAGCTCGGAAGGATTGTTGAAGGCCACTCCGGAGAGCGTGGCCTCGAAGATCACGATGGCATACCCCAGAAGCAGCGCCGAAATGAGGAAGAAGAGCGGCAGGGCCTGGCTCCAGTAGAGAGGGGACATCTTGGAGCCGCTCAGCAGCATGAGGCTGCCCAGGGAGGACTGGTGCATTGTGGGCAGGAGCATGCCCAGGGCAACGAAGATGAACAGGACCTTGTTCAGCTTGCTTTCGATGTTGTGGAGCTTGAATTTCTGCAGAATGGGCGGAGACGCCTCGATCAAGAGGACCAGACAATAGGCGGCGACGCACAGGGCTACTTCGAACATGGCCGAGTGCACGTTGGCGTGCCAGGGAAGGAAGATGTTCTGCATGTTCCAGTAGCGGCCGATGTCGAAAAAGATGGAAAAGCCCGCCAGGGCGTAGCCCAAGAAGCTGGTCAGGATAGCCGGCTTGAGAAGCGGGCTGTATTCGAACCTGTTGAAGATGAAGATGAGAATAGCCATGGCATAGCCCCCGCAGGCGAACGCGGTGCCCACGTTGACGTCGTAGGTGATCCACAGGCCCCAGGGGTAGCCGTCATTCATGCCGCTGACCGGACCCAGCCCGTAGAGAAAGCGCTGAACCAGGAAGCCGAACATGATGAGGATAACCAATAGGCCCAGGATGAAGGGTATGGTAAAAACCCTGCCTCCGTAAGGTTTGGCTTCGGACATATGGTCACTCCTTTTCTCGGCTTGGAGGGCTTTGCTGTTGCCCTATTCGTGGTGATCGCGCTTCTTGGCCAAGTAAGCCAGCCCGGCAAAAGCGGCCACCGGATAGATCAGATACTTGTAGAAGGTGTTGGCGATGCCCTCCAGATCCTTGACATAGGACCGCTCCCGAAGAATCGGGAGCCCGAGCTTGTTGAAGTCGGTGCCGGAAAGAATCAGGTACTGGCTGCCTCCGAGCTCATCACTGCCGTAAATGTGGTTGATATAGGGTTGTGCCTTGTGCCGCCTTGTTTCGCCCCTTTCGATGTGGTTCACCGGAAAGTCGAACTGCTTGCCCGGCTCCATCTGCAGCCTGCGCTCCGCCTCCATTTGCAGCTGATCCACAGGCCCAAAAAGGGAGGCGCCCGTGGGACAGGACTCGCAACAGGCGGCATAGCGGCCCTGCTCGAAGAGGTGGTCGCAGAGCTGGCACTTCTGGATTTTGGGAAAGGGGGAGTCCCACTCGAACTTGGGAATGTTGTAGGCGCAGGCCACCTGGCAGTAGCGGCACCCGATGCAGGCCGAGGCGTCGTAGGTCACCACGCCCGTCTCCCGGTCCTTGATCAGGGCCGAGACAGGGCAGGCGTTGACGCAGGCCGGATCCAGGCAGTGCATGCAGTGGCGTTTCATGAAGGCGTAGTTGTCGCCTTCCCTGTACATCTTGATGATGTTCAGCGTCTTTGCGGACAGATCCAGGGGATTGTCCCATGTGGTATTCCTACCGGAGTGCTCCGGGGGCATATCGTTGGCGTCCTTGCAGGCCGTCATGCAGGCTTGGCATCCGATGCACAGGTTGGAGTCGTAGAGGATGCCCACAGCCTTGGGAGGGATGTGTTCTCCAGCTGTGGAGGCACTGGCGGACTGCGAGCCGGCGACCATCAAGGCTCCCCCGGCGGCAGTCGCCTTGAGGAATTCCCGCCGTTTGATCGTCATCGTGTCCCTCCCTTGGTTTACTGGTTGCTCGTTGCTTCTTCGGACTTCAGCTTCCGGGAGGCCACAACTCCGGCTCCGGCAGCCGCACCCACCGCTAAGCCGACCAGGCCGGCGGCAGTCGCGGAGACGTTTCCGCCCCGCTCATAGGTGATGTCTGCTGGAGTGGCCGAGGGCGTGTACAGACTCTCCTTTGTCAGGTCCGCTTCTGTAAACTGCGGGACACTGAAGCCAACCCCTTCCTCGCTACAGCCGAAGCAGGGATGGCCCGCCTTGACCGGCCAGGACCCCACGTCGCAGTAGCCCAGAATGGAGCAGTTGTTATAGGTCACAGGGCCCTTGCAGCCCAGCTTGTACAGGCAGTATCCCTGCTTGTGGGCCTCATCCCCGAAGTCGCTGGCGAAACGGCCGGAGTCGAAGTGGGGCCTGCGCTCGCAGTTCTCGTGAATGAGGCGGCTGTAGGCGAACTTGGGACGGGCCTTGTCGTCCAGGGCGGGCAGCTCCTTGTAGGTGATGTAGTGGGCCACAGCCGAGGTGAAGTTGTAGGGATTAGCGGGACAGCCCGGAATATTCATCACCGTCGCGTCCGGCAGGACCTCCAGAACGCCCTTTGCGCCAGTGGGGTTCGGATCGGCGGAGGGAATGCCTCCCCATGAGGCACATGAGCCGATGGCGATGGTTGCAGCGGCCTTGCCCGCCATCTCATTGACGATGTCCACAAAGGGGGTGCCGGCGACCTTGCAGTAGATCCCGCCGTCCTTGGTGGGGATGGAGCCCTCGACAACGAGGATAAATTTGCCGGCATTCTCCTCAACGGAGTTGTGCATGAACTCCTCGGCCTGATGGCCGGCGCCGGCGTTCAGGGTTTCGTTGTAGTCCAGGGAGATCATGTCCAGGATGAGATGTTCCAGGGTGGGGTGCGTGGTCCGTAAAAGGGATTCGGTGCAGCCGGTGCAGCCCTGGCCCGAAATCCAGATGACAGGAGGGCGGCTCGGGCTTTCCACTGCGGAGGCGATTTTTTCGCCCGCGCTTAGCGGAAGCCCCATGCTCGCGGCCATGACAGTGCAGAATTTGAGGAAGTCCCTTCGGGAATAGCCCCTTGCGTTGAGCTGTTTGACAAAGTTCAATTCATTCATGGGTCCCCCCCCTTACCGTTTGATTTGCGGATTCAGCACAATGCGAAACATCTCATGGGCACAGCAAACAACTGAGTCCATACGGACCAACAGATTCTGACAAAGCTTGTCCTTTTCAGGAGAAGCGCATTCAAGGTTGAAAAGTATTTTGCACAAGTTGCACACAATTTAGATCATTGCAATGTTAATATAATTGTGAATATGTGGCAAGAAGAAAAATATCCATTTGAGTCAGTTAGGTACAAGCAGCCTGTTCGCATGGGAGAAGGAGAAGGGATAACTCTCCTGAAACAGGGAGAGCACAGTATCACAAGGATAGCAAATAGACTGGATACTGTTTTGGTGTTTTGCCATGTAAACAAACTATGCTACCCAAAGGAAATTCCATCACTCGCGGACGGGCCAAGCGTTGCGTCGGATCTGCTTCTCTGCAGGCCCGTTGAGTCCAGGGTGTGACCTCAAAGGGCCTTAGATGAGGATTTTGAACAATTTGACTGGACTCAGTCGGAGAGATCCGCCCAATAATACCATGTATCGCGGAATGACGATTCGGGCCTCATTTTTCTCAGAGCCCCGCACAAAAAGGGTCCTGAAAAGACGGCTTCCGTGGCTCAGGTGAAGGGTTCTTGCGCGGAACCCTTTTGTCTAGACAACAGCATCTTGGCTGTAGTATACGCGGAAAAACGGCGCGGAAGATGTGGCAGAAGTCCGATGTTGTCCGCCATGGGAGGTGTTTGGCTCTGCCGAACCGGGGCTTCATGCGCTTGGGCATCCGGTTGGACCCCGCAAATAGACTCTCAAGAGCGGGCCTCATGCCGGAGGAGTCTGTTTCGGAGCGAAAATGGTCACCGTTTTCCTTGTGGCTGGGGAAAAATCAAGCACATCAATGGATTCTATTCTTGTTTCTTTTTGGGAAAATGATCAGAGGGGAATAGAGCGTGGGAGGCACAATACGTTTCGGGATATCCCTGGATTCTGATCTGTTGGAAAAATTCGACAGGTTGTGCCAGGAGAGGAACTATCCCACTCGGTCCGAAGCGATCCGGGACTTGATTCGGAATGAGCTGGTCCAGGAGGAGTGGCAGGATCAGAGTCAGGAGGTGGCCGGCACGCTGACCCTGGTGTACGATCATCACCAGAGCGATCTGGCCCAGAAGATGATCGAGATCCAGCACAGCGCGCTGGAGGTCATCATCTCCACGCTGCATGTGCACATCGACCACAGGAACTGCATGGAAGTCCTTGTGCTCAAGGGCGCGGTCAGGGATATCAACCACATTTCCCGGCGTCTGACCTCCACGCGCGGGATCAAGCACGGCAAGCTCAGTCTGTCCACCACAGGCAAGGATCTGATCTGATGCAGGATATTCAGAACGCCGCGTCCGACGTGACCATCTCCATCGATCGGGTGGGAGTGAAGAACCTCCGCTATCCGCTCATCGTGCGCAACAAGAACAATGGGGTGCAGAACACGGTGGCCCGGGTGGATCTGTACGTGGATCTCCCGGCCAATACGAAGGGCACCCACATGAGCCGCTTTGTGGAGCTTTTGCACGATTGGTCGGGGGTGCTGGACTACTCCAGCTTCAAGCACCTCCTGAGCGAGGTCCAGGAGCGGCTCAACGCCAAGCGATCCCACCTCACCTTCCGCTTTCCCTTTTTCCTGGAGCAAAGCGCTCCGGTGAGCGGAAGCCGGGGACTTATGGACTACGAGTGTGCCTTTACCGGCGAGCTCGAGGCGGGCAAGCCCAGGATGTGCCTGGATGTGCAGGTCCCGATCATGACCGTATGCCCCTGTTCTCAGGCCATATCTGAACAGGGGGCCCACAGCCAGCGGGCTCTGGTCAGCATACGCGCCGGATTCACAGGCATGCTCTGGCTCGAGGACCTGATCCACATCGCCCAGGACTCGGCCTCGACCCAGGTCCATGCCCTCCTCAAGCGGGAGGATGAAAAGCGCGTCACCGAGCTCGCCTTTGAAAATCCCGCCTTTGTGGAGGATGTGGTCCGCAACGTGGCCAACCGCCTCAACGCCATGCACCAGATCACCTGGTTCCGCACGGAAGTGGAGAGCTTCGAGTCCATCCACAACCACAATGCCTACGCCTGCATCGAGGCCAGCAAGGAATAAGCCCTCTCATTCCTTTGCGCTCGGCGTTTCCTGTCGCATTCAGCGTGTGCGAGGGAAATGATTCGATGGGACGAGAAGCCGGGTCGGAGGGGTCACTCATTACCGCGAATTCGGGAGAGATGGGTCAGAAACTCCCGGATCAGCTCCGCAGTCAGGCCCCAGACTACCTCCTGGGGACTGTGATAGATGGCAACGCTGTGCCTGAGCCCCTCCCAGGTCGAGGCGTACCGCTGTGGCAGCCCCAGGGTGTCCACCGGGAGCAGATCGATCTTTTCCCCTGAGCCATCGACATAGGACGGCTGGATCTGGAGCTTGAGCCAGTATGTGTCCGGCTCGTTCTCCTCGAACCAGGA
>JAZKRN010000142.1:0-7798 GCA_036628655.1 Desulfohalobiaceae bacterium | reverse complement strand
CATTTTCATGCTTGGTTGTGCCCGGGGTGGCCCGGGAATGAGGGTTGTATGTAATTGTGTCCAACTTCTTGAGTTGGGTTGGGAAGTCCTGCAAGCAAGGCTCGGCGATCGAAAAGACAGTGCGAAACAGCGCACACGGACGCAAGGAGGCTTTTGATGGATGCTTCGCTCCAAGGTCTACAGGCTTGGGAAAAATGGAGCCGTCACATGACACGATCGTGTATCACTTGGCCGGATGATACAAATTCGTGTCGAATTTTTTTACTTAATATATTGATATAATTGAATTTATCTTGGAAGCTCGAAAGTGCGTTTTGTCCGCGGCACAAAATTGTTTCACGGTTGCGGGGTCGCAAGGATGAGATCTGGGCCGATGGGCGACTTGTGGAGCTCCGAAGTTGGCGGGGGTGCAGAGTTTTCTGCGGCAATTGGCAAATTTGTTGCAATGAGGTGTGTTCCCCGTGATGAACAGGCGACTGTGTTGGGGTGCCGCGCGGGTCCCCGGCACAGGAGCAAAAAGGAGAGTGATGGTTTATGTGTCGTCTTTTCGCAATTCAGGGCAGTGAACCGGAGAGCCCCATGGCCGCGATGCGGGCCATGGACGCCATGCGCGAGGGCCACGACGGCTCCGGTGTGGGGCTCTATCTGACCGATCTGGGCGGCGTTTTTGAAGAGCTCCGTGAGTTGCCCATATTGTCCGGGATCTTTACCCGGCAGGGCCTGAAGCGGCTGGATGAGTACATGATGAGCGTGGGCTTTACCACGAGGCATCGTCTCGCGATCAAGCCCTTCAAGAGGCCTCCGCCCGGGGTTCCCCAGAGGGATCACTATGTGGTGCGCGCCTACGATTACCCCGACGACTGGAAGGGGCTCTCCGAGGCCGAAACCCGGGACAGGCTGATGCGTATCCGCCTTTCCCTCCGGGAGATGGGGCAGGACAACGGGGACATGATTGTCTTCAGCTTCTGGCCGGACACAGTTATGCTCAAGGAGATCGGCGATCCCATGAGCGTGGCGGAGCACCTCGGACTGGAGGACCTGGGGCTCTCGTCCAGGGTGGTCATGGCCCAGGGCAGGCAGAACACCAATTACGCCATCAATCTCTACGCCTGCCATCCCTTTTTCCTTCAGGGCGTGGCCAGCATGACCAACGGGGAAAACACCGCCTTCGTGCCCATCAAGGAATTCCTGGAGTCCAGGGGATTCCCCGGATACAGCGGCTATCAGTCCGACTCCGAGGTCTTTACCCATATCCTGCACTATACCCTGAACTCTCTGGGGCTGGGGCTGGAGGGGTACAAGCACATAATCACACCCCTGCAGAACGAGGAGTTCGAGAGGCACCCCGACGGGGAGCTCCTGCGCCGGCTCAAGCGCAGCTGCCGCAGGCTCATCATCGATGGCCCCAACTGCACCATCGGCTGCCTGCCGGACAACACCATGTTCATGACCCAGGACCGCAAGAAGCTGAGGCCCGGGGTCGTCGGCGGCCGACCGGGGCGCTACGCCTTCTCCTCGGAATTCTGCGGCCTGGAGGCCGCCCTGCCGGAGAAGGAGAACGAATACTTCCAGCCCATGCATCTGGATACGGCTCTTGTCGGCCCGGATGCCCAGGAGGTGCGCACATGCTCTCAAATGGATTCATTGCACCAAGCTCACTAAGTCCCAAGGACCTGCCCTGGCAGGTCCAGTGGAGCCAACAGAAGTGCACCCTGTGCGGCCGCTGCACAGCGGTGTGCCCCGTGCAAGCCATCGACCTCGGCGTGTTCCGGCAGCGCAGCGTCCAGCCCCAGCTGGGTCTGCAGCAGCCGCCGAGCACCGCCTATCAGATTTCCTACGGGATCCGGCAGAAGACCGATGCCGCGTACGCCTGCATCGGTTGCGGCATGTGCAGCCAGGTCTGCCCCAATGAGGCGATCATGCCCTACAAGAGCGACGAGCCGGACAAGATGCGCTTCCACGTGGACCGGGGCGGCCAGCCCATGCGCCGCGGAGGGCGCCGCAACGAGTCCGAGGGCGTCCTGGACCAGATCAAGTTCACCCGGATCTCCATGCTCACCGACCCGGCCTTGGACGCGGGGCGGCACGAGTTCGAGCTCAGCACCCTGCTGGGGCGCATCCTTTCCCCGGAGGACCAGCTGAAGACCTATCAGGAGCAGGGCTGGGAGCCGCCGGTGCGGGAAATCTATCCCCTGATCATCGGCAGCATGTCCTTCGGCGCCCTGTCCCCCAATATGTGGGAGGGGCTGATGATGGGTGTGGCCTATCTCAACGAGGAGATGGGCATGCCCGTGCGGATGGCCACCGGCGAGGGAGGCTGTCCTCCACGGCTCCTGCGCTCGCGGTTCTTGAAGTACGTGATCCTGCAGATCGCAAGTGGGTACTTCGGATGGGACGAGATCATCCATGCCCTGCCGCAAATGAAGGAGGACCCCTGCGCCGTGGAGATCAAGTACGGCCAGGGCGCCAAGCCCGGGGACGGCGGGCTGCTCATGTGGTACAAGGTGAACAAGCTCATCTCCGCCATCCGCGGTGTGCCCATGGGGGTGAACCTCCCCAGCCCGCCCACGCACCAGACCAAGTATTCCATCGAGGAGGCGGTGGCCAAGATGATCCAGTCCATGTCCATGGCCTGGGGATTCCGCGTGCCGGTCTATCCCAAGATTTCGGGCACTTCCACCTCCCTGGCCGTTTTGAACAATCTTACCCGCAACCCTTATGCCGGGGCCATGGCCATCGACGGCGAGGACGGAGGCACCGGCGCGGCGTACAACGTGTCCATGGATCACATGGGCCATTCCATCGCCAGCAACGTCCGCGACTGCTACCTCAACCTGGTCAAACTGGGGCAGCAGAACGAAATCCCGCTCTTCGCAGGCGGAGGAGTGGGCAAGCGCGGGAACCTGGCAGCCAACGCAGCATCCCTGATCATGCTGGGCGCGAGCGGCGTGCAGGCTGGCAAATACGTCATGCAGGCCGCAGCCGGTTGCGTGGGGTCCGAGGCCGGACGCTGCAATGTGTGCAACATCGGCCGTTGCCCCAAGGGGATCACCTCCCAGGATCCGCGCCTCTATCGTCGCCTGGACCCGGAAAAGGTGGCCGAGCGGGTCGTGGACTTCTACCTCTCCTTCGACACCGAGCTGCGCAAGATCGTGGCCCCGCTGGGCCGCTCCACATCGCTGCCCATCGGCATGTCCGACGCCCTGGGCGTTTCCGACGCAGAGATCGCCGAGAGGCTGCAGATCAAGCATGTGGTTTAAAAGGTTCTGGGTTCCGCGTTCACGGTTCCGGATTTTGGGAAACCGGAATTTCGAAATCTGAAGGAGTGCCGTTTTGAGTCAGGAACAGGAGAGAGCGATCCAAATCCACGGCGTGGAGGACGGGCACCGCCTCGAGTCCAGGATCCTGGAGGAGAGGCTGCAGCAGGCCGTGGCGGACGGACACACCAGCCTCCGGGTGCAGGCCATGGGGCATCACGGCATAGCGGGCCGGCTCTGGCGGGCCGGGGACGACGAGGTGGAGGTGACCGTACACGGCCCCTCCGGTCAGCGGCTGGGCTCCATGGGGTTTTCCAACACGCGCATTGTGGCCCTGGAAAACGCCTCGGACGACGTGGGCTGGCTCAACGCCGGAGCGGATATCACGGTGCGCGGTCACGCGAGCAACGGCGTGGCCAACGCCATGGCCCAGGGCCGCGTCAGCATCGGCGGCAACATCGGGTCGCGGGGAATGACCATGACCAAGCACAATCCCCGCTTCGATCCGCCGGAGATGTGGGTGCTCGGCTCCGTGGGGGACTACTTCGCGGAGTTCATGGCCGGAGGAGTGGCCGTGATCTGCGGCCATGAGCCCCAGAACCCGGAGAATATCCTGGGCTATCGGCCCTGCGTGGGCATGGTGGGCGGACGGATCTTTTTCCGGGGCCCGCACAGGGGATACAGCCAGGTGGATGCCGAGCTGGTCCCTATCACTGACCAGGACTGGCACTGGCTCCGGGACAACCTCGCCGCCTTTCTGGAGCGCATCGGCCGGACCGAGCTCTTGGAGACGCTCGCAGACCGCGATTCCTGGCAGCTTTTGCAGGCCCGCAGCCCCTTCGAGAAGACCTCCCGGCCCAAGCAGTCCATGCAGGCCTTCCGCCAAAACATCTGGGATCGGGAGCTGGGACGGGGCGGTCTCATCGGCGATCTGAGCCAGGCGGACCGAAGTCCCATTCCGGTGATCACCACAGGCGAGCTGCGGCGATTCGTGCCCGTTTGGGCCAACCGCAAGTACGCCGCCCCGTGCGAGGCCTCCTGCCCCACGGGCATGCCCGTGCAGGAGCGATGGCGCCTCATCCGGGAGGGCCGCGTGGACGAGGGCGTGGATCTGGCCCTGGCCTATACCCCGTTTCCGGCCTCCATCTGCGGCTACCTCTGCCCCAATCTGTGCATGCAGGGCTGCACGCGGGGGCAAAACGGCCTGCTCCCCGTGGACGTGCCCCAGTTGGGCAAGAAGAGCCTGGAGGCGCGGCCTCCCTCGGATCTGCCGGAGATCACCGGCAGGAAGGTGGCCGTGATCGGCGGCGGCCCCGCAGGCCTGTCCGCTGCCTGGCAGTTGCGGCAACAGGGACACAATGCGGTTGTCTTCGACCGGAGCGAGCGGCTCGGCGGCAAGATGAGCCAGGCCATCCCCTCCACCCGCATCCCCGAGGAGGTGCTGCAGTCCGAGATCGAGCGGATCAGGGAGGTGCTGCCCCATGTGCATCTGCAGCAGGAGCTGGGGCCGGAGGATATACAGCAGCTGAAGCTGGACTACGACTACGTGGTCCTCGCCGTTGGGGCCCAGCAGGGGAAGAAGCTTCCCGTTCCCGGCAATGAGCGGCTTCTTCCGGCGCTGGAGTTTTTGCGCGACAGCCGCGAGGGTCGCGCGGAAGTGGGCCGGCGCGTGGTAATCATCGGAGCGGGCAACGTCGGCTGCGACGCGGCCACCGAGGCCAACCGCCTGGGCGCCGGGGAGATTACCCTCATCGACATCCAGGAGCCGGCCTCCTTCGGCAGGGAGCGGCGCGAGGCCGAAGAAGCCGGGGCTGTTTTCCGCTGGCCCGTCTTCACCCAGGAGGTGCGCGAGGACGGAGTGCTTCTGACCTCCGGCGAGCTCATCCCTGCGGACACGGTGATCGTCTCCGTTGGCGACCAGCCGGAGACGAGCACTTTGCCCAGCTCCGTGGAGCTGGAGGGCGGGTTCGTCCAAGTGAATGAGCAATACCGGACTTCCGATCCGGCGATCTTCGCCGTGGGCGATGCCGTCGGCCCGGGGCTGCTCACCGACGCCGTCGGGGCCGGGCAGCAGGTGGCCCGCGCGATCGAGGGGCCCGGACAGGGGCGCGAGCCCGAGAGCCGCAAACGGCAGATCATCGACACCTCCCGGATCAGGACGGAGTATTTCGATCCCAGGGTCCAGTCCCTGGACGGCCTCGACGACTGTTCCAAGCAGTGCGCCTCCTGCGGGACCTGTCGCGACTGCGGCGTCTGCGCGGCTATCTGTCCCCAGGCGGCCATTTCCCGCGTGGATCTGGGAGGCGACGGCTTCGAGATGCGCGTGGATCCGGAGCGCTGCATCGGCTGTGGTTTCTGCGCCGGGGCCTGTCCCTGCGGCATCTGGGAGCTAGAGGAAAACGATCCGCTGCCGGAATAGGGTGTCAGTGAGTCAGTAAGTCAGTAGGTCAGTGAGTCGGTGTTTCAGCGGCTCCGTTGT
This sequence comes from Desulfohalobiaceae bacterium, assembly GCA_036628655.1. Lineage (GTDB taxonomy): Bacteria > Desulfobacterota > Desulfovibrionia > Desulfovibrionales > Desulfothermaceae > JAIPDU01. Next base: position 2,062 of record JAZKRN010000142.1, on the reverse strand, counting down.
GAGCAATACATCGACTCGCTGTAACCATTCAGGGGGCAGGATAGGCGGACTGCAAAGCCTCAGAGAGCATTTTTCTCACCGCAGAGGACGCAGAGGAGGCGCAGAGAGATATTTTTTGCTTTGGGGTGAGGTGCCGCAAAGCAAAAGGGCTCAGCCCCGGCGTGAAAGCGAATCAGGACTCTAGCCAAGCAAAGCCCTATTATCCTTTGCCCCGTCTCTAGGCAAAGGATAAGGCTTCTTCCTCCGCGTCCTTCCCTCCGCGTTCCCCGCTTGCCCGGTTAAACCGGGGACCCCTTTGGGGTGTTTAACTGAGGCGCCTCGGCGGTGGGCTCCTCTTCCTGCCGCAGAAGCGCAGAACGACCCCGTGAAGGCTTACGACTCGCTGATGAACTTATCCATTGATACGTGGATACATCCATGTGTTTTTGTCGGATGATCAGTTCCACATTATAGCTGACTCCTTGATGCCTCCTTTTGAAGGCCCTTTCCCACGAATGACCCGGCATGATTGATCTTACCCCGAATTGCAGGCAGAATTCCGGCATGGAGCAATTCAACTACAACGAGCTCTATGCCCTGTACTCCATATCCCGCACCCTGGCCGGCGGGGAGGAGTTCAAGGAGCAGTTCTCCGGAGTACTGCAGATCCTGAGCGATCAGCTGGGCATGCACCGCGGCATGATCTCCGTCCTCGACTTCCAGTCCGGCCAGGCCTGGCTCGACGTGGCCCACGAAATGGATGTCTACCAGGACCAGATCAGCTACGGGCCGGGAGAGGGGGTGACGGGCAAGGTGGCCCAGAGCGGGCGTCCCATGGCGATCGCGGACCTGGGGCAGGACCCCCTTTTCCTGGATCGGACCGGAGCCCGGAAGCAGCTCAAGCGGGACGAGCTTTCCTTCCTCTGCGTGCCTATCTTCTATCAGGGCAAAGTCGTGGGCGTTCTGTCCGTGGATAAGCTGAGCCGGGAAGTGCAGGACCTGGACCGCGAGCTGGAGCTCTTGTCCGCTGTGGCCGACCTCATGGGCAAGGTGGTCTATTTCCGGGCCGTGGAGGAGGAGAACCGACGGCTGCGGTGGATCCTGGCCGAGTCGCGGCGGCCCCGGACCAATATCATCGGCCGGAGCAAGGGGGTCCAGGAAGTGCTCCGGATGATCGACCAGGTGGCGGATATCAGCTCCACCGTGCTCATCCAGGGCGAGACCGGGACGGGCAAGGAGCTCGTGGCCCAGGCCCTGCACGAGAACAGCAGCCGAGCAGAGGGCCCCTTTATTCAGATCAACTGTGCGGCCATGCCGGAAAGCCTGCTGGAGAGCGAGCTCTTCGGCCACGAGAAGGGCGCCTTCACCGGAGCGACCGCGCGGCGCAAGGGCTGCTTCGAGGAGGCCCACGGAGGGACCGTGTTCCTGGACGAGATCGGGGAGCTCTCCTTTCTGGCCCAGGCCAAGCTGCTCCGGGTGCTGCAGGAGAAGGCGATCCAGCCCCTGGGCTCCTCAAGAAGCCGAACCGTGGACGTCCGGGTCCTTGTGGCCACGAACAAGGACCTGGAAGATGAGGTGCGAAGGGGGGAGTTCCGGGAGGATCTCTACTACCGGCTCAACGTGTTCCCCATCTTCATTCCCCCTCTGCGGGAGAGGGGCTCGGACATCCTCATGCTTGCGGACTACTTCGTGGTCAAATATTCCGACGAGTTCAGCAAGAAGGTGAAGCGGATCTCCACAGCAGCCATCGATATGCTGCTCGCCTACCACTGGCCGGGCAATGTACGGGAGCTGGAGAACTGCATCGAGCGGGCCGTTCTGCTGGCCACCGGGGACACCATCGAGACGAGCCACCTGCCCCCCTCGCTGCAGATGAAAACCGAGGTCTCCACGGAACAGCCCAGGGGCAAGTTGGAGGTTCTGGTGGACAACTTCGAGCGCGATCTGTTGGTGGATGCGCTCAAGGACGCCAGGGGGAACCAGACGCAGGCCGCGCGGCTGCTGGGAACCACCAAGCGGGTGGTGCAGTACAAGGTTGCCAAATACGAAATCGATACCCGGCGATTCCGGGAGAAGGCGTGAT
>JAZKRN010000141.1:0-7895 GCA_036628655.1 Desulfohalobiaceae bacterium | reverse complement strand
TAGGCGCTGATTTCCAGGGCGCAGGCCATGGACACGCCCCCGCCGCCGCACAGGGTGGCCAGGCCCAGTTCGGCCCCTTTCCGGCGCATGGCGTGGATCAGGGTGACCAGGATCCTGGCTCCGGTGGCCCCCACGGGATGGCCCATGCCGATCCCGGAGCCGTTCACGTTGGTGATCTCCCGCGAAAGGCCGAGCTCCCGCTCGCAGGCCAGATACTGCGCGGCGAAGGCCTCGTTGACCTCGATGAGCTGAAAGTCGTCCACGCGCAGCCCGCTCTTGTCCAACAGATCCCGGACAGCGGGAACCGGGGACAGGCCCATGACCGCGGGGTGGCATCCGCCGCGGCCCACGGCCTTGATCCGGGCCAGTGGAGTTAGTCCGAGCTCGCGGGCCTTGGAGGCGGACATGATCATCAGCCCGGCTGAGCCGTCGTTGATTCCGCTGGAATTGCCCGCGGTGACCGTTCCCGTCTTGGGGATGAAGGCGGGCGGGAGCTTCTGCAGGTCTTCCAGAGCCAGACCGGGCCGGAAGTGCTCGTCCCTGGAGAAGGTGAGCGCCTCCTTCCTGCGCCTGGGCACCTCCACCGGAACAATCTCCTCCCGGAAGACACCCTCCTCGGTGGCCCGCTCCACATTGTTGTGGCTGCGAAGGGCCACCTCGTCCATCTCCTCCCGGGTCAGGCCGTATCTGTCGGCGACGAATTCGGCTGTGTGGCCCATGAGATAGGGCTTGCCCAGGAAGTCCGCAGCCGGGGATCGCGTCGTGTCCAGGGGAGCCTCCTCGGTGAGGGGGAGGAGGTGCGAGCCCGCGTGCAGGGTGTGCATCAGGGCGTCCTCCACCGTTTGGTCCTGGAGCTTGTACCCCCAGCGGGCTCCGGGCAGGGCATAGGGAACCCCGGACATGTGCTCCACACCCCCGGCAAGAACGACCTCGGCCATTCCGGCCCGGATCATGGCCATCCCGGAGATCATGGCCTCCATCCCGGATATGCAGGCGCGGTTGACCGTCGCCGCGGGGACGGATTCTGGCAGGCCGGCCGTCAGGGCGGCAACCCGGGAGACATTGAGCGAGTCGTGGTGTTCCATGCAGCAGCCGTAGCGCACATCGTCGACCAGGGAGGCGTCGATCCCGCTGCGGCGCACTGCCTCCTGCATGGTGGCGCTGGCGATGCGGGCCCCGCTGAGGTCCCTCAGATGACCCCCGAAAGCCCCGACCGGAGTGCGACAGGCACTGACTAGAACCACATCATCCTGCATAACAGCCCCCTGCTTCCGTTTGAGCCCACGAAATGACCCCAGTGAAACGGCACATGGTCTCACGGGGCAAACACGGAATAACGCGGAAAGGAAGAAGAGAGTAGCCCACGAAACACACGAAAAAAACACGAAATATGAGAATCAAGGCTGACAGGCCCTGTCATCCCTGATTTTTTATCTTCATTCCGTGTTATTCCGTGTCATTCCGTGGGCAGTAATCTTCTCTTTTTTCTTCAAGCCTTTCCCTGTTCCACCTCGGCCCTGTGCCTCTCGAAGAGCTCGTAGTTCTCCCTGATCATCTGCACGATGGGCAGATCGTAGGGGCACTTCTCCTCGCACTCACCGCACTCCTCGCATAGGGGCACCGTCTCCATGGCCTTGCGGGCGAATTCCACAGCGGTGCTCGGGGCCATCCGCGAGGCGACCAGGGGATAGCCCATGGCCATAGTGACCATGACCCCGTTGGGGCAAGGCTGGCAGTATTCGCACCGCCTGCAGAAGCGCCGTCCCAGTTCCCGCCGGTAGGCGTCCATCCGCTCTTCCTCGGCTTCGCCCACCTCGTTGGGACGGGAATAGAGGGAGACGATCTCCTCCACCGAGGCCAGCGAGTCGAATCCGGGAAGGGGAATCACATCCGGATACTGCCGCAGGAAGGCAATAGCCAGGGAGCCGTCGTCGATGGCCCCGCCGGCGAAGGGCTTCATGGCCAGGATGCCCACGCCCGCCTCCTTGGCCGCGGGGTGCAGCTCATCCAGCGGCTCCAGTTCGATGAAGTTGAAGGGGAACTGCACCGTGGCGAAAGCCCCGCTGTGGACGAGGCGAAGGGCCATGTCCAGGCTGTGGGAGCTGAACCCGATGTGCCTGATCTTGCCCTCGTCCCGGGCCTTGAGCAGGTTCTCCATGACCCCGTTGGGGCGGGTGAGCTCCTTCCATTCCGCCTCCCGGGAGATCTGGTGCAGCTGGAAGAGGTCGATCCGCTCCGTGCGCAGCTGACGCAGGCTGTTCTCCAGATCCTCGGAGAGGGAGGCCCAGTCGCGCTTGAAGCTCTTGGTCGCCAAGACCACCCGGTCCCGGACATCCTCGAGGGCCCGGCCGATCTTGCCCTCGCTGTCCTTGTACGCATTCGCGGTGTCGAAAAAAGTGATGCCCCGCTCGAAGGCGCTGCGGACAACCCGCTCCGCCTCGCCGCTCTCCAGCCTGATGATGGGGATGCCGCCGAAGCCCACCTCGGAGATGGTGAGCCCGGTTCGGCCCAGGGGAATGGAGCGGAGTGCCGACGATGTGCCGGTGACCATAGGGGAACCTCGCGGTTTGGGTGTTCATTCCGGTCCGTTTGTTCCGTCGCTTTGCGATCTCTTGTAAAAGCGCCACTCCTTGTTCACGATCAGGCGGGCGCCCTTGCGGTAGGTGAGATAGGAATAGGCCCAATGGGCCAGGACGAAGAGCTTGTTCTTGAAACCGAGCAGGTAGTAGATGTGCACGAAGAGCCAGGCCCACCAGGCCAGGAATCCGCCAAGTTTGACCCTGCCCCGCTCCAGAACGGCTTGTTTGCGTCCGATGGTGGCCAGCTGCCCCTTGTCGAAGTATTGGAAGGGCTCCCGCTGTTTGCCCTCGATCTCCCAGAGGATGTTGGAAGCGATGTGCTTGCCCTGCTGGAGGGCCACCGGCGCGTTGGCGGGGAGCGTGCCGTGCTTTTCGTCCGTGAAGTGGGCCTGGTCCCCCGCGGCGAAGACCTCCGGGTGATCCTTGAGGCTGCAGTCCGGCTCCACGACGATCCTCCCCATGCCGTCCACCTCCCGGGAAAGCTGGCGATTCAGGCGGCTTGCCGTGATGCCGGCGGCCCAGAGCACGGTGTCGGCCTTGATCCGTTCCTCGCCGATATCCACGCCTTCGCTGTCCACTCCGGTGACCTTGCGCGAGGTCCATACCTGGACCCCGAGGCTTTCCAGGTCCCGAGTGGCCCGTGCGGAGAGTTTCTGCGAAAAGGCAGGGAGGATTCGCTCTCCCGCCTCGATGAGGATGATCCGGGTCAGCTTGGGGTCGATGTTGCGGAAGTCCCGAACAAAGACGAAACGGCTCAGCTCGCCCAGGGCCCCGGCGAGCTCCACCCCGGTGCTTCCGCCTCCCACGACCACGAAGCTCAGGTGCTTCATCTTTTCCTCAGTGTCCGCGGCCGCCTCCGCACGCTCGAAGGACTCCAGGATCCTGCGGCGTATCTCCGTGGCCTGTTCGATGGTTTTCAAGCCGGGTGCGTATTCCTCCCAGTGCTCATTGCCGAAATAGAAGTGTTTCGCCCCCAGCCCCATGATAAGATAGTCGTATTCGAAGGTCCCGATATCCGTGTCCACCTGCCTCGAACCGGGATCGATGCGCGTGACCTCGGCCTTGTAGGTCTTGATGTTCCCGTTCGCGGAGAAGAGACTTCGGATGGGTGTGGCGATGTCCGAGGGGCTCAGCCCGGCAGAGGCCACCTGATACAAAAGGGGTTGGAAAAGATGGTAGTTGCTGCGGTCGACGATGGTGACCCGGACCCGCTTGTTGCCGGCCAAAACCTTGGCCGCGTTCAGACCGACGAAACCGCCTCCCAGAATGAGGACGTGGTGCATGCGTGGGCTCCTTGTTCGGCACTGCGCATCTTTGTGGACGAGCGGATGCTCGAAACAGGCTTCATTCTAGGACAATGTGGCACAAAAACAAGAGAGGGCCTGATCGTCGATGCAAGAGGGGTATAGCATACGGAGGCATCTTGGCACAGGCTCCACAAGGGACAGGTCCTGCTGCTGGACCTCCTACGGGAAAGGTTGGGCATGGCTGTCCGGGAATAGGCGTCCGGTAAAGGACTTGCGCGGGAATGGCTACCTTCCAGATGGAAAAGCCCTGCGGAGCAGATGGCTGGCCAGCCCCCCCAGATCGCGGGGAGTGTATCCCAGAGTGTCCCGCCACACCTCGTCGGATTCCATGCAGAGGTAGAGCTGTTCCTTCAGGCCGTGGCTGCGCAGCCTGCTCGCAATGCGCCGCAGCTGACGTGCCCTCAGGGGGCGGAGAAGCCTGAGCTTGCCGTCGAGCCCGGTGACAAACTCCTGCTGAAGGAAATCGCGGCGCTGTCCGCAGCTTGTGAGCTGCCGAGCGAGCTCGGGCATGCAGCGGAAGGAGCCGAGGCTGACATAGGCAATGTCCCGGGGACGGAGGTAGTCGAAGATCATGTCCACTGCCGTGTCGTATCCCTCTTCCCAGCCGGGATAGAAAAGGACCGGATCGAAGTGGAGGCAGACCCGGAAGCCGCTTCGAGCGCACTCCCTGGCTGCCGCGAGGCGCTCTTCCAGGCCGGTGGCGCCTTCTTCCTCCCGGGCCGCCACCTCGGGCGCGTTCAGGCTCCAGGCGGGCAGGACCCGCTCCGGATGGCGCACCGCTGTCATCCAGGACAGGTCCGCGGTTTTGGTCTTCAGCTCCAGGCAGCAGTTGTCATAATTCGCAAGAAAGGCCACCAGGTCCCGGCTGTATCCCGTCAGAGGTTCCAGGGCCAGGGAGTCGGTGAACTCCCCGGTCCCCACCCGGAAGAGCCTGTCCGGGTGGCCGCCGATCTCGCGGTCCAGCTCCTCCATGAGCTCCTGCTGATTGGCCCAGACCTTGAGCACACTGTCCTGGAAATAGGCCCGGAGGATGCAGTAGGTGCAGGACAGGGGGCAGTTCTCCCCGATGTGCAGGATGCGGTAGCCGCAGCAGCGGTATCGGCTCGTGCCTGGACAAAAGCGAAGAAAGCGCCCCTTGTAGCGCTTGAGGTACAGAACGTCCCTGTCCTGCGCGGACAGCGGGAAGAGTTCGTTCGGCCCGCGTATATGCCACTTGGCATCCGGCAGGGCCGTCCGGACCCTGTCGGTCACCGGGGTGCTTCGCACCTCGTCGTCCACGACCACGTGCCGGATGCGCTGGGTGAGGGAATCAAGATCCATGTCGTTTCTCGTGGAGGAGGAGGCTCGGAGAGCCGTCTCCCCGTGCGGGTTCTTCTCCTGTACCTGTGGCGACGAAATCTTGTGCTCTGCGATAAGTAGAGCACGAGGTACAGTCATTCGCGGCTATTCGCGCAATTTGCGGGCAACTTCTTCCTCTTCTTTCCGTGTTATTCCGTATCCTTCCGTGGGCTCTCTTCCTCGGTCGAGCCCCCGAGCCGGTTCCTCTGCCACTGCAGGAGCCGCTCCAGCAGCCCCTCCCGGTGCAGGCGCTCCAGCTCCCGGGCCGCGCGTTCCAGATCCTTCCCGGAGCCGATTGAGGCGGAAAGATGGATCCGGTCGCTCTCGAAGGAGGCCTCAGGCGAGATCCGCCACGGGCCGGCCCGGCTCGCTTCCCGCGCCATGGCGCTGAATTCCGCCTCCAGATCGGTGAGACGGGGATAGCGCATTGCCCGGGCCTTTTGCACCAGGCGCCGGATGCGGTCCTTGGGGGAGAGATCGCTCTCCAGGATCAGGTGCATCTCGGCGAACCGGATGAGCTGGGCCAGGGAGGTTCGTTCCCGCGAGGCGGTTTCCTCCAGCCAGCCCAGGAACTGCAGGGCATTGTTTCGGGACCAGCGCAGGTCTCGGAAAAAGGGCCAGAGCTCGGCAGCATCCGCGCTGTTCAGGCGGCTCAGGATCTCGGCAGCCTGGATAGGGAGGTGGCCGGCCCGCAAAAGCCCGTCCCACTCCGGGTCGAGCCGCAGCCAGGTCCGTACGAGATCCGGCATGCGCTTGCCGCCCTCTGAGGCAGACAGCTCGAGCAGCACTGCGTCCAGGCCCTGGGCGTCCAGATGGCTGGCAAAGTAGCGTCCCGCGCGAACGAGATCCGCCGCATCCGGCTGGCGCTGCCGGTTGGATTCGGCGTAGATGCGCCCCCTGTGGGCGGGATTCGGGCTGCCCGTGGACAGGGCCAAAAGCTCCAGGCCCAGCTCGCGGCAGGCGAGGAGGCGCCTGTACCCGGCCAAAAGACTCGGGCCGCCCTCGTCCTGTGCCACCAGCACGGGCTCCAGCTGCCCAAGCTCACGGATGCTTTGCAGGAATTTCTCTTCCGGGGCCTCGGCCCAGAAGAGCCAGTCTCCGCTCGCATCCACATCAAAGGGCGATATGGTGAAGAGCCGTCCGGATGCGGGCACGGCAGGTCCTCCCAGGGTTGCATTTTCGGATGGTGCGAAATCGGGGTGCAAAGGGCCGCGAAAACCACTTCCCCGTACCTGTCGCACAGGGCGGCACCGCCTGGCAAGACGGGAATTTGCTCCGCCGAGAGGCAATCTGTATTCTGTCGGAGAGGCAAGAAAGCTACGAAGTCGAAGAGTCTGCCCGCGAATGAGCGCGAATCAGCGCGAATGGAAAGGGATATGTGCTCTGCAATACGCAGAGCACATAGGCTCTCACTCACAGGAGTTATTCGCGAATATTCGCGTTATTCGCGGGCAGGACCCAAGAGGCCTACGTTGTATGTGTGCCGTGAAGGAGGGTATGTGATGGCGGAAAATGTGCTGCAAGTCGCCCTGATTCAGGTGCCGGTGCAGTCGGATCCCTGGCGCAATGTCCAGGCCCTGGAGGAAGGGCTGACCCGGGCCGCGTCCGAAGATCCGCCCTGTGAGCTGGCGGTGGGAGTGGAGTTCGGGATCAGCCCCGGCCCGCCCCTGCCGGAGAAAAACGAAATGTACGGCTATCTGGGGGACATGGCCGCCCGCTACGGGGTCTACCTCCTGCCGGGGACTGTGAAGATCACCGCGGACGAGGACGGGGGATTCTTCAATCAGGCTCCGATCTTCGGCCCCGACGGGCGGCTGCTGGGCCGCTACAACAAGATGGTGCCCTGGGACACCAGCCTGGAGCGCGGCACTGTTCCCGGCCGCGAGCCCCTGGTTTTCGAGATCCCGGAAAAAGGGACCAAAGCGGGGGTGATGATCTGCTACGACGCGGATTTTCCGGAGATCGCCCGCAGCCTGACCCTGTCCGGCGCGGAGGTGCTCATCCAGCTTTCCATGGATCCGGAAACCATCCCCGGGGAATACGGCGCCATCAAGCAGGCCAGGGCCCTGGAGAACCAGGCCTACTATATTTACACCAACGGGGTGGGGCAGTGCGACGCCTTTACCCTGGCCGGCGGGTCCAGGATCATCGGTCCGGAAGGCGAGATTTTGTACAGCGCCGGCACGGACGCGGCGAACGGCGGGGCCGGCCTGGACCTGCAGCGGCTCAGGCGCTGTCGCAGCGAGGGGAGCTGGGGCCAGGTCTGTATCCTGCGCTCTTATCTGGAGCACCTCCCGCCCCGGCTATGGTCCGGAGCGGAGCGGGAGAGCCCCCTGGCGAGGATGGCCCCCTTCGGCGGGAGAAAAGAGTAGGCGCGGGTAGCGCGTTCTGCGTTCCCCGTTCCCCGTTCAGGGCTCTGGGTTCATTCTTCGTCCGACTTCCGACCTCCGATCACCGCAGAAAGGCCCGGAAGGCGCTTCACCGTAACGCCTATTCCTTCCCTTCCGCATGCCCCCAAACGGGGAACCGTGAACTGGGAACGGGAGAGCGCAGAGGCGCGGAGGCGCAGAGAAGAGATTTGAGGCGCGCGTTCCCTGTTCCATATTCGCGGCGGGGCACCGGTTGAGCACTTGTGTTTCGGGTGAGCGCCCTCAGCTCTCTGACGCCCGAA
>JAZKRN010000140.1:0-7905 GCA_036628655.1 Desulfohalobiaceae bacterium | reverse complement strand
CCGCGTTCAATACACCGGAACCAGGCTGTATCCCTTGGCCTGATAGCCGATGGACGAAACCCAGCCGTTGCGTACGGACTCGACTTCCGAAGGGATGGAATCGAGATCCACATTCTGGGAGCCCAGGGCAACCTCGCAGACCTCCAGGGTAATTCCCGCTTTGTCCATCTTGACCAGCAGATCGTCCATCTTGTCCAAAGTTTCCCTTTCCTCCGCGCTGAACCGGTCTCTGTTCCGGGAGAGGGGAAGAACCGATCGGCTCATGAATACAACGGCGAACTGCGGGCTCTCATCCGAGCTTCTGACCATTTGATCCCTGTATGTGGTATACACCAGATGGAGGTGCGAGTACAGAAAGCCCGGATCCCCGCTTCTGACGTCGAAAACGGCCTTGACGGTATCAACGCCCTGCAGGGCCCTGGGCTTTTGGCCCATCCCCGGATTGGCCAGAAACGCGAGCACAATCACAAGGGTTCCCACAACGAGGAGGGCTTTTCCGGACAAGGATTGCATGGCTTGTCTCCTTGGGTTTGCGTGGCGTCCCCTCAAATGCCCCGTTCCTGCGAGATGCCTCACATTCAAGAGGACTATTGTTTGAGATAGAAAAAGCGATTGCCTCCATTGTAGTATTTTGGCTCTTGGTGCAAAACCGATTCAGGAAAAAAGGCTCATGATTGAGAACCCGGACTGGTGAGGGAACCCATGAGCTTGACCGATGCCTCGAGGGTCAAGGCCAGGCTTTGCGAGCACATCGGCTTCCTGGTCCGGGTTGTCGGCGAGCGCAGCTTTCGCCTGCCGCAAAACCTGGAGCGAGCAGGGGCCTATGTGGGGGAGGTGCTCCGCGACTCGGGCCTGACCGTCCACAGGGAGGGCTATCCCTGCGGAAAACTGGAGACGGCCAACTGGGTCGCCCGGCTGGAGGGAAGCGCCCCGGAAAGACGGCATTTCCTTCTCGGGGCCCACTACGACACCGTGACCGGATGTCCGGGTGCGGACGACAATGCCAGCGCCGTGGCGGTGCTTCTGGAAACCGCCAGATGGCTCCGCGATATTCCGGGGCTGGAGGATACGGTAAGCTTCGTCGCCTTTGCCCTGGAGGAACCGCCCTTTTTCGGGACGCGCTCCATGGGCAGCAGGGTGCACGCCGAGCGCCTCAGAAGGGGCGAGGAACGGCTGGACGGCATGCTCTGTCTGGAGATGGTGGGCTACACCTGCGGCGTGCCCGGGTGCCAGGGCTATCCCCCGCTGGTCAAACCCCTGCTCGGTTCCCGGGCCCGCGACGTGGGCGACTACATCGCCATAGTGGGGAGCACGGAATCAGCCGGCCTGAGCCGGGAGGTGACGCGAGCCTTCCGCAGCAACCCGGACCTGCCGGTGCTCAAGCTCAACATTCCCTTCCGGGGCCGCCTCATTCCCCAGGTGCGCCAAAGCGATCACTCCGCCTTCTGGGACCTGGGATACAGCGCGGTGATGATCACGGACACGGCGTACTACCGCAACCCTCACTATCACAGGGCCACGGACGGCATGGAGACGCTGGACTTCGACTTCATGGCCCGTCTGGTGGAGAGCCTGGTCCGCTTTTTTTCCGGGTATGGCCGGGAGGAGCCCAAATTATAAGGCCGGAAGGAGCTTCTGCCGATCGGGTCCAGGGCCATTCAAGGGGCACCTGCCTCTCACTCATCCTGCAGGGATATGAGCAGCTTGCCTTGGACCTCCCTTTTCTCCACGCGGTCATAGGCCTCCCTCGCCCGGGACAGGGGGACAATCTCCTCGATCACCGGGGCTATCCGCCGTTCCGCAAGCAGATCGAACAGCGTGTTCAAGTCCCGAGAGAAAAGGTCCGGGTGCTTTCTGCGCATGGCCCCTATGGAATAGAAGGCTGTGGTGCGGTTGTAGGGCAGAAGATCCCAGAGCTTGAGCCTGAGCATGTCGAGCGGGACTGAGCCCCCGTGGCCCAGCACGGACCGATAAAACCCGTACGCGACGAGGATGCCTCCGCTTTTCAGGACCCGGAAGGAGCGCTTGAAGGTCTCTCCGCCGATGGGATCGAAAACCGCATCCGGGCCGTCTCCGGCCATGGTCCGGATCCGTTCGGCGAAGTCCTCCTTCTGGTAGTCGATGGGCACCGCTCCCTGTTCGGTGACCAGATCCTGCTTGGCTTGGGAGGCGGTCCCGTAAATTTCGAGACCCAGGAGCCTGCCCAGCTGAATCAGTGCCGTGCCCACCGCTCCGCCAGCGCCGTGAACGAGGATGCGCTGGCCCGCCTTCAATCCGGCAACCCGGTGAATCAACTGATACGCCGTCACATAGGAGAGCACCAGGCTTACGGCTTCCGCAGTATTCAGCTCTTGGGGAACAGGAATCAGGTCATCCGCGGTCAAGCATATGTATTCCGTGCAGGCCCCGATGACGGGCATCCCGACGACCCGCTCCCCCTGCTTGAATCGCGCGACCCCTTCGCCGACTTGATCCACCTCGCCGATCATTTCGTATCCGGGGGAAAACGGCGGCTTTTCCCTGACCTCGGGGTACTTGCCCTTGCGGATCATGATGTCCGTGAACGAGGCGCTGGTCATGGACACCCTGACCCTGACCTCGCCGCGCGCCGGCTCGGGCAGGATTTCCTCCTCGACGATCTCCAGGACTTCAGGTCCTCCGAATGCGGAAAAGATAAGGCGTTTATAGCCCATTATCCGTCTCCAGGGTGTTATTGGTGGAGCGTTGAACCGAATTTATGGCGGACTCGGAATCGGGATTGAGGTATCATGGTCCAACAGTGTTATCATAAAGAAGCCTTTTATGGACCAATATACTGCCACAGTATTCAAAAAAAGTCCCGCGCGGGAGCCCTTGGGGGCAATCATAAGCTTCAACATTATTCTGTTTTTCGGTTGGCCTGGCCGCCTCCTTCGGGGCTCTATTCATGCCAGGCACCTGGTACGAGGCGTTGAACAAGCCGGCACTCACACCACCGGGCTGGATATTTCCCCCGGTATGGACGGCGCTGTATCTGATGATCGCGGTGGCGGGCTGGCTGGCCTGGAGGAATGGTGCGGGCTCGATGCATCCTGCGGTTATTGCGTGGGGGAGCCAGCTGGTTCTGAATGCCCTGTGGTCCTGGATATTCTTTGGATTGGAGAATGCGGGGCTGGCCCTGCTCGACATTCTGGTCCTCCTTCTGCTGATTCTCGCCTTCGTGCGATACGCTTTTCCTGTGTCCCGAAGCGCAGCCCTGCTGTTCCTGCCGTATGCCCTGTGGGTCGGATTCGCCGCTTATCTGAACCTGGGGATTGTGGTGCTCAATTGAGCGGGGCAATCCGCAGGAAGAAGCAGAGAGGCTCGCGGTGGAACGGATCATGTTGAATCCCGGAAAACACGCAAAATCAGGAGCAGCCTTGCGGCGCTCAAATCAGGGGGTCGGTGCATGTTCTTTCGAATCGGCGATTTCCTTGCCCCCGTGCTCATCGGCGGGATGACCGCTACGGCTGTGGCGGCCGTGGTATCTCCGGGCAGCTCCATGCTCCTGGCCATGCTCATAGGGATGGTGCTGGGACTGGGCGCGCAGATTGTCTGCGCGTCTCCTCATGCCCCTGTTCGGGGCATTTGAGGTCATGGTCCCGGCAATGCTCTCCGGAATGGCCGCCGGGGTCCTGGCCGGGATGCTCGCGGCCTCGGGAGTGCTCGGCAGCCCCGGTGTTATCGGTGCCGGCGTGATTCTCGGAGTGGTGGTGTTCGGGTTTGTGTGGTGCAGGAACAGGGCATTGCGGGGGAGAGCCCTATGAATACATCCGTGACTCGTGATAAATGGGACCGCCTGGCGCGTTTCTACCGATGGGGCAACCATGCCGCGGAACAGCGGTGGAAGCCGTGGAAGAGGGCCCTGTTTTCGAGGATGGGCTCAGGGAACATCCTCTTCCTGGCAGTGGGGATCGGTGAAGAAATCCGCCTTTTTCCCGAGAAGAAGCGGGTTGCCGCAATCGACATCAGCCCCGCGATGCTGAAAAAGTCGCAGCAAAGGGCGCTTGAATACAACGGCGTCATTTTCCTGCAGGAGATGGACGCAGAAAATCTTGCCTTTCACTCGGAAACCTTTGATCAGGTGTTCACCTCCTGCACCTTCTGCTCGGTTCCGCAGCCCGTCCGGGGATTGCAGGAGCTCTACCGGGTGCTCAAGCCGGGAGGGGAGCTCCACATGTTCGAGCACACCAAAAGCGATCATTTCCCCTTCCGGGAAATACTTCGGGTCATGAATCCCGTTGCCCAAAGGGTCGGCCCTTCCGTGACGCGGGACACGGTGTCCAATGTGCAAAAGCCGGATTCAGGGCGGACCAGATCAACACCATCTATCTGGACATCGTCAAGACCATCAGCGCCCATAAACGGAGGGCGGATTTCGACGGAATCGGCCGGGCCTCGTGAGCATGGAGGCGGGCTCACGGAACAGGCGAGTCTGAAAGACGAAAGGCGAGGGAGGGCAATTGGCTGACAAGCAAAGAATCCGGGAAGTCCTGGAGAATTTCTTCTTTATCCGGCGAGGCGCGCTCAACGCCAATCACTTTGTCTACCGCGGCGAATCCAATATCCTGATCGACACCGGCTACCTGGGTGCCCTGCGGGAGACGCGAGAGCTGCTCGATCATCTGGGCCTGGATTTCAGCCGGGTTGATTCGATCCTGAGCACTCACTGTCACTGCGATCATGTGGGCGCAAACCAGGTCATCCAGCAGGAATCGGGATGCGATATCGCCATGCACCATATCGGTCGGCACTTCATCAATACCCGGGACGCCTGGTCCACCTGGTGGAGCTATTACCGGCAGGAGGCCCGTTTCTTCCGGGTCGACCAGGGCCTGGGGGACGGGGACACCTTCTCCGTGGGGCCGCACACCTTCCGGGTCCTGTACCTGCCGGGACACAGCGCCGACGGCCTGGCCCTGTACCATCCCGAGGAAAAGCTTTTGCTCTCCTCGGACAGCCTCTGGGAAAACGATGTGGCAGCGATCACGGAACGGGTGGAGGGCAGCCGTGCCCTCTTCTCCCTGCGCGAATCCCTGCAGCGCCTTCAGGGCCTGGATGTGCAAACAGTCTATCCCGGCCACGGCAGGCCCTTTTCGGATTTCCGCGGAGCTGTGGAAAAGGGGCTGAGCAAGGTGGAGAGCTATCTTGGGGACAAACGAAAAGCAGGCCGGGACCAGATCAAGAAGATCATGGTCTATACCCTGCTCATGCGAAAGCGGATCCCGGAGGACCGCTTTTTCCGGGACCTTATGGATACTCCGTGGTTCCCGGAGAGCGTGGATCTCTACTTCCAGGGCAGATACCGGGAAATCTATCGTGCGAGCATTCAGGACCTTCTGACCAAGAGGGCGGTCTTCAGAAAAAACGGCTTCTTCTGGCCGGGGGTTGCCCCCTGATCGGAGTCTTCTCCGGTGATGAGGGTGGAGAGTGGGAGACGGTTCATGCTGAAAGCGTGACTGGTGTTCGGGATTGGTGATATGTGGACTGTGTGTGGCTGGGGGAAGTTTGCGGCTCCGGGCCCTGACGCACGGGCTCACTCTCCCCGGATTCCGGGTTCAGCACCACAGCCCGGCCCCCGTAGCTGTGTGTCTGATCATGACCCCGTACAAGGACCCATTGCACATCTCCGGGAATCCGTATTGTCTCAGAACGGGTGAATTTTCTGGTGCCGTGGGCATGAAGGAGCTTGCGGCGTCCGAGCCGCTTGCCGGAAAGCGTTTCCACCTGCCACCAGTTGGCGTACCCGTCTTCCCCGGCGTCGTCATGAAAAAGGGTTACATGGAAACGATAGGCCCCGGTTCCGCTCTTCTCCACGTCTACGGCGGCGACATTGGCCTCCCGAAGATCGAGATCGTCAGCATCGTTCGCCGTGTTCTCGCCAAAGGCCAACACCATCGTGACCGACAGAAACAGCGCTGCCGCCGCAAGGAGAATGGCGGCGGGTGCAAACGAAAAAGCATGGATCAAACGTTTTGCCTTCATGTTTCTCGCCTCATTGTTCATGCTAACCATGGACACAGCATTTCGCATTTTATAGATTAACAGGCCCTTTGCATTCGCACAAGAAAGTGTCACATCCCATGACGAATCGACAATGAAAATAACCAGGAGACAGCTTTTAGTCGGCATATCGGGAGGGTGCGCAGCACTGCTTACAGCAGACGCATGTATCGAGCCCTATATGATCGAGCAGACCTTTCTGGACAAAAGCGACCTTTCTTTGGGCAAGAGGATCATCCATTTCAGCGACTTCCATTTCAAGGGAGACCTGGAACACGGAAGAAAGGTCGTGGGACTTATAAACAGCAAGAAGCCGGATTGGGTGTTCTTTACAGGGGATCTGCTCGAGTTCGGAAGTAGAAGATATTTGGAGCAGGCTCTCGGGCTGCTCAAGGAGCTTCGCTCGCCGTGTTACAGTGTGCTGGGAAATCACGATCCCTCCGACAGCAAGGCCCTGGATCTCTATGATCAGGCTCTGGTCGCCACCGGAGGGAAATTGCTGCGTAATGAAAGACTGGATATGGGAAGCTTTGTGCTCCACGGCGTGAGCTCGCCAAATCCTTTGCCGGAAAAAGAGGCCAAGAAAAAGATTCTTCTCTGTCACTATCCGGTTGTGGCTAACATCGAAGTGGAGCAGAAGTACGATCTGATCCTCTGTGGCCATTCCCATGGAGGGCAAGTTCGGCTGCCCTTTTTCGGGGCCCTGATTGTGCCCCGGGGTGTGGGAGAACTCATTCAGGGGTATTATCGGGCTGCAGCAGGCGATCTTTACGTGAACCGCGGCGTTGGCGAGTTCCTGATCCCGATAAGGCTGTTCTGCAGGCCGGAGCTTACGGAAATAGCGGTCTGATTGCCGCAAATCCCGCATCCTTCCCGGAAGTGGATGCGGACACGAGACAGATCAGTCCGCCGGCATCCGACACGGCCCGGCAACTCACTTCACATATCCCTTCCCGCTTATTCTCCTCGCTCTCATCAGCAGAATATTCCTCTATTTTTTGAACGGAGTTGTGTTTAAATTGTGAATTATTTGTTAATTGTTCGCGAGGCAATAGCTGATGGTGGTCCACTCGCTATTGCCTCGCATTTTCATGCTTGGCTGTGCCCTGGGTAGCCCGGGTAATGAGGGGATACGAAAAAAATATATTTTTCCCCTGAACCCGTTTTTGGCGAATATACGTCTTAGTCTATAGAGGGGATGGATATGAGATGTTCGGAGTTCAGGCAGAAGATCATTCATTGGCTCAACAGCGGGAGCTTTCGGGACGAGGACGGTGATTTCGCCGCCCATCTGCGCGAGTGTGAGCTCTGCCGCGCGTATTACAGCGATGTCCTCCTGACCCGTGGGCTGAATGAGGAGCCGGTTCCGCAGCCGGACAGGGAGTTTGCGGACAGGGTGATGGACAGGGCTATTAGCCGTGCAAGGCGGCGCCGGAAGGGGCGGGTTTTCAGGGGGCTTTCCGCTGCGGCAGCGGTGCTGATGATTTTCTTTGCCGGGTATCTTGCCCATTTCACCACGCAGCACAGCACGGTGAGCGAGCAGCGGCACATGGAAATGGCCCTGGCTGAAGGCGACGGGGACAGCATCCAGATCCTGATAGAGACGAAACGAGCCAGGCAGGACGCTACATTCACGGTGGCTCTGGAGGGAGAGGTCGCCCTGAGGGATCTTCCGGACCGCAGAAGGATGCAGTGGCGGACGGATCTGGTGCGAGGCAGGAATCTCTTGGAGCTGCCTGTAGAGTTGCGGGGTGAATCCGGAGGCACTGTTCGGGTGGGCTATCAATACGACAGCGAAAGACAGGAAGTGAGTGTCCGGGTGAAACCATCAGATATAACCAACCCAAATGACGGGAGAGAAATCTAGAAACCGTCAAAGGAGGG
>JAZKRN010000139.1:0-7955 GCA_036628655.1 Desulfohalobiaceae bacterium | reverse complement strand
AAGCGTTGACGTATCTCTGGATTTCAAGATAATTTACAGACGTTAGAGGACGAGTTCGAGGTGTTCGCAATACCCGATTCATTGGAAAGCACATCGGTAACCCATCAAAAAACGGACAGGAGCTGCATATGGCCGGCAAGACGAAAAACGACCTGGTGAACGAGGCGGCCCGCAAGGCGGAAATGACCAAGAGCAAGACCAAAATGGTTCTGGACACCCTTCTCGAGTCCATTGAGGAGGAACTGCGCTCGGGGCGCAAGGTGACCCTCTCCCCCCTGGGCAACTTCTCGGTCACACAGCGAAAGGCCAGGCGGGGTCGAAACCCCTCCACCGGAGAAACCATACAGATTCCCGCCCAAAACGACGTGAAATTCACGCCCAGCCGAAACATCAAGGACCAGTTCAACTAAGACGAGGAGACATCTCCTCATTGCAAGCCACAAAACCGGGACCTTACTGCGTCGTGGTCCGGATCGGCCGCCTCGGTCTCAATAGAGGGCGGCCGGATTAACCGGAGCATGGGGAGACAACTCCCTGTTCCGGCACTGGCGCCCTTGCAGCCGGCGAAATGAATACTCTTTCCCCGTGTCGGGTCCTTTCCGGGCTCGACACGGGGATGGCGCCAAAGGCCGGAAACATCCGGAATAATGCGCCCAACCCTCCCCATGTACATCTGGACACGTTCATTCGTCTCGCCACACCCATCAATTTTGGGGCTTTGAGACTCATTCCGAGGCGGACCTCAAGCTCTCCGGTATCTTATCCTTGTGCACGGCGGACAATGTGACTGTCGCCTTGGCCGCAAGAGCCTCCTCCCCTTCAATGCGCTCGAAGACCTCGGATTCGGCCACCAGAATGCGCATCCCCTCTTTGAGGACCCTGGAACGACAGAAAAGCATCTCTCCCCGCACCGGGCGGAAGAAATTGATCTTGTACTCCACGGTGAGCAGCTGAAAGTCCTCCGGAATCACGGTGAATGTCGCATATCCGGCGCTATGGTCCGCCATGGTGGAAATGACCCCTGCGTGGACCACTCCGTCCTGCTGCAGATGGATGGGGCCGACCTCCAGACTGGATTCCAGGTAGCCCCTGCGGATCGTTCTCGGCCGGATACGACAGAAATCGACGAATTCGCTGCGAAAGGCTTCTGCCAGATAGTCGGCGCGTTCCCGGGAAATTTCTTCCACCATGGCCACCCCCCTGTGATCGGTGAGTCAGTGCGTCGGTGCGTCAGAAATCAGTGTGTCAGTAAATCAGTATGTCAGTGAGTCGGTAAACCGTTTTTTCAGTGGGACGGATGTCGGACGTCGGATGTCGGATGTCGGTCATTTACTATCACTCTACAGCCTATCGCCAATAGCCTCCCCCAATAACCTGGTGAAAAAGCCTTGTCTGGCAGGGCGTTGAAAAATTTCAAGTGCAAGGCGCGAAAAAAGTTCAAGCTTGTAGCGTAGTGAGCCTACGTGAGAGTTTGAACTTTTTGATGCAACGCAGCAATTGGAAGATTTTCAACGCCCTGCTAGAACCAGGCAAAATTGTAGCGCAGTCCGAAACACAGATAGTTCGACCCCCCGTTTACACCGTTGATGAGGCCGTATCCACCGGACCTGTGGTGCACTCTGAAAACCAGCTCCCAATCCTGAGCCGCTGGCACGCGAAAGGCCGTCTCCACCATCATGTAGTACAGAAGCCGCGATGTTCGCTCATTCAGGGTGATCTCCTTCTCGTACTCCGGTTTCTCCGTGGTGAAGGACAGCCCGTTTCCAAAGCTGATGCTGCCGAGCCTCAACGGATTGCTTCCGAATTCGTAGCGCAAATTCGCCGAGAGGACCGCCTCCTGATAGCTGTGATCCACTTGCTGCAAGTCGCCCCACTTGTGCAGCAAACCGCCTTCCGCGTCCAGAAACAGCCCCCTCGGGGCCCATTCGAGCGCCTCCCTCACGGCCCCCATCTCCCTGCGGAGCATGCCCCCGAGCAGATAGCGCTTCTCAACGCGTGGACGGGTGTAAAAAACCTCCTCGAAGTGCGTTTCGGTAAGCTGCCCGTAGAAAAGGGTTGCTCCCCAAGCCGAGGTCTCAGCCCGAACCCCGGTGCCCAATCCGAAGAGGCACACAATCAAAACCAGAAGAACAAGAACTTCACGCTTCATGGAGATCCTTCTTCCCCGACATGCAGCTCAGTCCGCTTCCCGCGCCATTCTGCGAATGCCTTGTGCAGATCCGGACGCATCGTAGGACAGCAGGCTCAAAAAGCCGACTCAGGCCCAATGCGTGCGCCTACCAGAAAAGGCAGGGATTGATCTCGTACCAGGCCAGACCGGTATTCACATCCCCTTTTGCGTACGGGCTCGCAATCCCCAGAAGCACGTATCGATCCAGAGTCTCGTGCAGATCGAGATCCAGTTCCAGATTCCGGGCCAGGACGGCAAAGAGTCCCGCCTCGAAGTAATGCCGTGTTACGTGCTTGCGGGCTTCCCGGACCAGTAAGGCGCTCTGCTCCGTGTCCTCGCCGAGCACCGAGCACAGGGCCTCTTTCAGGGCCTGGTCCGGCATAAAACGGCCGTGGGTCTGAGCGAGCCGCATGAGATGCCACACCACCGGGGGCATGGTGTAGTATTCCTCGGTCTCCAGGCGCAGGGAGCGGTCGTTCCACCCCCCGCCAGGCCCGGAGCGGGCCGGCACGACGATACGCTCCTCGAAGGCCTCGAGGAGACATTCGTCCTTGCTGTCCCCGGATATATCGATATCCTCGTACCGGGGATTGGTCTCCCGGAAACAATCCAACACCAACCTCCGGAGGCACTCCGCCTCCTCTTCCGGGAAACGACTGCTCAGGGCCTGCATAAGGGAATCGTTTTCCGCCATAGGTATCCGCTTCCTCTTCGTCGGTTCGCATCCGCAATTGCACACTTCCGGATAAAGCCGGTACGAATTTTTACTGCCGTCAGAAGGACATCGAGTGCGGAAAAGAACTTATCGATCCGGAATAATAATCCGACAAGCGGTCTATTGGCAAGGCTCGGGTGGGTGCCGGCCTTCTTTTCTTGCAGAAGCGGCAAGTTCGCATTCCGGGCCATCCGCCCATAGCCTAAGGGTCAAACCTCTTTTGTCTCGGGACGATTTTGTGTACCCTCGCAAGCGATCCGTATCCCATATCCCTGCAAAACCCAGATTTTGCGGAGCCCAGCATGCTGAAAACCGCCGTGCTTCCCCTGAGCCTCAAAGAACCCAAGCAGAGAGTTTATGACATGGCCCAGTGCCTGAAGCACTTCGGCACGGAAACAGTTTATCTGGTCCATGTTATGGCCAATAAGGAGGATTCCCCCAAGCAAAGGACCATCCAGCAAGCCATCCGCAATATTGCGGACAGCCTGCGCGAGCTGGGACTGTACGTGGAAATGTACTTCAAAACCGGCCGCATTGCGGATACAGTCACTCAAGCCGCCAAGGAGCTCGAGGCGGACTACCTGAGCCTGCACTGGCGCAAGAAGAACGTGATCAAGCAGACCTTACTGGGCAGCGCTGACGCGGACATCCTGCGCATGTGCACGCTTCCGGTTTTCATCTACCAAAGCGGGGGGCACTTGGAGCGAAAGACAAGCCTGAACCGCGTTCTCTATGCCACGGACTTCCAACATACGGACAGCGCGGTCATGCCCTACCTGCAAAACAGCGACTTTCGGGCGAAGACGCTGTATCTGCTCCATGTGGGAGAAAGGGCGCCGGATCCGTATGCCGAGGAAGAAAGACGCCAGGAGAGCATGCGCAATCTGCAGCGGTTGGCCCGGGAGTGCTCCTTCGCCTTCACAACTGTGGAAACCATGGAAGTCACTGGCTCGATCAAGGGACAGATCATTCGCCAGTCCCGGAAAAAAAAGGTGGATCTGATCATCGTGGGCAAGTCGGAGAAGGCCAGGCCCCTGGAACAGATGCTCGGCTCCGTGGCCGAGACGATCCCGGACAGGACGAGATGTTCCCTGTTCATTGTCACCGACATCCGGAGAAGTTAATCATTCACGGCCCGCACCGATCCCGATCCGACGGAAACACCACAGGAAGGAGAGCATGCAGCTTCTGAAAAAGAATATCGTCTTCATCATCGCGCTGTTCATTGTGCTTTTCTTCGTGGTGATCGGCATTCTCAGCCCGGACGGCCTTGCCTCCCTGGCCACCTATATGCAGGAGCGCATCATCGATATGTTCGGGTGGGGCTATCTCCTGGCCGCCTTTCTCTTTATTGTCTTCAATCTCTACCTTGCCCTGAGCAAATACGGGGATATCAAACTGGGCAAGGACGGGGAAAAGCCGCAATACTCCTATTTCGGCTGGTTCAGCATGCTTTTCGCCGCGGGGATGGGGATCGGCATGATCTTCTGGGGCGTGGCCGAGCCCATGAGCCACTACCTGAACCCTCCGGAATACATCACCCAGGAATCGGGCATGGCGGCAAAATTTGCCATGAAATACAGCTTCTTCCACTGGGGGATCCAGCCCTGGGCGATCTACATCACCATGAGCATGTGCATCGCCTATTTCTCCTTCCGGCGCGGCATGCCCCCTCTCATCTCCAGCTGTTTCTATCCCCTCATCGGAGAACGGATCTACGGGATTCCGGGGTATATCATCGACGCCCTGGCGGTCTTCGCCACCGTTTTCGGCGTGGTGACCTCCCTGGGGCTCGGGGCCATGCAGATCACCTCCGGGCTCTCCACTGTGTTTCCCTTCCAACCCACGTTTACGGCCACAGTAATCATTATCTGCGTGGTCACGGTGCTGTTTTTGATCTCCAGCCTGAGCGGGCTGGACAAGGGGATCCAGATGCTCAGCAAGACCAACATCATGCTGGCCCTCGCCCTGCTCGGCTTCATGCTCGTCGCCGGCCCCACCACCTATATCCTGGACATCTTCCTGAACACCATCGCGGACTACTTCTCCTCCCTGTTCACCATGAGCCTTTCCACCAATCCCTTCCAGGGCTATGAGTGGACCCACTCCTGGACCATGTTCTACTGGGCCTGGTGGATCTCCTGGTCCCCCTTCGTGGGCCTTTTCGTCGCAAGCATCTCCAGGGGCCGCACCATCCGGGAATTCGTTTCCGGGGCCCTCATCGTGCCCACGCTGCTCACCTTCCTCTGGTTCAGCGTCTTCGGCGGTGCGGCCTTCCAGGTGGAGCTCACCCGCCAGGCGGGTCTCGCCCAGACCGTGTCCCAAGACGTCTCTGTAGGCCTCTTCGAGCTCTACGAATTCTTTCCCCTGAGCATCGGGCTCAGCCTGCTCACAGTGGCCCTGCTCGGGGTTTTCTTCATCACTTCGGCGGATTCGGCAACTTTTGTCCTGTCCATGATGACCTCCAGGGGAAAGCTCTCTCCGCCCGCCGCCAAAAAGATAACCTGGGGGCTGATCATTTCAGGCACATCAGTTATCCTGCTTTATGCGGGCGGGCTGGAGGCCCTGCAAAAGATGGCCATCACCGCCGCGCTCCCGTTCACTGTGCTCATGCTCTTCATGTGCCGGAGTCTGAACAAGGGGCTGGCCTATGAATTCCGGCAGCACTCCCGGAATCCCTATCTGGACAGGTCCGGGGAAAGTCATGAATGACACGCTCCGCGGTCCGTGTACAGCCAGGACCGTGACACACGCCCTCTCCAAAGGGCCAGAATTCGACAGATTACGCCTGGATGGCCCTCGCGCCCGAGATACCGGTCCGTGGCGGTGTAATCCTCATTCCTACCCGGAGCAGCGCGAATGAAGATACGGAACAAATTCTCCCTGCTGGCCATCTTCCTCGTCGTCGTGCCGCTGGTCACGGTGACCTACTTCCAGCATTCCTCCATGACCCGGTTCGGGACGAGGATGGCCGAACACACTGGGGAGATTCTCGTGCGCAAGGAACGGGATCTCCTGCACAAGATCGTGCAGGACTATACAGCCATTCTGCGCCGGGACAAAATGACCCATGAGCGCGCCCTCCATTTCCAGGCGCGGCAATTGGAGCGGCTCTTGGGCGGAGGGACCCCCGACGGGGAGACGGTGTTCTTTCCCGAGGCCTTTCGCAGGGGAGAGGATCCCCTGCCCGGCCTGCGCCTGGACTACAAGCACATGCGTCAGAACCGCCCCGAGGGACGCGGCCCGGTCTGGGTCAACTACGAGCACCAGGTCGTCCACCTCGCTCCGGACACGAGCAGGGAGGACGTCTCGCGCACTCTGGATCGCATTTTTGACCTGACTGAGGGCTATCGCTTCGTGTACACTCTGCATCCGGAGCATATCCTCTGGCAGCACACCGTGCTCGCCTCCGGAGTGCAAAGCAGCTACCCCGCTCACGGGGAATTCCCGCCAAACTACGATCCTCGCGAGGAGCCCTGGTACAAGCGCGCTCGAGAGGCCGGCTCCATTGTCCGCGTGGTGAGCAGGAATCCCGCGACCCAGGCGGTCAATCAGGTCGTGGCCATGCCCGTCCATTTCCCGGACGGCCGTTTCGCTGGGGTAACCGCCATAAGCGTGCCCTACGAGCGGGCTTTTCAGGACCTGCGCTTCGCCACCATTTGGGGAGCGAGCGCGACAGCCATGCTCGCGACGTATCAACCGGACAGCGCCGGAGCGGACACGCTGCAGATACTGGCCCGGGAAAGCCGAAACGGCGGCGAAACTGCGGAACAGACGGAACGCGAAAAGGTCATGTCCTCGGAGACCTTCGATCTCGAGCCCTTTCCCGAAGTGCGGGGCATGATCGCCTCCGGCGACTCCGGGGTGCACCGAATCGAGCGCGGAGGCCGGGAGATCCTGCTCGCGCACGGCTCGCACAAGCAGGGAGAACCCTTTCCGCTGATCCTGTTGCCCTACGAGGAGATCGTGGCCCAGGCGGAGGCGGAAAAGGAGACCATCCGCTCCGAGACCTCCCAATGGGTTCTGCTCTCCGGGCTCATCCTTCTTGCGGCGATCGGGCTCTCCGTTATTCTGGCCCTCTGGAGCGCCCGCTCCATGACCAGACCGGTCCACAACCTTGCCAGCGCGGCGCGAAGGCTGGCCCAGGGCGACTTCCAGACCAGGATCGACCTGGACTCCAGGGACGAAATGCAGGAACTGGGGGACATCTTCAACAATATCGGACCCAAGTTGGAAGAACACAAGCACATGAGCCAGGCCATGGAAGTGGCCAAAAAGGCCCAGAACTATCTTCTGCCCCGCTACGCGCCCAAGACACCCGGTTTCGACATCTGCGGAACCAGCATCTATTCCGACGAGACAGGCGGGGATTACTATGACTTCATCGACATCGAGGCCCCGCGGATGAACAAGCTGGCCATCGCCGTGGGCGATGTCAGCGGGCACGGCCTGGGCGCGGCTTTCCTCATGGCCTCAGCCCGCGGCGTCATCCGCTCCCACGCCCTGCAATACAACCTGAACCTCCAGGACCTGCTCCAGACCCTCAACAGCCACCTGGTTCACGACTCCAGGGACGACCAGTTCCTGACCCTGTTCTACGCCGTCCTCGATCCGGAGACCCATTCCCTGACCTGGATCTCCGCGGGCCACGAGCCGGCCCTGTGTTACCGGGCCCGCAGCGGAGAGGTGGAAGAGATCCAGAGCTCCGGAATGCCCCTGGGCATAACCGCCCATGTGTCCCACGACAGGCAGCAGTACCTGGTCATGGAGCCCGGGGACATCCTGCTCATCGGAACGGACGGGATCCGCGAGGCGCGCAGCCCCACGCGGGAGATGTTCGGCAGGGAGCGCGTGCAGACGATCCTGGCGGAAAACGCGGAAAAAACCACGGAACAGATCTGCCGCATCATCGTGGATTCTCTGCAATCCTTCCGCGGTGGAGCCAGGCAGGAGGACGACATCACCCTGGTGGCCGTCAAATACCATCCCCGGATCAACGGAGAAGACTTCCCGCAGGCAGAAGAGTCCTAAAAGCCACCATGCCAGCGCAGGCGCAGGCACGACGAAGCA
>JAZKRN010000138.1:0-8024 GCA_036628655.1 Desulfohalobiaceae bacterium | reverse complement strand
GTCGGACGTCGGATGTCGGACGTCGGATGTCGGATGTCGGATGTCGGATGTCGGATGTCGGACGTCGGACGTCGGACGTCGGGTGTCGGACGTCGGATAACGGACGCCAGTCGCCGGAGTTGAGGCTACAGGCTGGGGATAAATGGCTGTGGTGGATGGCAGATATGCGATAGGTCGAGTGTGGATCGCGCGTGGATGGAGCTGCGCCAAGCGAAAGCGGAGACGAGATGTTCGATATCCTGCAGTACACCTTCATGCAGAATGCTGTGCTCGCCGCGCTTCTGGCCAGTCTGGCCTGCGGGATGGTGGGCGCGCTGGTTGTGGTGAATCGGCTCGTGTTTCTGGCCGGGGGGGTCGCGCACACAGCCTACGGAGGAGTGGGGATCGCCTTTTTCTTCGGGCTGCCGGTGATTCCCTGCAGCCTGGGGGTGGCCCTGGTCGCTTCCTGGCTCGTGGCGGGGCTCAGCTATCGCGACAGCGAGAACCTGGACAATCTGGTGGGCCTCGTCTGGGCCGGGGGGATGGCCCTGGGGATCATCCTGGTGGATCTTTCAGCGGGGTATAATACGGACCTGATGAGCTACCTCTTCGGGAGCCTCCTGACAGTAACACGCCTGGGCCTATGGATCACCGCTGGCCTGGTCCTGCTCATCCTTGCCGTGATTCTGGGCCTGTACAAGCAGTTCTGGATCATGTCCTACGATCCGGATTTCGCCAGTTCACGCGGAGTGCCAGTGCCGGGCCTGTACATCCTTTTGCTATCCCTGGTCGCTCTCACCGTGGTGATCCTGATTCAAGTGGTGGGGCTCATCCTGGTCATAGCCCTGCTCTCCATCCCTCCCTTCATCGCCAAATACCAGACCGGCTCCATGTTCCGCATGATGTTCCTCTCGGCAGGCTGGTCCGCCTTATTCTGCCTGGCCGGTCTGTGGCTGGCTTATGTGTGGAACATCTCCTCCGGGGCGGCAATCGTCGCAGTGGCGGTGGCCGTTTCTCTGGGGTACTTCGTTATCCGCGGGATCCGGATTCGGATGGGGGGGTCGGCAGCCCGAACCTGAGCCCTTGAGTGGTGAGACAAGGGCCGTTTTCCGGCATGCTGTGCCGCCTCCGGAGTGGTCGGCCTGGGGCCTGCCGGAATGATCCGCTTAGCCGGATTGCATGGAAAAGCCTCTTTCGCGAGCTTCTTATGGGGCCTTGGTGAATATCCGAAAAGAGGAAGGAAAAACGTCGAAAAAAGTCAAGTAATTTAGTCTAGATAATTGAAAGGGGCATTGACAAGCACACGGATTGCATATAAAAAGTCTCAAAATTTTGTAACAACGAATTCACGATAATTACTGTTATACAAATGCAACAATATTGCATGTTTATTTCAAAATGAATCGAGGAAACCGATAGGAAGGGAATGTGGAGATGGATAAAAAAAGATTCTTTATAATCCTTATCGGGACTATTTTTATCAGCTCTATAACCTTTGCCTTCACTGCAACGAGCAAAGAGGATCAAGAGCAAGAATCTGCTTCCCAAGTTGGGAGTGTTCACATCGATGCCATCTCCCAGAGCAAACAACTAACCATGCCCACGGTTCGGTTTGCCCACGATATGCATACAGATGTCCTTGAAAAACAGGGCAAGGATTGCCAAACATGCCACGTAGAAAAAGAAGACGGCCTTGTCTTTTTCTATGAGCGAAGTGGATCAATCGAGGATTCCGAGGCACTCAAAAAGATTTATCACGACAATTGCATCGGGTGCCATGCATCCATGCACGAAGAGGGCGCGTCCAGCGGGCCGCTGGACGGCGAGTGCCGCTCCTGTCACACCGGAAATGCCGGGGAGCGGAGCCAGTCCTTTGTCATGGAGAAGACCCTGCACTACATGCACTGGTCCTCGGAGGACATCGCCTATCAGGACGCGGAAAAGAATTGCGGGGCCTGCCACCATAAATACGATACGGAAAGGGAAGTCCTCTACTGGGAGGAGGGATCGGAACAGAACTGCCGCTATTGCCATGAGGACTCGGAACAGGATGATATCCGTTCCATGCGCGAGGCGGCGCACGACCAGTGCGTCCGCTGCCATGCCAGGAATCGTGACGGGGCGCCGAGCGAGGTCGGCCCGGTTCACTGCGAGGGCTGTCACAGCGACAGCGCCCGGCAAGAGATCGAGAAGTCGAGTCGAAAACTCGAGGAGAAAATGGGCGAGATTCCCCGACTGGAGAGGGGTCAGCCAGAAGCTGTTCTGATGCTTCCTGCTGATGAGGGACAGAATAAGGAGACGGGAAGCCCGCAGGGCGGCTTGGGCCCCGTTCCCTTCGATCACCGAAGCCACGAAGCCTCTATGGATACCTGCCGTGTGTGTCACCACAAGAGCCTTGAGGCCTGCAGCGAATGCCACACCGTTTCCGGGTCCGAGAAAGGCGGCTTTGTGCAGCTTTCCCAGGCCATGCACGAGACACAGTCCCAACGCAGTTGCATGGGCTGCCATGAGCAGGAGAAAGAGGACCCCTCCTGCGCCGGATGCCATGATTTCATGCCCGCCCCGGACCAGACTGGAGAGAATGAAAAGTGCCGGGCCTGTCACCTCGATGGGGATCAGGCCCCGAGCGTCGATGAGGCCACTGAAATGAATGCCACAAATCGGCGGGAAACAGCGCGTCTCTTCATCGAGGCCCGGGATACGACCCAAAAGCTGTATGACCGGGAGGATATTCCCGAAACGGTCACCATAGACGTGTTGACCGACGAATACAAAGCCGTGGAAATGCCCCACCGCCAAATTCTTCTGGCCATGGCCGAGGATATTGAGGGGAACAGCATGGCGGGGTACTTCCACAGGGAAGAGGGAACCCTGTGTCAGGGCTGCCACCACAACAGCCCGGCCTCCAAGGATCCTCCCTCCTGCCGCAGCTGTCACGGCAAGCCCTTCAATGAAAAGGATCCTCTCAAGCCGGGGCTCCAGGCCGCTTATCACCAGCAGTGCATGAACTGTCACGAGGCAATGAACGTGGACGAGCCGGCGAATCGGGATTGTACCGCTTGCCACGAGAAACAGGGCACAGATGAGGCGGCTCATCAATAAGTAAGGAGTGCTGGAGGTTATGCATCGCCGAAAATTTCTGGGGCTCATGGGTGCCGCAGGGGCGGGCAGTGTTGCCGCCTCGACCGCCCAGGCAGCCGGTGGGAAACACTTTGAGGGCTATCCGGACAGCTTCGCCGTCCTCTTTGACAGCACCGAGTGCATCGGCTGCCGGGAATGCGAAAGGGGCTGCAACGAAGTGCAGAACCTGGATGATCCGGAACAGCCCTTCGATGATCTCTCGGTTTTGGAGACCAAGCGTCGCACCACCTCCGATGCCTATACGGTGGTGAACAAGTACGAAGTGCCGGATCAGAGCGAGCCGGTTTATCGCAAGATCCAGTGCAATCACTGCGTGGAGCCCGCCTGCGCCTCTGCCTGCTTCGTGAGCGCCTTCCAAAAGACCGAGCTTGGGGCGGTAACCTATGATCCCACGGTCTGTGTGGGATGCCGTTACTGCATGATCGCATGCCCTTTCCACGTTCCGGCGTACGAATACGACAAGGCCCTCGAGCCCAGGATCATGAAGTGCACCATGTGCTACGAGACCAGATTGATCAAGGGGGAGCTCCCGGGATGCGTGGAGGCCTGTCCCACGGAGGCCCTTCTTTTGGGCAAGCGGGAGCAGCTTTTGCAGGTCGCGCGCCGCAAGCTGCAGGCCTATCCCGATCGCTACGAACAGCACATATACGGGGAGACGGAAATGGGGGGCACGAACTGGCTCTACATTTCCGGGACCCCGTTCGAAAACCTGGACTTGAACACCGATCTTGGGGATACGCCAGCGCCAAAATTCACCTCCGGGGCCCTCAAGCTCGTTCCCGGTGTGGTCGCGCTCTGGCCCCTGCTGCTCGGCGGCATCTACGCCATTTCCCGGCGCAAGGACAAGGTTGCCGATCAGGAGCGGGAGCAGTCCGTGGAACAGGCGGTTACCGAAACCAAGGAACAGGCTCGCAAGGAGCTCGAGGAGTTCAAGGAAAAGGCGGAGCGCGACAAGAAGAAGGAAATCGAGAAGGCGGTGCAAAAGGCCAAGGAAGAGGCCGAAGCGGAGCGAAAAGACGAACAGGGGGGCTCTGATGAGTGATCAGGAAACCGGAAAGGGCGGATCGAAGCTCAGCCTCTTTCACATAATCACCGGCGTGATCCTGCTGATCGGCGTCGTCTTGACCGTATACCGCTTCACCCAGGGGCTCGGGCCCATGACCAACCTGAACAACGAGTATCCCTGGGGACTGTGGATCAGCTTTGACCTGCTCTGCGGCGTGGCCTTGGCCGCCGGCGGATATGTGACTACTGCGGCCTGCTACATCTTCGGGCTCAAGAAGTTCCACATTGCGGTGCGACCGGCGGTTCTTACGGCCATGCTGGGCTATCTCCTGGTCGTGCTCGCTCTGACCTACGATGTGGGCCGACCGTGGCGCCTGCCCTATCCCTTTTTGGTGCAGTCGGGTACGACCTCGGTGCTCTTCGAAGTGGCCCTGTGCGTGATGATCTATCTGCTCACCCTGATTGCGGAATATTCCCAGGTGGCCTTTGAGTGGATGCGCATGAGCGTTGCCAGGAGCCTGGTCATGAAGGCCATCCTCTTCCTCACCGTGCTGGGGGTTATCCTCTCCACCATGCACCAGTCCTCACTGGGGGCCCTGTACCTCATGGCGCCATCCAAGATGCATCCCCTGTGGTATTCCTCCTTTATTCCGGTCTATTTCTTTGTTTCCAGCATTGTGGCGGGCTTGTCCATGGTGATCCTGGAAATGAGCCTGGCCAGGCGCTTTTTGCGCCATAAAATGGACGAGGCCCACGAAAAGGGGTACGAGAAAGTGGTTCTCGGCTTCGGCAAGGCGGCCGCCTTTGTGCTCGCCGGATATGTCTCCCTCAAGGTGTTGGGCCTGGCCGTGGAGAACGACTGGAGCTATCTTTTGACCGGATTCGGAGCGCTGTTCCTGGTGGAGCTGCTCGGCTTCTTCGCCCTGCCTGCGTATGTTTTCGCCATTGCAGCACGGGAGCGCCGGGTCGGTCTTATCAAATGGACCGCCCTGTGGTCCGTACTGGGAATCGTGCTCAACCGGTTCAACGTGTCCCTGATCGCCTACAACTGGAACCTGAAGGTGGGTGAGCACTATTTTCCGGGGTGGATGGAGTTCGGGATCACCATTTTCATTGTTACCCTGGGTCTGGTGCTCTATCGCTACTGCGTGACCCGTATGCCCGTGCTTCACGAGCATCCGGATTATACGGACACCCACTAAGGGGAGATCCAATACGGCACTAACAGCCTGTTGAAAAAGTCCTTATCAAGCAAGGCGTTCAAAAATTCCAAGGGTCAAGGCGCGACCCGGCACTCACTTTTCCCCCGAAGTTCAATATATTACGAGCAAACATAAAAAAAGTGAGTGCCGGGCAAGGTCGTAGGGTAGATAGCCTACGGTAGAGTTTGAATTTTTTGAAGCAGCGCAGCAATTGGAAGATTGGAGGCGCCCTGCTAAGAGGAGTCATGTATGCAGGACAATTTCCACACCCTGTACGACTTTTTGCTGCATTCGGAAACCACGGCCTATATCACCATGGGCCTGGTGCTCGTTTTCCTGCTCTTTTTCTGGCTTTTCCTCATTGAGCGGGATGAGGACTGATATCCCCCCGAAGAGCTGAACAAGGACACGAAAAGACCCCCATTCTGGAGCAACGACGATGTATTCCTTCATCTCAGGACCTCTGCTCTGGTTCGCCTTCGCCGTCTTTTTCCTCGGCCTTCTGGGCCGGATTATCTGGTACATCAAGGGATTGGACTGGCGAATCGATCGCGTGGCCTACACCGAGCATTTAGGTGCCGGCGTTAAGGGCGCCCTGCGTTCCATCATCCACTGGCTGTTGCCCTTCGGCTCGAGGAACTGGCGTCGCAGATTCATCTTTACCATTGTCATCTTCGGCTTCCATATCGGCGTGGTGATCACCCCGATTTTCCTCACTGGCCATGTGGAGCTCCTCGAGCAGCGTCTGGGTATATCCTGGCCCACACTCCCGGGGCCTGTCGCTGACGGGCTCACCATTGCGGTACTCGTGGGTGCGGTGTGCCTGGTCTTGCGACGCGTCGCTCTGCCTGAGGTCAGGATCCTGACCACATGGTACGACTATCTGCTGCTTCTGATCACCGTCCTGCCCTTCCTTACGGGATTCTTCCTGGTGCAGCGGATCGGTGATCCCGGATTCTGGCTTATTGCCCATATTCTCACCGGCGAGCTCCTGCTCGTCGCCATTCCCTTCACCAAGCTCTACCATGTGGTGGGATTCTTCCTGACCCGTATGCAACTGGGGATGGACTACGGCATCAAGCGAGGCGGAAGAAGGGGGCGCGGCATCGCCTGGTAAAAGGCCAAGAACCCGCTTCTGGGATCAAAGTCTCGACGACCCGTTCAAAAATGGTTATGATAAGAGAAGCATTCCACTTCGCTGAAGGGGGGTGCCGAGTAAATGTTCATCAATGGAAAGACCAAGTCCGAGCTGACTCCATAAGCCCCTGATTGGGGCTCGGCAAGCAGCTCCCGGAGTGAGAGACTATGCCGGAAGGAAATTTGTGCAATCAAGAGCCGGTGAATACCAAGGAACAGCTGGACACCCTGCTTTCGGACAAAGGGGGTGCGCAGTATTACGAAGAGATGAATCATCTGGAGGTGGACCGCAAAAAGCTGAATGACAAACTTAAGCAGACCTTCAACTCCAAGATGCGCGCCTGGCTGGAAATGTGCGCCCACTGCGGCCTGTGCGCGGAAAGCTGCTTTTTCTATCTGACCAACAACCGCGATCCCAAGCAGGTTCCGGCGTACAAGATCCAGTCCACCCTGGGCGAGCTGGTCAAGCGCAAGGGCAATGTCAGCAACGAGTTCATGCGCTACTGTATGGACACAGCCTGGGGCAAGTGCACCTGCTGCAACCGTTGCGGCCAGTACTGTCCCTACGGGATCGACATGGGGGTCATGTTCAGCTATCTGCGCGGTATCCTCTTTTCCCAGGGCTTCATCCCCTGGGAGATGAAGGTGGGCTCGGGCATGCACCGCGTGTATCAGGCCCAGATGGACGTGACCAACGAGGATTTCACCGAGACCTGTGACTGGATGTGCGAGGAATCCGAGGACGAGTGGCCCCAGCTGGAGATCCCGGTGGACAAGGAAAACGCGGACATTATGTACACCATCAATGCCCGCGAGGTGAAGCACTATCCCGAGGATATCGCGGACGCGGCCATTTTGTTCCACATCGCTGGCGAGGACTGGACCGTGCCCAGCCAGGGCTGGGAGTTGACTTCCCTGAGCATGTTCGCGGGAGACTTTGAAGGCGCAGCCATGCAGGTCAAGACGGTGTACGACGCCATGGAGCGCTTGAAGCCCAAGAGAATGGTGGGCACGGAATGCGGACACGCCCACAGGGCCACCATGGTGGAAGGCCCCTACTGGGCGGGCCGCAAGGACGGCGAGCCGCCGGTTCGCAGCCAGCACTACGTGGAGTGGGTGGCCGAGGCCCTGCGCTCGGGCAAGCTCAAGATCGACCCGGACAAGAAGATCAAGGAGCCGGTAACCATCCAGGACGCCTGCAACTACGTCCGCAACCACGGGCTGGGCCAGATCACCCGGGAGATCATGAGCTATATCGCGGAGGACTTCCGGGAGATGGCTCCCAAGAAGGAACACAACTTCTGTTGCGGCGGTGGCGGTGGCCTGAACGGAATCGGGCGCTACCGCAAAGAGCGCAATGTCGGCCTGCGGAACAAGATGGACCAGATCCAGAAGACAGGGGCCAGCCTGGTGGTCGCTCCCTGCCACAACTGCTGGGACGCCATCCGGGACCTCAACGAGGAATACGACATCGGGATCCGCTGGTCCTTTCTCAAGCCGCTTCTGATCGGCATGGTGGAAGTGCCGGAGCATCTCAAGCCGGAGGAGGAGTAAACTGGC
>JAZKRN010000137.1:0-8035 GCA_036628655.1 Desulfohalobiaceae bacterium | reverse complement strand
GAACGCAGAACGGGGAACGAAAAAAAGAGGACTATGAAGGGACGAGGCTTTCGACTGGCCTGCGGCAAAGAGGAGATCCACCAGGTGGATCGGATGCTCCGGGAGGAGGGGTATAGCCTGAGTGCCCCGCCCTTCCACGATCGGGCCCGGGTGGCCGACGACGGCCCCAGGGCGCTGGGCAGCTCCGTGGCCGCATTCTTCGGCCTGGTCTATATCCAGGATCTCAGCTCCATGCTCCCGCCCCTGGTTCTGGCCCCGCAGCCGGGAGAGACCGTTCTGGATCTGTGCGCCGCTCCAGGGGGCAAGAGCGGGATGCTGAGCCATATGGTCGGCGCAGATGGAGCGGTTGTGGCCAACGAGCCCGTTCCCAAGCGCCTGTCTGTGCTGCGCAGCAATTTCCATCTCCAGGAGTGCTTCAATACGGCCACAACCTGCTATCCCGGGGAGCGCTACCCGGATGCGGGCCCCTTTTCCGCCATTCTGGTCGACGCGCCCTGCAGCGGATGGGGCACAGCGGACAAGAACCCCAAGGTGACCACGCTGTGGACCCCGGAGAAGACAAAGCCCCTGATCGAGCTGCAGCGCG
The DNA here is from genome assembly GCA_036628655.1 of Desulfohalobiaceae bacterium. Lineage (GTDB taxonomy): Bacteria > Desulfobacterota > Desulfovibrionia > Desulfovibrionales > Desulfothermaceae > JAIPDU01. Next base: position 7,449 of record JAZKRN010000137.1, on the reverse strand, counting down.
GCCTGCTCGCGCGGGCCTTTGAGCTGCTGGCACCCGGGGGGAGGATCGTGTACTCCACCTGCACCACCCACCTGCGGGAGAACGAGGAACAGACGGAATGGGCCGCCCGCGAGCTGGGCGCAGAGGTGGAGCCTCTGTCCGAAATAGAGGGATTCGCGAATGAGGCGAATGGTTCAGGATGCCTGCGGGTCCACGGGGCTGAGCACGGAGGGCAGTCCTTTTTCCTGGCCCGGCTGCGCAAGCCCGGAGGATTCAGGGATGAAGCCGTTCACAGGGCCAAGGGGGGCAATATCTCCGAGTCTGCCCTGGAGGACACAGGGAAATGGTTCACCGATCTGGGGCTCTATCCCGAGAAGCTGCCTCCGGGATGGGTCGATCGCACGGAAAAGGGCGTGTTCTTCGCTCCCCTCCGGGTGGCAGAGGCGCTGCCATCCGGCTTGAAATGGAGGGGAAGATACATCGGCACCGAGCACAAGAAGGGCGTGCGGCTCACGGCCAGGCTTCGTTCCGTCCTGCCACCGGCGGAGCATATCGAGGGAATGAATGTGGAGGATGTGGAGACGCTGCGGCATCTGATCGCGGGACAGAGCTTTTCCGTCGGCACCAGGGGGCGCTATCTTCCCCTGTACTGGCGCGATCTGCCCCTGGGGCTCCTGACGGTGAAGAACGGGCGCTGTCTCTTCGCGGAGAAGGTGTAGCAGGCCGCCCCCAAATCTTCCAATTGCTGCGTTGCTTCAAAAAACTCAAGCTTTCACGGAGGGGGTCTACTGTTCAAGCTTGAGCTTTTTTCGCGCCTTGCACTTGAAATTTTGGGGGCGGCCTGCCTAAAAAGAATTTTTCAACAGTCTGGTAGGCTCGAGGGTAAGTGTTCCGCGTTCTGCGTTCTGGGCTGGACGGGAAGATTGCGCATCGGGGAGAGCTGCCTCCCTTCACCCTGTGCCACACCGACCGCCAATAACGGATAATCGTTCACCGATAACCGATACCTGGTTACCGCGTCCGTCCAATCTCGGAAATTCTCTGGTTGTAGAAGGCGATTACTTCCTTGCGCCGGAGCATGCCCTCCAGCTTTCTGGGATCGTCCTCCCGGACCACGGGCAGGCTCTCCAGGTTCTTCATGGTGAACTTGCCCATGACCGTGTCCAGGTCCTCGGACAGGGTGGTGGTGATGAGGTCCGTGGTCCCGATGTCCTTCATGACCACGAGATCCTCGACATCCGGGGAAAAGAGAATGGCCCGGAAGTCGGAGATGGAAAAAATGGAGCTAAGATCCCCGTTCTCGGTGACCACGGGGAAGTATTCCTGATTGGTCTGGGTGTAGAAGTCCTTGAACTCGGCGAAGGACATGGTCTCCGGAACCGAGAACACGGACTGGATCTGCTCCTTGAGATCCGACACCCGATAGGCCTGCAGGATGTCCACGAAAAAGTCCCCGGCATGGGCCTTGGAGGCCATCTTGTTTCGCTCCTGCTCCTCGTAGATGCTCCATCGCCTCCCGAACTGGTAGCACAGCAGGCAGACCAGCAGGCTGGGCAGAAGGAGCTGATAGGAGTTGGTCATCTCGCTGACGAAGATGATGGTGGAGATGGGGGCGTTGGAGACCGCGGTGAAGAACCCGGCCATGCCCACGACAGCCATGGCCGCGGGATCAGCGGCTATGGCGGGGGCGAAGGCCTGGAAGGCCTGGCCCACTGCCCCTCCCAGACAGCCCCCGATGACCACCGAGGGGCCGAAGACGCCGCCGCTACCCCCGGAGCTGATGGTGAAGGAGGTGGTGAGGATCTTGCCGAAGGCGATGAAGAGCAGGATGAACATCCCCAGCTCGCCGAACAGGGCCTTCTGCAGGATCCCGTATCCGAAGGCCAGGGTCTGCGGCAGGAAAAAGCCGATCATGCCCGTGAGCAGGCCGCCCAGGGCGGGCTTCAAGTGAAGCGGGATGGGGATTTTCTGGAACAGGTTCCGGATCCCGTAGAAGGAGGCTACGTAGAAGAAGCTGACTCCGGCAAGGATCAGAGCCAGGGTGATGTAGGGCCCGAGCTCCAGGGGGTTGTTGAAGGTGAAGTCCGGAGAGTTGAAGAGCGTGCCCCAGCCGAAGACCAGGCAGAAGAGGCAGTAGGCAACCACGGAGGAGATTCCCGCCGGGACGATGACCTCGGCCTCGAACTCGGGGTCTTGGTAGAGCACTTCCGCGGCGAAAAGGGCCCCGGCCAGGGGGGCCCGGAAAATGCTCCCCACGCCTGCTGCCACTCCGGCTGCGAGCATGATGCGGCGTTCCCTGGCGGAGAAGCCGAGGCGAGCGGCCAGAAAGGAGCCGAATCCCGCCCCGATCTGGGCGATGGGCCCTTCCCTGCCCCCGGAGCCTCCGGAGGTCAGGGTTATGGTCGAGGCGATGGTCTTGACCAGGGGGACCATGGGCCGGATCACTCCGCCCTTGTTGTGGTACGCGTCGATCGCGGCGTCCGTGCCGTGCCCTTCCGCCTCCGGGGCGTAGGTGTACACGATCCACCCGCTGACCAGGCCGCCCAGGGCGGGGAGGAAGAGAAGGATCCAGCGGTTGAACACGGTTTCGGAGTGGGGGAGAAAGGGAGTCTCCCCTCCCGGTGTATCCGGCCTGTACCCCGCGAGCTGATCCAGCAGAAAGCGCATGCCCACCTCGCAGAGCACCTGGAAGAGGATTGCCCCGGCTCCGGCGATGATGCCGATGATAAGGAAATAGATCAGCCATCTGGCGCTGGGGGCCGGCCTGGAGAGCTGTTCGAGGAATGAAAAGATGCCTTTTGCAGCCATTGCGGCCTATCCTGGGTCGGGGTGCTCTTTTTTTCGTGCAAAAGGGCCGCGCGCGAGCAGGATGTCCCGTGCCGGGCGATGCCCTGTCGGGCTCAGGCAGACGCGCCAGCGCCCAGCTTTTCCATCTGCTGGTTGTAGAAGGCGATGACTTCCCGCCGCCGCAGCATGCCGATTATATTGTCCGGATTCTGGTCCTCGACCACGGGAAGGGCGTCGATGTTTCTGATGGTGAACTTGGTCAGGGCCGTGGAGAGGTCCTCTTCCGGCGTCGTGGTGATGATGTCCGAGGTGGCGATGTCCTTGACCAGGACCAGGTCCTCCACATGTTCGGAGAAGAGCACGCTGCGGAAGTCGTTGCTGGAGAATATCCCCGTGAGCCTGTCTTCCTCGTCCACAACCGGGAAGTAGTGCTGCTCCGTGGCGCTGAAGATCTTCTTCAGCTCGGTGAAAGGGGTGTTCTCGCTGAGCACGCTGGGCTCATGGAGCTGGTCCCGCAGCTCCTGCACCTTGTGGTTCTGCAGGATGTCCGCGAAGAGCTCTCCGGCGTGGGCCGGGGACTCGAATTTGTTCTCCATCTGGTTCTGATACAGGGAGACCTTCTGGGTGAGGAAGATGCAGACTGCCGAGGCGAGCATCAGGGGCGCCAGAAGGCCGTAGTCCTGGGTCAGCTCGCAGACCAGGATGAAGGGGCCCACCGGCGCGCTGCCCACGCCGGCGAAGAAAGCGGCCATACCCACCAGGACGTAGCCTCCGGGCTGGCTCACCATGTTCGGGAAGTAGCTCGCGCAGACCTTGCCCACGATTCCGCCGCTCATGCCGCCCACGAACAGGGCCGGGGCGAACATCCCCCCGCTCATCTCCGAGCCGATGGTGACGGAGGTGGCCACAGTCTTGCCGATGAGGAGCAAAAGCATGGTCAGGATGGAGAGCTCGCCCAGGATGGCCATCTCCACCCAGCCGTAGCCGCCGCTCAGCACATGGGGAAAGACGAGGCCCATGCAGCCCACGAGGAGCCCGCCCAGGCCCGTGGTCAGGATGAGACCCACCTTTTCCTTGATCCGCTGGAAGAAGGAATACTTGATGAAGCGAAAGGTCTTGACGTAAATCCAGCCGGTCAGGGCGCAGAACAGGGCCAGAAGGATGTAGAACCCGAGCTCCCAGGGATGGAAGACGAAGTGCGGGATCTCGAACATGGCCTGGTTGCCGTAGATCGCTGTGAACACGGTGTAGGCGATGACCGAGGAGACAATCGCCGGAAGCAGGGCTTCGCTCTCGAAGTCCTCGGTGTAGATGATCTCCACGCTGGTGATGGCGCCGCCCAGGGGGGCGCGGAAAATGGCGCCCAGGCCGCCTCCGGCCCCGGCCAGGAGCAGGAGCCGCCGCTCCTTGGAGGAGAGCCCGAAGACCCTGGCCACCCAGGAGCCGAGCCCGGCCCCGACCTGGGTGATGGGGCCCTCTCGGCCCGCGCTGCCGCCGCTGGCGATGGTGAGGATGGCCGTGCATCCCTTGACAAGGGGCACCAGGGGCTTGATGCGGCCGTTTCCCAAATGGAAGGAGCGGGTCATTGCGTCCGTTCCGTCGGTGACCCGGTCCTGCTGGGCGTCGGGAATGAGCTTGAGCACGAGCCATCCGGTAAGAAGCCCGACAAGGGTGGTTGCCGTGGGCAGGGCCCAGAGGCGCAGGGTGTCGCCGTGGGTGGTGAAGAGCTCCTCTCCGCTGGGAGCGGGGAGCGAAAGGCCGATCGCCTGGGAAAGAATCAGGTGCCGGACTCCCTCCACCCCGACGAAGAAGAGGCTCGCGGCCAGCCCGGCCAGCATCCCCACGACCACGCTCATCAGGAGCAGACGGAACAGATTCGTGCCCTGATAGATCCTGGTAAAGCTGCTCCACAACCTCTCCAGGGGGCGAAAGGGGCCTCTCATGTCACCATCCGCGTTCTATAGGGATTGAACCAGGGATGTTTCCGGAAATGATGGCTCAGCAGAAGCAGGTTGTTGGGCAGGATGCTCTGCAGCTTTTCCATGGTGCTGCCGAAGAAGAATCCCTTGAGATCCTTTTGGCCGTAAGTTCCCGCTATGACCAGGGATTCGTGCGGAACGCTGTAGAGATTGTCCTCCAGAGGGCCCTTTTGGAAGAAATGCCATTCCCGGAGCTCCTCCTCGACCTCCCGCAGAACGCCCCTCTGTTCCAGGATGTCTCTGTACTGTTGCTGGCTCTTGCCCTGGGCCTGGGTGAACATGTACAGCGGCAAGCCGGTGAGCCGGGCCATGTTCAGCCCGAGCTGGAGGCACTTGACGCCGTTGATGGAGCCGCCGTACATGACGGTGATGCTGTGCCAGGGCTTGAATACCGGATTGGGCACAAGCACGGGGAATGTCGCGTTGAACAGGATCTGACGCACCTTGGAGCCGATGTGGCCCAGGCTGATCTTGGTGGAGAGATCGCTGATGTTGCGCGGGCAGGTCATGAACTGAAAATTGCCGTCGATATCCGGAAGATTGGACGCGCTGTAGTCCGCGGGGGAGTAGAAGCGCACCCTGTCAGGGTCGTCCTTGATGAGCTCGTATACGTGATCCTCGGCCGTGGAGGGGCTGCGGAGATAGGCGCTGGTCAGCTCGATCTGCAGGGCCCGGTTGCCCAGGTAGAGGAGGAACTTGCGGCTCTTGGGGATGTATACGTGGAGCTTCAGGTCGAGCTTGTGGCAGAAGTCCAGGCTCTGCAAAAATGTTTCGCGGCCGAAGGGCGTGTTGCGGAAGACGTGGAACATGGCGTCATTCAGCGGCATAAGAGCCCCCTTTTTGCTCGTCGTCGGGACCTTTCCCTTGCAGCAGGCGTTTGCCCTCCGCGATGTCCCTGTGGATCTGCTCCTTGAGCTCCTCCACCCCGGAAAAGCGTACCTCGCCCCGGAGGCGGCTGACAAAGGCCACTCCGAGGTGCTCTCCGTAGAGGTCGCCGGAGAAGTCGAAGAGGTGCACCTCCACGGACAGGGCCTGTTGATTGAAGGTGGGGTTGTGCCCCACGTTGGCCACCCCGGGGTAGGTGCTGCCGTCGTGCTCCGCCAGGACGGCGTAGACTCCGGGCTTGGGGACCAGCTCGTCGGTGATCTCCAGGTTGGCGGTGGGGACGTTGAGGATCGGCCCCCCGCGGCGGCTGCCCTCGATCACAGTGCCCTCCACCTGGAAGTGGCGGCCCAGGAGCGGCTTGGCCTCGTTCACCCGGCCCTGCTGGATCAGGTCACGGATCCTGGTGGAGCTGACCACCTCCCCGTTGACGGTGAGCGCCTCGACGCGCTCGGTGGCGAAGCCGTATTTATCGCCCAGGTCCCGCAGGGTCTGGTAGTTGCCCTTGCCGCCCTTTCCGAAGGTGTAGTCGTATCCGATGACCAGGTGCTTGCAGTTCAGACCGCGCACCAGGTAGCGCTCCACGAACTCCTCCGGGGAGAGCTGGGACATTTCGGATGTGAAGGTGAGGCACAAAACGTAGTCCAGGCCCTGGGCCTTCAAAAGCTTGAGCTTCTGCGGGGTAGTGGTGATGAAGGGCGGAGATGTGCCCCGGATGACCCGCAGGGGGTGCGGGTCGAAGGTGACCGCGAGGCTGGTCAGGCCGTATTGCGCGGCCCGGTCCTTCACCATGCGGATGAGGCGGTTGTGGCCCTGGTGGACACCGTCGAAGTTGCCGATGGTCAGGCTGGTGCCTCGGTCCAGGTCGTTTCCGATTTCAGTGGGATCGTTGACTATGGGCATAAGGGTCTGACGTCGTTCAAGGGCTCCTCTCGGGGCGCCTGCGGTTTTCGTTTCCGCGTATTGCCCGCCCCTCAGCCGAGCCCGGTCTTTTTCGTCCTCAACCGTGGTTGTTGGGAGTTGTTATCCGTTATTGGTCAATTGCAATATGAAAGTGCACCGGTTTGCCAATGTTTTCTCGAGGCTGGATTTATTTGAAGCTGCGAATTTACGGATTACGGAGTGTTAACCGCCCGCTCCCTCCGGTCGCTTCATTGCTCGGCGCTGGGTTCTGGGCGCTCGGCGCTCGGTGCTGACTGCTGGGTTCCCAGAGCCCAGAGCCGAGTACCCAGAGCCAAGTGCCCAGGGCGGACCGTTGCCGCGGGGAAAAGGCGCAGGCAAGCTTCGCTTGCCGCACGTCCCTCTTGTCCCCCAAGTCGAGTGAGCGCTAGCGAACGGGCGGTTCATTTTCTTGAACGACCAGCGCTCGAAGAAACCCCGTGAACGCTTATTGGTTATTCGGCTCCGGTCTCTGTCCTTCGACTTCAGTCCTGTTTCTGGCTCATCAAAGAGCTGTAAGTATACACATCGCAGTTATCAAGGATTTTATAGCAAGGCCCTATCTTGAGACGGCAGAAACAAAAAGAAGGGAACAGGGCGAGTCCCAAAGTGCGAATGGCACTGGTGTGCGGGTTCATCGCGCCTGTTCCCTTCCCGGGTCATAATGCCAGAACCTCGAGTATTTGTATAGCCTTTGCCGGAGAGATACGGGAAGGCGCATACCCCACACCTGGTGGTGACTTTCCCGAGAAGAACTCTGGAGCAGGGCGTCTAGCACCGATCTCCGACCTCCGAACTCTGACGTGACTCCCTGACTTACCGATTCACCGACTCACTGACCTGCCAACGCTGAACCCGGAACGGGGAACGCAGAACGGGGAAC
>JAZKRN010000136.1:0-8068 GCA_036628655.1 Desulfohalobiaceae bacterium | reverse complement strand
ATCAGACGCCCTTTTGTCACCTCAAATAGGTGCCGGACAACGCAGCAATTGGAAGGTTGGGGGCGCCCTGCCAAGCATATTTCGCATGATGGCTTCCCCAACCCCTACTCCCTGAGTCAATCGCGCGCTCGATCACCTCTGTCTTCTGCGAGTTGCCATGAAATACCTCCTCTGCATTCTCGGAGCTTGGTTGGGCTTCGCCAACCCGGTGTATCAGCTCCCTGTGCTGATTCTGGTATTTCCAGCGGCCCTGGCCTCACTCGGCCTGGGGGCAAAAGGCCGCAAGGATGCCTTCTTTCGCGGCTGGCTCGCCGGAATGCTCGCCTCTTCCGCCTGCCTCTACTGGATAGCTATTCCCGTGCACAACTTCGGGCCCCTGCCCTGGCTTCTCGCGGCAACCTGCCCCCTGCTTGTGGGCGTCTATTTCGGGCTCTACACAGGGACTTTCACCCTGGCGGTGCACTGGGCCGGATACAGGCTTTCCTGGATCTTTCTCGCCCCGTTCGCCGGAATTATATGGATCCCTCTGGAATATGTCCGGGCCCATCTTCTCACCGGATTTCCCTGGCTCACCCTGTCCCAGGCCTTCAGCCCCTGGCCCATGGCCATTCAGAGCACCGCCTATATCGGCGCCTTCGGCCTCTCGGGCGTACTGGTCGCAATCTCGGTCTGGCTGCTGTACACCGAAAGCACGAGGATCGCTTTCATTCCCGCCCTTCTTGTGGCCGGAGGAGTCCTGTGGAGCGGTTTCGGTTTGCTCCAGGCCCCACCACCGGAAGCGGAGGACCTTGGTGCCAGGATCGCAGTGGTTCAGGGCAATATCGAACAGACCCGCAAATGGGATCGGGAATACCAGGAGCAGACCGTGGAGAAGTATTTACGGCTGAGCCGGAAGGCTTTGCGCAAGGAGGATGTCGATCTCCTTATCTGGCCGGAAACGGCGGTCCCATTCCACATGCAGGATGAATCGGCCCTGCGCCAGCGAATCTCCGCCTTCTGCCGGGAACAAGAAACCGCCCTGCTCACCGGGGCACCCGGATACAAGCGGACCGGGGACACATCAAACCTTTACAACCGGGCCTATCTTTTGGACGAGCAGGGCCGAATCAGCGCCTCCTACGGCAAGACCCATTTGGTCCCCTTCGGGGAATACGTCCCGCTCGGCTCCTGGATTCCCTATGTGGACAAGCTGGTACCCGGAATAGGCGACTTCTCTCCGGGGCAACATGTCGGGCCCTTACACCAGGGCGATTTTGCCCTGGGCCCTCTCATATGTTATGAGATTATCTTTCCCCACGTGGTCCAGGAACGTGTCGCCCAAGGGGCCAACCTTCTGGTCAATATCAGCAACGACGCCTGGTTCGGCAAGAGCTCTGGCCCGCACCAGCACTGGAATCAGGCTGTTCTCCGGGCCGTGGAACAAGGCCGTCCTCTCGTACGCTCCACAAACACCGGCATCTCGGGCTTTATCGATCCCAAGGGCAGGCCTGCCAAACGCAGCTCCCTGTACGAGGCCTCGACCCGTGTCCACACAATACGACCGCTCGCGCAAAGGACCTTTTTCAGCGCGAACTACGGGGTGTTGCGATGGATTTACTGCGGCCTGGCCCTGGCGGCGATCCTGGCCGCTCTGCTCAGTAAAGAAAAAATCCGATACAAGATCAAGAAAGTATGAGCCAAAAACTGCCACAATTGTCCGACCTGAAGCGCAAGGCCCAGGAGACCTTGGACCAGTATCATCTGCTCTGGAGGCGTCTTTGACCTCGAGGCATCGAGGAATAGACTCAAGGAAATAGAGGATACGCTGAGCCAACCCCGGGCCTGGGACAATCCCGAGGAGCTGACCCCCTGTTTGCAGGAGAAGGGTCGACTGGACGAATGGCTCAGGGAGCTGGACGCACTTCAGGAAAGCAAGAGCAGTCTGGAGGCCTGGCTCCAGCTGGCTGAAGAGGAAAACTCCGAGGAGGCCCTCGAGGCGGTCGAGGAAGAGCTCCGTACCCTCCAAAGCCGCCTCAACACCGTTCGGCTCAAGACGCTTCTCTCCGAGGAACAGGACAAGAACAACGCCTTTCTGGAGGTCCATCCCGGTGCCGGAGGCACCGACGCCCAGGACTGGGCGGGAATGCTCTTGCGCATGTATACCCGGTGGGCCGAGGACTCGGGACACCGGGTTCGGCTCATGGACTATCTCCCCGGAGACGAGGCCGGAATCAAGAGCGCAACCCTCAACATCGAGGGAGACTACGCCTACGGGCTGCTCAAGGGGGAAAGCGGCATCCACAGGCTCATCCGCATTTCGCCCTTCGACACCTCCGGAAGACGGCATACAGCCTTTGCCTCCGTGGACGTCTACCCCGAGGTCAACCAGGAAATCCAGATCGAGATCAACGACGAGGACCTGCGCATCGACGTCTTCGGCTCCAGCGGACCCGGTGGACAGTCCGTGAACACCACGAGCTCAGCCATTCGCATCACCCATCTCCCCACCGGCATCGTGGTCCAGTGCCAGAACGAAAAATCCCAGATCCGCAACCGGGAAGGTGCCCTCAAGATCCTGCGATCCAGGCTTTACGAGATAGAGCTGGAGAAAATCGAGGACGAGAAGCAGCAGAAATACAACGAGAAGAGCGCCATCTCCTGGGGGAGCCAGATACGGACCTATACCCTGCAGCCGCACCGGCTGATCAAGGATCATCGGAACAATACCGAAAGCACCAATGTGGATCGCGTGCTGGACGGAGAGCTGGACGTATTTCTGCACAACCACCTGCTGCATCAGCACAGCAGGAAAACGCACTGATCTCCCGGCCCCTCGAAAAAGGGACGTTCCTTTGCCGCAGAAAAAAAATAGACAGGATTTTCAGAGGTTTTACCTTGACCTTGCGGCCAATTTTGGGAAAAATAGAATCATATCGTGAGTGTACTCAGCCGACTCAGCACGAACGAGCTCATGAACCTTATCGAGGCAGCGATCGGTGACGCTCGGGATGGCTGAGCACAAAGCGGCTGATCGGCACGGACTCCCTTTTTCAAGCGTTGAAACCCAAGAGGGCGAACCATGAACAAGAGCCAACTTATTCGCACCTTGGCTGAAAGGCGCTCCATCTCTCTGGATGAGGCCTCCACAATCGTGAACACTTTCTTCGAGGGGATCAAGGACACCCTTCTCCAGGACCAGCGCGTGGAGTTACGCGGATTCGGCAGCTTCAAGATGAAGCACTACGAAGGCTATCAAGGACGTAATCCCAGCACCGGCGAGATTGTCCAGGTCCAGCCCAAACGCCTTCCCTTTTTCAGAGTGGGGAAGGATCTCAAGGAATTCTTGAACGAATGATGCGACACCTCTGGCTCCCACTCCTATTCCTCGTCCTGCTCGCTCCCTTTCCTCCGGATCAAGCTGCGGGCTCCTCGGAGAAGGAGCCGGTGGTGACCATCCTCTACACCGCGAACACCTTCGGCAAGAAAGAGCCCTGCCCTGTCTGAGGCGCAAACAGTCTGGGCGGTCTGGCCCGGCGGGCAACTGTTTTCTCCAAGCAAAGCAATAGCGGGAAGTACATCCTGAAACTGGCCGGGTACTTTGAAATGACCCGTCCGGGACAACCCTCCGCCTCCAGGGAGGAATTCGAAACGCTTCGCCGGACCTTTCAGGCCCTGGACTACGATCTCGGAGTACAAGCCGCCCAAGTGACCCACACCATGCGGGAAAAGGGTGTTGCGCCGCCCCAGGGGTGGATGAGCCTGGACAACAAGCTCCACTCCAAGGTGTTCCAGGTCGGGGATTCGCGAATAGGCGTTCTGGTTTTCCCTCCACGGCCGCAAAATCCGGGAGATTATTCCCGCATCTCCGAGCTTGCCCGGACAATTGGGTCCGATGTCTCTCTGCTCATCGGCATGAGCCCGTGGGGCGCCAACCAGGAGCAAAAATTCCTCCGGAAGAGGCCCGAGGCTGTGGATATCCTTCTGGGGAGCGGATCCGGGCCGTCCTTCAAGGCAAAGTATCCGGGCTCCGGGGAAACGCTCTGGATCAGGCCCTACATCGAGGGGAAAGCCGTACACAGCGTCAGCATTCCCTCTCTGAGCGCGCAGGGCATCGGCTCCGTTGATCCCAATAACGCCCTGGATACCCAGCTCCTCATGCTGAATGATGATATCCCCCGGGAACCCAACATCAAAGAGATCATTCGCTAATGCACCAACGACTGCACTTCACCCCCTCAGTTTACTGCGTCAAGATGCAGGGCAGCGGCAACGACTTCGTCCTGCTCTTTGATGAGGACGTCAACCTCTCCCGCTCCGCCATGCCCGAGTGGGCTCGGGCGATCTGCAAGCGCGCCTTCGGCGTCGGGGCAGACGGGCTCATCATCCTGGAGTCGGCTCCGGATGATCCGCAAGTGGACTACAGGTGGCACTTCTACAACGCCGACGGATCGCGGGCCGAAATGTGCGGCAATGGCTCGCGCTGTGCAGCGCGTCTGGCCTTTGAATCCGGATTCGCTCCGGCTTCCCATGTTTTGGGGACCGACGCGGGGCCGGTCCGGGCGGAGGTCCAGGCCGACAGCGCAGAGGTGGCCGTACAGCTCACCCGGCCCCAGGAGCTGGAGCTGAATATCCGGCTTCAGGATTCCGGCTGGGACCGGGACGTCCACTGTGTGAACACAGGGGTCCCTCATGCCGTGCTCTTTTCCGACGAGGCGGATCACGAGAATCTGGGCCAATTGGGGCCCTGGCTCCGCTACCACCTGCGCTTCGCGCCGCAGGGTTGCAACGTCAATATCGTCCAGTCCACAGAGGAAGGCCTTTATCTGCGCACCTACGAACGCGGCGTGGAGGACGAGACCTACGCCTGCGGGACCGGAGCGGTCGCCGCCGCCTATATCGCGCGGGAGCTCGAATACATCGGGGATAACGTCGATATCATCACCTCCGGAGGGGAGAGGCTCTCCGTCTCCCTGCGAGGCGAAGACGCCTTTCTGCAGGCAGCGGCGACATTCGTGTATCAGGCGGAGCTGAATTGCCCCGCAGTGGGGCTCTGAGCCCTGGGTCCCTTCTGACGCGAGAGAGGCCGGGCAGCAATCGAGCCATGGAAAGCGAAAGAGCCTTCGGGGACGTGCTCGTCCGCTATTCCGCAACGCGCTTGCCGGAACCCTCCACGGGCTTTCGCGGAATTCAAACAGCAAGGCCTTTCCGCAAACACCCTCAATCGACCCCGAAGAAAGGCTCGATTGCGGTTCAGAAATCAGCTCAATCGGGAATGGAAGGAGGCAAACATGGAACTTAAGGGAGCTATCACCGCCCTTGCGACCCCTTTTCAAGGCGACAAGCTGGACGAGGAGCGCTTTCGCGAGCACATCGAGTGGCAGATCGAACAGGGAGTGGACGGACTGCTTCCCTGCGGCACCACCGGCGAATCCGCGACGTTGTCCCACCAGGAGCACAAGGACGTTATCCGGATATGCATCGACCAGACGAAGGGGAGGGTTCCCGTTCTGGCGGGCGCAGGCTCCAACAGCACCCGCGAGGCCGTTGAGCTCACCGCCTACGCCAAGGAAGCCGGCGCGGACGCGGCCCTGCTCATTACCCCGTACTACAATAAGCCCACCCAAGCGGGCCTTTTTGCCCACTACAGGGCCATCGCCAGGGAAGTGTCCCTGCCCCAGGTGGTCTACAACGTTCCGGGCCGCACCGGTATCAATCTGCTTCCCGAGACACTTGCCCGCATGCAGCGGGACATCCCAGAGGTCATCGGGGTCAAGGAAGCAAGCGGAAACATCAATCAGATTTCCCTTATCATCGAGGCCTGCGGGCGAGATTTCAACGTTCTGGCCGGAGAGGACTTCATCACCCTGCCCCTGCTCGGTCTGGGCGGAAAGGGCGTGATCTCCGTGGTGAGCAATGTGGCCCCCAAGCTCATGGCCGATCTGTGCCGGGCCTTCCACTCCCGGGAGGTGGACCGGGCCATCGATGTCCACTATCAGCTCACACCCCTGTATCGGGGAATGTTCCTGGAGACCAACCCCATCCCGGTCAAAACGGCCCTGGCCCACATGGGTCGCATGGAACTGGAGCTCAGGCTACCGCTGGTCCCCATGAACGAGGAGAACGACACCGAGCTCAGGCGGGTTATGAAGGAGTGCGGACTGAGCTGATCCCGCCCGGGAGCCGGTGGAAGGCCTCCGAACCGGCAGGGCCTTCCATGATTTCCAGGCCCAGGCGAAAAAAGGCATGTAACTATTCCCCTCTGCACTGATCATTGTAAGCCGACGTGGTCGGCTTACGGTTCCGCAATGTGCTGAATAGTTACAACCTTCATTCCCGGGTCGACCCGGGCACAACCAAGCATGAAAATGCGAGGCAATTGCGGGTGGACGCTGAAGCGCGGGGGTCATCCCGGGTTTCACCTGACGGGATACTGAACACCGTATCGACATTCCCGCACCATGTCCTTGGAGGCAAGGTTTTCATGGTGCGTATTCTGTCCGGAGCAGCCGCAAGTTCACCTCGAAGTGTACCAACAAGGCCGTGGTGTATTATGAACCCCGCGCTTCAGCGCTCCACCCGCTGTTGCCTCGCGGACAATCACCAATAATACGGCACGTTAAACACATTTTCATATAAAAGGCATAACCGAAATCACCCCGGTGAACCTTCTGTTTCACCGTGGTGTGGTTATCCTGCGGCGGATTCTGGGCTTATCGGCGCAACACGCCTTTGAAGGGTAATCGGGCGCCCTGCTAGGCCTCCTCATCCTCGGATTGGGCAGTCAGAAGCACCTCGTCCCGCTCATCCAGCTCGCGGACCATGACGTCCACCTGCTCCCGGCGGGCCGTATTGACCCGCTTCCCGGTGTAGTCCGGGTGGATGGGCAACTCGCGGTGCCCCCGGTCGATAAGCGTCAACAGCTCCACCCGCTCCGGTCTGCCGAAATCCAGGACAGCTTCCAGCCCGGCCCTTGTGGTGCGGCCGGTGAAGATCACGTCATCCACGAGGAGGATGTTGCGGCCGTCCACGGAAAAGCCGATATCCGTGCTGTTGATCCGGGGCTGGCTCTTGATCCGGGTCCAGTCGTCCCGGTAGAGATTGATGTCCAGCTTGCCCAGCGGCACCTCCTCGCCCAGTCGGTGCTGCAGATGAACCTGAATCCTCCGCGCCAGATGAACTCCCCTGCGCTGAATGCCCACAAGGGCAAGATCGAAGTGCCGCAGATGCTGCTCCAGCACCTCGTAGGCCAGTCGCTCCAGTGAGCTGTTCATTTGATCCCTGTCCAGGATCTGGATGGTCTTGTTCATGCACGCATTCCCTGATCGCAAAAAGTGTTCTGGATCCCACCATGAAGCTGCCTCCGCTCACCTCGGCCCGTCTTGTTCGTCGTCGGAACCGTTTCGTCGCAGAGGCCGACCTCGACAACGGCACCCGTGAGACCGTCTACTGCCCCAACACGGGGCGGATGCTCGGCTGCTCCCAGCCCGGCTCCCGCATCTTTCTCTCCGAACATGATGACCCCGGACGCAAGCACCGCTTCACTTGGGAGCTCACCCGGACGAACATATCCCTGGTCGGAGTCAACACCGCGCGGACCAACGCCATCGTCCGCGAAGGGATCGAAACGCGGAAAATAGGAAACTTTGGAGAATATGTCAGGAGCAGGCCGGAGGTCAAGCTCAACGCCAAAACCCGCCTGGACTTCCGTCTGGAATCCTCCGACGGCGGTCCCTCCTTTTTTCTCGAGGTCAAGAACTGCACCCTGGTTCGCGACGGTGAGGCCTCCTTCCCGGACGCTGTCAGCAAACGGGGAACCAAGCATCTGCAGGAATTGATTACCCTGGCCGAATCCGGGTACCGGGCTGCAGTGCTCTTCCTGGTCCAGCGCACGGATGCCGAATGCTTCGTGCCCGCCCGGGACATCGATCCCGAATACTCCCGATGGCTCGACAGCGCCGCATCTGCTGGAGTGAACGTGCTGTGCTATGACGTGCGGATCGACTTGAAACGGATCGAAGTAAATAATGAATTGCCGACGTATACCGGGTGACGGAGGTCGGTGTATCAGTGAGTCAGTGGGTCGGAGATC
>JAZKRN010000135.1:0-8110 GCA_036628655.1 Desulfohalobiaceae bacterium | reverse complement strand
TGAGAGTTTGAACTTTTTGAAGCAACGCCGCAATTGGAAGATTTTCAACGGCCTGATAAACACTAAGCAAGGAGTGCGGCACAATGGCACAACAAATCGCCGACCGCCGGGACATCGATTTTGTCATGTTCGAACAGTTCGCGGTGGATCAACTGAGCCAGTACGAGCAGTTCGCAGAGTTCAACAAGAAGACCATCGAAATGATCGTCAAGGAGGCCCGCAACCTGGCCCTGAAGGAGATCCTGCCCACGAACAAGATCGGGGATGAGAAAGGGATCAGCCTGGAAAACGGCCAGGTCAAGGTGCCCGAGGAATTCCACAGGGCGTACAAGCTCTACTGCGAGGGCGAATGGGTCGGGACCACGGAGAATCCCGATTACGGCGGCCAGGGCATGCCCAAGTCTGTGGGCATGGGCGCAAGCGACTACCTCCTGGGCGCCAACACCGCCCTGAACCTCTACGTGGGCCTGACAGTCGGCGCCGGCCACCTCATCGAGGAGTTCGGCACCGAGAAGCATAAGAACATGTTCCTGGAGAAGATCTACACCGGCCAGTGGGCCGGAACCATGCTGCTCACCGAGCCCCAGGCCGGCTCGGATCTGGGCGCCATTACCACCGAGGCCCAGCCCAACGGGGACGGCACCTACAGCCTCTCCGGGCAGAAGATTTACATCACCGGTGGAGATCAGGACATGACGGAAAACATCGTTCATCCCGTCCTGGCCCGCATCCAGGGCGCGCCCGCGGGCACTTCCGGCATCTCCCTCTTTATCGTGCCCAAATACTGGGTTAACGAGGACGGGAGCATGGGCGAGTTCAACGACATCCTCTGCACCGGTGTCGAGGAGAAGATGGGCATCCACGGCAGCTCCACCTGCACCATGAACCTCGGGGAAAAGGGACAATGCAAGGGAATACTTCTGGGGCAGGAAAACAAGGGCATGCGCCAGATGTTCCTTATGATGAACCAGGCCCGCCTGCTCGTGGGCATGCAGGGTCTGGCCCTGGCCACATCCTCCTACATGAACGCGGTGAACTACGCCCGGGAACGGGTCCAGGGCAGGCACCTGATGAACATGGCGGACAAGAGCGCCCCCGCCGTGCCCATCATCCAGCACCCCGACATTCGGCGCATGCTGCTCAACATGAAGGTCTACGTGGACGGCATGCGCAGCCTGATCTACTACGCCAACCTCTGCGAGGACATGAAGAACCTTGCGGAGAGCGAGGAGGAACGGGAAAAGTACCAGAACATCATCGAGGTGCTCATCCCCATCTGCAAGGCCTACTGCACGGACAAGGCCGTCGACGTCTGCGACATGGGCATCCAGGTCTACGGGGGATTCGGCTACACCAGCGACTATCCCCAGGAACAGCTGCTGCGCGACTGCCGCATCACGCCCATCTACGAGGGGACCAACGGGATCCAGGCCATGGATCTCCTCGGCCGCAAGCTGGGCATGAAGAAGGGCAAGGCCATCATGGATCTCATGGGCGAGGTGCAGAACACCATTACCCAGGCCAAGGAGGTCTCCCGCGTTGCCGACTCCGCCGAGCAGGTGGAAAAGGCTCTGAACAAGCTGGGCGAGGTTTCCATGAACATCGGGGGCAAGGCCGCCTCCGAGGAGGTCATGAAGGCCTTCGCCAACGCCTATCCCTTTATGGAGGTGAGCGGCGACGTGACCATGGCCTGGATGCTCCTGTGGCGCGCCAAGGTCGCAGCCCAGAAGCTGGAGAGCGCCAAGAAGAAGGATGCCCCCTTCTACGAGGGCCAGATCAAGACCATGGAATACTTCGTGAACTCTATATTGCCCATCACCCTGGGCAAGATGGACCTCATCAACAACCTCGACGCGACTGCCGTGGAGATGGAAGAGGATCACTTCGGCGGCAAATAGTCTCCTGCCGGGCCGCGGTGGGCGCCAGCCACCGCGGCCGTATATGCCAAATGCGGAACAAGGATCGCGATCATGGAACACATACTCATTCCCCCTGCGCAAGTTTCCATCCTGGGCATTCCGGGAATTGTCTTCGCCCTGCTCATCACAGTCGCCGGCATCGCAGCCTTCGGATACATCATTGCCAGGCGACTGATCCCGCTGGCCAAGGGCGCTTCCGACCCCCGCTTCGACCGCCTCCCCACGCGGATCAAGAACGTGCTCCTGTATTGGCTGGCCCAGTACAAGCAGCCCCGCTACCGCCTCGCGGGCATCCTGCACATTGTCATCTTCATCGGCTTCATCATTCTGGTCATTCGCTCCACCAGCCTGGCCATCATCGGATTCTCCCCGGATTTCGTCTTTCCCGGGCTGGACGGGACTGCCGGAACCGTGTACAGCGTGCTCAAGGACTACGCAGCCACCGCCGTGTTCATTGCCTGCATCATCGCCGGCGTGCGACGGGGCTTCTTCAAGCCGGACCGCTACAAGGTGCCGGCCAAGTACGGCAAGGAGCACACCTGGGAGGCCATCTTTGTCCTGGGCCTCATCGGAGGCCTCATGGTCTTCGAGGGCCTTTTCGAGGCCACCGCTGTCGCGGCCCAGGCCCAGCAGGGCGCAGCCGCGGAGCTTATCGCCCCGCTCAGCCTGGCCTGGTTCTTCAGTGTCCTTCTGGGGCAGGCCCCGATCGCGGCACTGCAATCCATGCACACCACGGCCTATTTCCTCCACGACGCCATATTCTTCTTCTTCCTGTGTTATCTGCCCTTCGGCAAGCATTTCCACGTGATCAGCTCCATTTTCAACGTGGTCTTCTCCAAGCTGGATAGAGGCCGAATCAAGCCGGTCCAGTGGGGCGTGAGCGACGAGGAGCTGGACAATCTGGACGCCTTTGGCGTGCGCTATGTGGAGGACTTCACCTGGAAGCACATGCTGGACTTCTACACCTGCGTGGACTGCGGCAGGTGCTCGGACAACTGTCCGGCGAACGCGGTGGGACGCCCCCTCTCCCCGCGCTTCATCTCCACCAATGCCCGCGACGACATGTTCGACCGCTTTCCCGTTCTCGGCGAGGTTAAGCCGCGGGAACCCCTCATGGACCGCGTCTTCGAGCAGGACGCGATCTGGTCCTGCACCACCTGCGGCGCCTGCGAGGAGGAGTGCCCGGTGATGAACGAATACATCGACAAAATGGTCGATCTGCGCCGGGCCATGGTCGAAGAGGGCCAGGTTCCCCAGTCCCTGCAGAAGCCCCTGGGCGCCCTGGAGAAACGTGGCAACCCCTACGGCAAGATGGAGAAGAAGCGGCAGGAGTGGACCCAGTCCCTGCCCGAGGAGATCCAGGTCCGCGTGGCCGGCTCCACGGACCAGCCCGCGACCCTCTACTTCCCGGACAGCGCCACGTCCTACGACGAGCGGCTCCAGGAGATCGCTCGCTCCACCGCCACCATTCTCCACTACTGCGGTGAGGACTACGGCATTCTGGGCAAGGCGGAACGCGACAGCGGCCACGAGGTTCGGCGCTTCGGGGAGGAGATGCTCTTTCAGACCCTGCGCGACGCGAACACTCAGGCCATTGAAAAGAGCGGGGCCGAGCGGGTGGTCACCTCAGACCCCCATGCGTACAACGCCTTGACCAAGGACTATGACAGCGTCCCTCCGGCGCAGCACATCAGCCAATATATCCTGGAGCGGATCCAGTCCGGCAGCATCAAGCTCAAGCCCCTGCAGGAAGAGGCATCGGTGGTCACGTACCATGATCCGTGTTATATGGGCCGGCACAATCTCCTCTACGACACCCCGCGCAGAATCCTGGACGCCATTCCGGGACTCACCCGCGTGGAGATGGAACGCAGCAAGGACAGCTCCTTCTGCTGCGGCGGCGGAGGCCTCATGCTCTATTACGAGCCGCCGGAAGAGGAAGAGCGCATGGGCCAGAAGCGGGCCCAGATGATCTCCGAGACCGGTGCGGATCTGGTAGTCAGCTGCTGCCCCTTCTGCCTGACCAATCTGGAGGACGGGATCAAGACGAGCGGCATGGAAGGCAAGGTCCAGATCATGGATCTCACCGAGCTCGTGGCCCGGCATCTGGACTGGGACGCCAAATAGGACAGCGGCCCGCTCTTTGCCGCTCCTCGGCGAATGACGGGCACTTCCAGGAACCCGAGCCAGTGAACACCAACAAACGGGAGGTGGAGCTATGAATATTCTTGTATGCGTCAAGCGGGTTCCCGACCCCGCGGAGAACGAAATCGAGATAAACAGCGACGGCAGCGATATTGAGCGGGAGGACCTGGTCTATTCCGTGAACGAGTGGGACAACTACGCCGTGGAGGAGGCCATCCAGATCCGGGAGCAGCACGGCGGAAGCGTTACCGTGGTCAGCGTGGGCGAGGAGGAGTCCGAAGAGGTCCTGCGCCGCGAGATGGCCATGGGAGCGGACCAGGGCATCCTGGTTTCCGACAACGCCTTCGAGGGCTCCGACGGCCGCGGCATCGCGAGCATCCTCAAGGCGGTCGCCGAGAGCGGCGACTACGACCTCATCCTCACCGGCGCCCAGAGCGACGAGGGCGCGGCCCAGATCGGGGGCATGCTCGCGGCCATGCTCAATCAACCCTATGCCTCCCTGGTCAACGAGATCCAGATCCAGGGCGGAACCAAGCTGCAGGTGGGCCGCGAGATCGAGGGCGGCAACCAGGAGGTCAACGAGATCGAGCTGCCCTGCGTCCTGTCCATCCAGTCCGGGATCAACGAGCCCCGCTACGTGGGTATCCGTGGCATTCGCAAGGTCGCCGGGGTGGAAATCCCGGAGAAGGGCGCCTCGGACCTGGGCCTGCCCGAGGACCAGGTGGGCGAGAAGGCCGCCCGGGTCAAGCGAGTGGACTACTTCCATCCCGAGATGGGCGAGAGCGCCGAAATCCTCGAGGGAAGCACCGAGGAGGTCGCCGAGAAGCTGGTTGAGCTCCTCAAATCCAAAGGAGGGATGAAGTAATGAGTCGCCAGATCTTTGCATATATCCAGCACAACGACGGCGCAGTCGAGGATTCCGCGTTCGAGCTGATCAAGGTCGCGGAAGAGATTGATCCCCAGGCACAGGTCACCGCCCTGCTCTTCGGCAGCGGCCAGGAGCTGGAGGACGCCAGCCAGCACGCCGCGAGCATCTACCCTGCGGTGTGGAAGGTGGACCAGGAAGGGCACAGCTACCCCAACGCGGAGCTCATTCGGCCACAGATGGTGAATCTCCTGCCGGCTGACGCCATTGTTCTGGCGCCCTTCAACACCTTCGGCATGGACCTGACACCCGGTCTGGCCATCAAGCTGGACTCGGCCCATGTTTCGGACATCGTGGGCCTGGACGGGGTGGACGCCGACACCCTCAAGGCTGTCCACCAGGAGCACGGGGGACAGGTGCACACCCACGTGCACTGTGACCTCTCCGGTGGAGCGGTGCTTTCCGTTCGCGGCGGGGTCTTCTCCGCGAGCGAGGGCGGCCAGGAGGGCACTGTCACGGACAAGACCTCCGAGGCCGGAGACGTGCAGGTCGGGCGCAAATTCGTGGAGGTCCGCGAGGCCGAGGTCGGCGAAGTGGACATCACCAAGGAGGACATCCTCGTCTCCATCGGCCGCGGCATCGAGGAGGAGGACAACATCGAGATCGCCCAGGAGCTGGCCGAGGCCATGGGCGGGGTTGTCTCGTGCTCCCGCCCGGTGGTGGACGCCAAGTGGATGGAAAAGTCTCGGCAGGTGGGCACTTCCGGCATGACGGTCAAGCCCAAGATTTACCTGGCCCTGGGCATCAGCGGCTCCTTCCAGCACATGGGCGGAGTCAAGGGCAATCCCTTCATCGTGGCGGTAAACAAGAACACCAACGCCCCCATCTTCCAGGTGGCCCACGTGGGCGTTGAGGAGGACATGCTGGAGTTCGCCCCCGTGCTCACGGAGAAGATTCAGGAAATGAAATAGCTCCTTCGGCCCTTCTCGGCCCCCCGAGATAAAACCGGGCAGGCGATCAGCGGATTCCGGCCGCTGGCCGCCTGCCTTTTTCCGTCTTGCACATCCAGTCGCACTCGCTATGTCCGAGGTCAGCCTCCAACTTCACCTGAATCGGCGCTGCATCGCCACCGAGGCCAAGCGGGCCTATGAGCGGGCCCTGTCCGACTCTTTCCGCTCTCCGGGCTCGGCGGAGCTGGAGAGCCGGGTCGAGCTCCTGAAGGACCTCCTGGAGCAGGTGGATCTGCCCGGCCTGCGCGCGGACCATCCCGAGCTCCGTAGCGGGGCCGGTACGGTTCGGATCCTGCGCGAGGGCAGCGCAATCCGTATCGAGGCCGAGGGGCGGATTCTTCATTCACAGCATCTTCCGCAATCCTGAACCCATTTGTCCTCCAAACCACTTTGTAGAAAATCCCGCGTCTTTTGGCGCTGATGTTGGAACACCACACTCGGCGCAACGACAAGAGCCCCGCGCTCCGTAGATCACGGAGTGCGGGGCTTTTCTATTCGCGCTCATTCGCGTCGATTCGCGGGCCTGGTTACCCCCGCTGCAGGGTCGCGGCGAAGCCCATGCCTCCGCCAATGCACAGCGTGGCCAGGCCGCGGCTCGATCCGCTTCGCTCCATCTCCTTGGCCAGGGAATACACGATGCGGGCCCCTGTGGAGCCGATGGGATGGCCCAGGGAAATCCCGCTGCCGTGGGGATTGGTCCGCTCCCAGTCCAGGCCGAGCTCGCGCAGGCAGGCCAGGGCCTGGGCTGCGAAGGCCTCGTTGAGCTCCGTGCGCTCGATGTCCTTCACGGACCAGCCCGCCTTGTGCAGGGCAAAGTGCACTGCGGGAATGACCCCTAGACCCATATACGCCGGATCGATGGCTCCGGCCGCAGTGGAGGCGATGCTGGCCAGCGGGCTCAGGCCGAGGGACTCCGCCTTCTCCCGGGTCATGAGCAGCACTGCCGCGCCGGCGTCGTTGATTCCGGAGGCGTTGCCCGCGGTGACCGAGCCGTCCTTCTTGAACACCGGCTTGAGCTTGCCCATCTTTTCCATGTCCGTATCCATGGGCCGCTCGTCCGTGTCGAAGACGATGGGATCACCCTTGCGTTTGGGGATGTGCACCGGCACAACCTCCTCCTGCACGATGCCCTCCCGAATAGCGGCCATGGCCCGGGTGTGGCTGTCCACGCCGAGCTGATCCTGCTCCTCGCGGCCGATTCCGTGCGCCGCGGCGATGTTCTCCGCTGTGACGCCCATGTGGTAGCCGTAAAAGAGCTCCCAGAGCCCGTCGTGGACCATGAGATCCCTGGCCTCGGTGCCGAACATGCGGGCTCCCTCGCGCATGGCCGGAAGGGCGTACGGAGTCTGGCTCATGTTCTCCATGCCTCCGGCCACGACCACTTCGGCGTCCCCGGCCTTGATGGACTGCACTCCCATGGCGATGGCCTTGATTCCGGAGGCGCAGACCTTGTTTATGGTAGCCGCAGGGGTTTCCTTGGGCAGGCCGGCGTAGAGCGTGGCCTGGCGGGCCGGATTCTGGCCCTGTCCGGCCTGCAGGACGTTGCCCATGATCACCTCGTCCACCACGACAGAGGCGGCGCTCTGGTCCCAATCAGCCCCGTACTTCTCTTCCAGCTCGATGCGGCCCTGGTTCTGGAGAACATTTGGGGCGCAGTCCTGCACCTGCCCGGACGGCTCGGGCCGCAAGCCGGCACGCTTCAGGGACGCCTTGATGCACTCCGCTCCAAGACGCGCCGCAGGCACGTCCTTCAGGGTCCCCAGAAAATTGCCCAAAGCGGTTCTGGCTCCGCTCACGATAACCACATCCTGCATAGGTCCCCTCCTGTTGTCTTTGCTGATCCTCCCGGCCAACGCTCCTGCGGGATTTCACTCAGCACTTCCGGTCCATTTCAGCCCCGGGCGGTCAGCTGTCCCACTGACGCTATGCGGAACGCGACCGCACACCGGCTCTTTGAGGACAAAACCTATCACCTTTATGCTGTGCAGCCAAGCGGAACAGAGCAAGCGACTGCCACCCTTCCGGGTTTGCTCGGGCCCCGTAAATACCTCCTTGACATCAGGCCGAAGCGCAGTTAATTTGTTCTGTGTTCTTTCCCCGGTAGCTCAAGCGGCAGAGCGGGTGACTGTTAATCACCATGTTGGCGGTTCAAGTCCGTCCCGGGGAGCCAT
>JAZKRN010000134.1:0-8113 GCA_036628655.1 Desulfohalobiaceae bacterium | reverse complement strand
ATTTGTGAAGCCAAGTCAATCAGACGCCCTTTTGTCACCTCAAATAGGTGCCGGAGAACGCAGCAACTGGAAGATTGGGGGCGCCCTGTTAGACGTTTCCAGCTGAATCAAGGCCTACGAGTAAACGCATGCTGCAAGGCTTTCCCTGGCTCCCGGGCTCCAACCATGTCCTGGGGGTGGACATCACTTCAGAAGGCGCCGCCCTGGTCCGGATGAGCCGAGGCAAAAACGAGCCGCAGGTTCTGGCAACGGAATTCTGCAGCTGGCAACAGGACGAGGAGAGGGCCCGGACGCTGTCCCGCACCGTCCGTGATATGGCGCGCCCTCGTAATCCGGTGGTCTCCACGCTATCTCCGCAATCCTATCAGCTCCTTCAGGTCCAGGCCCCCAAGGTCAAGGAAAGCGAAGTAAAAATGGCCCTGGGCTGGCAGATCAAGGATCTCATCGACTTTCCCCTGGAAAGCACGGTCATCGATCATTTTCCGGCCCCGGACTCCCCGGGGCTGGGCAAGATGGTCTACGCGGTCGCGGCCGACAGGGAGGCGGTGCGGGAGAACGCCGAGCTTCTGGAAAAGGCACGGCTCAAGATACGGTCCATCCACATCCCTGAGCTTGCCCTGCGCAACGTGGTGCTGCAGCAAGAGAACAGCGACTCCGGCCTGGTCCTGCTCCACATGGAGGAGGACACTGGGATGATCCTTATCTTCAAGAACGGGATTCTCTATGTGGCCAGACGGCTGCGTTCGGGGATGAACCAGTTGCTGCAGAGCGGCTCCTCAGCCGATGAGGGCGCTATCCTGGAGCCCGAGGACCAGGCCGACTCCGCCTTTGAATCCATGCTCCTGGATCTGCAGCGCACCCTGGACTATTTCGAGAGCAACTTCCGCTCCCCGCCAGTGGAAACACTCCTCCTCGCGCCCCAGTTGGGTGACCTCCCCGAGCTGCAAAGCCATCTGCAGCAGAACCTGGATCTGTCCGTCCGACTGTTGGACAGCCAGCGCCTTTTGGGCGAGGACCTTTCCTTTGCAGAGCAGGGCCGCTGCCTTCTGGCGCTTGGCAGCGCCCTCAAGACGGGAGAAGGTTGACGGGATTAACAGGATTGACTGGATTTTGTGAAGAAAGGATGAAAAATCCTATTTCGAATCTCATCCTGTTTATTCTGTAAATCCGGTCAACTTTTCCTAAGCATAACGAAGAGGCCATGAGACAAGAGGTCAATCTCTACCAGACCGGGCTGCGGCCCAGAAAAAGCCCGTTAAGCGGAGCCAGGATGCTGCTTGTTCTCCTGGCAACCCTTTGTATTCTGGCGGGCATTTCCCTGTACTCGCAGCAAAGGAACGCTGAGTTGAGCCGGGACCTCGAGCGGGCGCAGGCAACAAGGGACCCGCTCCAAAAAGAGGTCTCAGAGCTGCGGAAAAAGGTCGCGCAACAGAGCAGTCAGGACCTGAGGCGCCAAATCCGCGATCTTGAAGCCGAACGACAAGCCCGGCGGAAGTTGGTGGACATACTTTCCCGCACAGGGACCTCCCGGCAAAAAGACTTCGCCCCCTTCCTCGAGGCCATGGCCAGACAGCATCTGCCCAAGCTGTGGCTGACCGGATTCAGTATCGATCTGGAGGGTGCCCCGACCCTGCGCATTTCCGGAAAAACCACGGCTTCGGAGCAGATTCCGGGATATCTGCTTCGCCTCTCCCGGGAAGAGGTCTTCTCCGGCTTGACCTTCAGAACGCTGCGCGCCGAACGCCTGGAGGACCGGTCCGATATCGTCGAGTTCACCCTCGCCTCGAAACCCGAGTAATCGTTATGCAGCGCTTCAGGGATATTATACGGACGGCGGCAGCCGGAATCGAGGAGCGACCGCTCCGGGAAAGGCTCCTGGTACTGCTCGCCGTGCTCGCGGTCATCGCCGTCCTCTGGCATCTGCTCCTCTTTCAGGGCCAGCAGCAGCGCGGCCGGCGCCTTGAGGACCGGATCGCCTCCGTGAAGGACGAGGTTTCCTCACTGCAGCAGGAGAAAACCGAGCTTCTGGAGCGGCTCCAGGAGGACGAACAGAAGGCCCTGCGCCGCAAGAAAGAGCAGTTGCGCGAAGAGATCGAAAAGCTGGACCGAAAGCTTCGGGAAAAGAGCAGCGAGCTCATTTCCCCCGGTCGCATGGCCAAGCAGCTCCGCAGGGTCCTGCAGCGAAGCGCCGAGCTGAAGCTGACCCGGATGGCCAATCGTCCTCCCAGCAAGGTGGAGCTCGCCAACCTGATCGACGCCTCGGAACAGGTGGAGAGCGACGCGCTGCCGGAGCTTTACCGGCATCCCTTGACCATCACCTTCAAGGGCACCTACTCTCAGGCTGTCCGCTTCTTCAACAAAATGCAGGACATGTCCTCGCGTTTCTTCTGGGACCGGCTGGAGTTTACCGTTGTCGAGCATCCGGTTGCACGGCTGCATCTCACTGTACACACCCTGAGTCTGGACAAGGCATGGATCGGCTTCTAGATCTTCTCCCCAGGATACTGTTCCTCTGCGGCCTCGGGCTCATAATCGGCCTGTCCGGCTTCCTGCGCCCTGTTCCCGCCGGGGCGGAAACGCTTCCGGACCCGACCAAACCGGAGAGTCCCGGAAGATCGGAGCGGGGAAACGCCGCTCAAGCCCAGCAGCGCAAGAAGCCCTCCTGGGAGCTCACCTCCATCATCCATTCCCCGCAGCGCAAGCTGGCTGTGATCAACGGCGAGATCCGCCAGGTGGACGAGGACATAGCGGGTGCCCGAGTGCTGAAGATCCTGCCGGACACCGTCATCATCCTCTACCGGGGACAGCGCCGCGTGCTCCGGCTCCTTCCCCGGGGAAGCGGACTCAACAGAAGCGGCAACAATAGGGAGTGAAACAGGCAATGCATTTCTTGACCCCACGTATATTGATCGTTCTCACGGTTTTTCTGTTTCTTGCGAGCGCCTGCGCCACACACAGACAGCAACCTGAGCGCGACGCCGATACTACCGCAAACCGGGAAAAATCCGACATCCCCGAGGTCAACGCAAGCGGCTCCCGGAACGAGGTTCCCGCCTCAGTGGATTCCGCCCTGCTCCCGGAGGAGGAGAAAACGGAAGATTCCCTGTCCGGCAATGGCGTGGAGCCCAAATCCGAGCAGGATCCCCGCTTCGACGTGCGGGCCAACGAGGTTCCGGCCAGGCAGTTCTTCATGAGCCTGGTCAGTGAGACCCTTTACAGCCTCACGGTCCATCCGGAAGTAGAGGGCACCATCACCCTGCAGATGCAGGACGCCACCCTGCCCCAAGTCCTGAACGCGGTGCGCAACCTCCACGGCTATCCCTACCGCCGCACTGGTGCCGGATATCAGATTCTGCCCGCGGGGACGGTCAGCCGCACTTTTCATGTCAGTTATCTGGACCTTACCCGCCAGGGCGGATCCCAGACACAAGTTCGATCCGGCAGTGTCTCTCAAAACGCTGACGATGGTGGCGGCAGTCGCTCCGTGACCAGCACCGAGATCAGCACCGAGAGCGAAAGCGCCTTTTGGTCCGAGCTGGAGAGCTCCCTGACCTCAATTGTGGGACAGGGCAAGGACCGCCGGGTCATCACCCAGCCCCAGGCGGGGCTTGTGGTGGTCCGGGCACTGCCGCGGGAGCTGGAGCAGGTGGAGCGCTACCTGGACACTATGCGGCAAAACGTTCGGAGACAGGTGATCCTGGAAGCCAAGATCATGGAAGTTCGGCTGAACAAGGGACACCAGACCGGGATCAACTGGTCCGGGCTCCTTTCCGGTTCCGAAAGCGGGGCCGTGATCAGCCAGACAGGCGGCGGGAGCGTGATTTCCGAGGGAACCGCCCAAAGCAGGGGAAACAGCTTGGATCTTGGCCCGAACAACCCCGATCTCTCCACGGGGAGAGCGGCCAGGGCCTTTGGGGGCATGTTCTCCGCCGCGGTCAACATTCGGAACTTCACGGCTTTCGTGGAGTTCCTCCGGCAGCAGGGCGAGGTCAATGTCCTGAGCAGTCCGCGCGTGGCGACCATGAACAACCAGAAGGCCGTGATCAAGGTGGGCACGGACCGCTTCTACGTCACGGACGTCTCCACGGAAACGGACACCGTTGGCACCACCACGGACGAAACCCAGATCAGCGATGTCACCCTGGACCCTTTCTTCTCCGGGATCGCCCTGGACGTGACTCCCTCCATCAGCCGCAGGGGCTTGGTGACCATGCACATCCATCCCTCGGTCAGCGATGTGACCGAGGAACAGAAAAGCCTTCAATTGGCGGGAAACCAGATCGCTCTCCCCCTGGCCCAGAGCGAGGTCCGCGAGTCGGACACCCTCGTCAAGGCCCGCGACGGTCAGGTTGTGGTTATCGGCGGATTGATGAAGACCAGGATGAGCGAGGAGACGGCATCGGTGCCCCTGCTCGGCGACCTTCCCCTTTTGGGCCGCCTCTTTCGGCACGAGAAACAAGTCAAGGAAAAGAGCGAGCTGGTTATCCTGCTCCGGCCCAAAGTGATCGAATCCGGCAGGAAAAGCCGCAGACTTCCGGAATCGGGCGATCTGGGCTCGGAAGGTTTCGGCCGGCAGTGGCGAGGCGGTCAGCAATAATCCGGGAAAGAATCTTCACTTCCGCGCTTTCTCGCCCCCTGGAAGCAATACGCGCAACATGGAAGCCTCCATGGGGTCTCTTTTCTCGACCCAAGATGAACATGATCCCGAATTTTTTTGGGGTACACAGGAAATACAGCTCAAAGCATTATGCAACAAGGTTGTTCAGCCATCCACATGCCTCCTTCGTCTTATAGCCCATCGCCTGGAGTTCATTGCCGAGATTGTTCACACCTTATCTCCCTCTCTTCGCCCCCAAACCGTGAGCCTCAAACCGGACCCCGCTCAAGAGTATCCCCCAGCATATGAGTCTCATCTATCAATCCCTAAAAAAACTGCAATCCGGGGAGGACGGATCGGACAGTCCACCGGGCCCGCACTCGCAGCCGGACCGAACATTTTGTCTGCGCAACGCAGTCTGGGTTCTCCTGGGGGTCGGGCTTTTGGCAGCCGGCGCATATGGCTCCTGGATCGCTGTCGGCGGCGATTCGCCGCAATCCCCCTCTCAACGCACCGCCGAAACAAAGGCCGTGAACCACTCCGCCGAGACGACCCCATCCCTGCCGGGCACGAACGCGTCACTGGCCGCATCTTCGGAAAACCGCTCCGCTGATCGATCACACGTGGGGAACGATACAGGCTCGCCACCAACGGAGATGCGGGCCCCAACCTCTGCACAAAGCGACCCCCCCAGACTGCTTCGCTTCTTCTGCCGCAGGAACGGCACCCGCGCCAGGCTCGGCCTCGAATTCGACCGCAAGCCGCAAAGCCCTGAAACACACTGGGACAACACAACCAAGACACTGGGGCTGGCCTTTTCCAGCGCCCAAGCAAAAGAGCCGCATTCCCTGCGTAAACAGGCGGCACGAAACGAGCTCGATCTCTCTCTGTCCTCGCTCGATCCCCTTCGCCTGCGCCTCAACTGCCCCGATCTTGAGGAATACAGTGCCTTTACCCTGCCGGGTTCCGAGGGGTACGGACCGCGATACATCCTTGCCCTTCGCTTTAGCCGGAATACACAAGAACAGAACAGCCCAGGCAAACAATCCGGGACATCGGCTTCCAGCGATTCAAAGGCCAATCACGAGGCCGCACATATGGAGCAGGCCGAGGAAGAGGCCGAACCACGGGAGGAAAACCGGCAGCCCGAATCAGCACAAGAGGATCCCCCCGGCTCGCTGGAAGTCACCTCCAACACGCATGAACAGCAAACGCAGGGCCTGTCAGAAGTCGGGCCAAACCGGATACGACGCCTCCTGGAACAAAACCGTGACCACAAAGCAGCTCAACTGCTCCGAGAAAGTTTTCGACGCGATCCGGACGACATCGCCCTTCGAACCCGTTACGCGGATGTTCTCATTTCCGAACAGCGCTATCGCCTGGCCCTGCAGGTCCTGCAGCTGGACAACTCCCCGAATATCAGCGACCATTCCGACTACTACGCCCGTGTCGCCTATGCCCGGCGCAAGCTGGGTCGCCACGAGCGAGCCGCCAGGGTCTACCGCGCCCTCGCCCGCAACGAGCCGCGGGAGGGGAGATGGTGGATGGGCCTCGGTCTCTGCCTGGAAAACATGGAGCGGATCGAGGCGGCACTGACAGCCTATGAGCGGGCTCTGGGCACGACCGGATTGAACGGGGATGTTCGGGCCTTCCTCAAACAGCGCACAAAAAAGCTGGATTCAGGGGATAAAAAGCACTAGAATAGGCGCCGGGACTGCCATCCGGCACGCGTTGGAGAGCTTGTCTCCTCGGATTTGCTTTCCCCGTGCGTCAGGTTGTCGATCTTCTGCTCACTGTCCTCCAGCACCCCAAATAAGAACAGAAAACGTCAAGGTCGATTATGGCCAAATTACGCAAGATCCGCCTCGGCGACCTCCTGGTTCAGGAGGGGAAGATCAACGAGGACCAGCTGCAGCGGGCCCTCCAGGAGCAGAAGCGCAGCGGGGGCAAGCTGGGCAAGGTCCTGATCCAGATGGGATACATCCAGGAGGACGATCTGCTGCAGCTGCTCTCCAAGCAGCTGGATATT
The DNA here is from genome assembly GCA_036628655.1 of Desulfohalobiaceae bacterium. Classification (GTDB taxonomy): domain Bacteria; phylum Desulfobacterota; class Desulfovibrionia; order Desulfovibrionales; family Desulfothermaceae; genus JAIPDU01. Next base: position 1,487 of record JAZKRN010000134.1, on the reverse strand, counting down.
CCATTCATCGATCTGCGCTCCTACAAATACGATCCGGAAGTGGTCCGAACGCTGTCCGAAACCCACGCGCGCCGCTTCCGGGCCATCCTGCTGAACAAGAACAAGGACGGGGCGCTCGTGGGCATGGCCGACCCCACGGACCTCTTCGCCGTGGACCAACTGGGCAAGATCCTGCAGGCCACGATCAACCCGGCGGTGGTCCGGGATGCGGACCTCTTGAACACCATAGACAGTGTTTATCGCAGGACCCAGGAGATCCATCACCTGGCCACCGAGGTGGGCCAGGAGATGGGCGACGAGGACGAAGTGATCCTGGAGAACATGCTCGCGGAGGCCGGCCCCGAGGACGCGCCCGTGGCCCGACTGCTGCAGAGCATGTTCGAGGACTCCGTGCAGATCGGGGCCTCGGACATTCATGTGGAGCCCGGCGAGTCCTCGCTGCACATCCGGCAGCGCGTGGACGGGATGCTCCAGGAGCAGACCATTCGGGAACGCCAGGTGGTGCGGGCCCTGGTCTCCAGGCTCAAGCTCATGTGCGGCCTGAACATCTCCGAGCGTCGCCTCCCCCAGGACGGACGCTTCAACATGCGGGTCAAAAACCGCAGCATCGACGTCCGCCTTTCCACCATGCCCACCCAGTTCGGCGAATCCGTGGTCATGCGGCTTCTGGATCAGTCCCACGGCCTCCTCAGCCTGGATCGGGTGGGTATGCCCAAGGCGGTCCTTCAGCGCTTCCGCGCGGGCATCCATTATCCCCAGGGCCTTGTCCTGGTCACCGGGCCCACGGGAAGCGGCAAGACCACTACCCTCTACGGCGCCCTGAGTGAGCTGAACCGCCCCGAGGTCAAGATCATCAGCGTGGAGGACCCGGTGGAATACCGCTTGCCCCGGATCAACCAGGTCCAGATCAACTCCCGGATCGGACTGTCCTTCGCCAGTGTGCTCCGCTCCGCCCTGCGCCAGGACCCGGACATCCTCATGGTGGGCGAGATGCGCGACGAGGAGACCGCGGAAATCGGGCTGCGGGCGGCCATGACCGGCCATCTGGTCCTTTCCACCCTGCATACCAACGACGCGGTCTCCACTGCCCTGCGGCTTCTGGACATGGGAGTGGCCGGATACATGGTGGCCAGCTCCCTCAGGGCCGTGCTTTCGCAGCGTCTGGTCCGCCGCATCTGTTCCATGTGTATGGAGGAAGACCCTCTGGATGTGGTCAAGCGGAACTGGCTGCGGGCCGTCCTGGGCGAAGAGGGGAGCAAGATCCCCTTCAAGCGCGGCGAGGGCTGCAGCCACTGCAACAACACCGGCTATCGGGGCCGTATCGGTGTCTTCGAGTTGCTGGAGATCGACGACACCCTGGCCGACGCCCTGCGCCGCGGCGCAAGCGCGGATTTCGCCAGGGCAGCCCGCAACAGCCGGGAATTCCGCTCGCTCACCACAAACGCTCTGGACTACGCCAAGGAGGGAATCACCAGCCTGGATGAGGT
>JAZKRN010000133.1:0-8124 GCA_036628655.1 Desulfohalobiaceae bacterium | reverse complement strand
ACACCAAGGCTCAATCCTTGGGGATCTCGATGCGGTGGCGCTTGATCTTGTAGTTGATGGCCCTGCGGCTGATGCCGAGCAGGTCGGCGGCCTGCTTCTGGACCCAGCCGCACTGCTCCAATGCCCGGATGATGGTTTGCCGTTCGCTTTCCTCCAGAGACAGGGCGTTTTCACCCGTGCCACTCTCCACCGAGCTCTCCTCTGTTTCCAGCTGGAGGTCCGCGGGCTGCAGTTTTTCCCCGTGGCACAATATGGCAGCGGTCTTGAGGGTCTGTTGCAGCTCTCGCACGTTTCCAGGCCAGGAATAGTCCATCAGGACCTGCATCGCCTCGTGCGAAAGAGCCATGTTCGGCCGTCCGGTCTCTCGGCAGAACGCGGCCAGGAACTGTTCCGCGAGAACGGGGATGTCCTCCCGTCTTTCACGCAAGGGCGGCACCCGGAGAGTCATTCCCTTGAGCCGGAAATAGAGATCCTCGCGGAAATCCCCGCTCTGAAGCAGCTCCCTGATGTCCGCGTTCGTGGCCGCCAGAACCCGGCAGTCGACAGACGTCTCCCTGGTTTCGCCCACCCGGCGGATGGTTCGCTCCTGCAGAAATCGAAGGAGCTTGGTTTGCATCTCTGAGGAGATGGTCCCGATTTCATCCAGAAAGAGCGTTCCGCTGTCAGCGGCTTGAATCAGTCCCTTTTTGTCCTGGTAGGCGTTGGTGAAAGAGCCCTTGCGGTGGCCAAACAGCTCGCTCTCCAGCAGAGTGGACGAGGTGGTGGAGCAGTCGACGACCGTGAATGGGCCTTGGGCCCGAGGGCTCCTTGCGTGCAGCTCCCTGGCCACCAGCTCCTTGCCTGTTCCGCTCTCTCCGGTGATGAGCACGTCCGAGTCCGTGGGGGAGATCCGAAGGATAAGGTTGAAGAGCTGTTGCATGGCGCGACTTTGGCCTCCCCAGATCCGCTCGGTGATGGAGTCTTCCGGCGAAGTGCTCACCTTGGCCACGCCATCGGAGAGGCAATTCTGGATCCGTTCCAGGAGATCGGCCCCGGAGTAGGGCTTGGTCACATAGTCTACCGCTCCTTCACTCACGGCCTCAACCGCATCAGGGATGGAGCCGTACGCGGTGAGGATGATGACCGGAAGGCCCGGCCATTTGGCCTGGATTTGGCGCAGGGTTTCTTTTCCGCCCATGCCGGGCATCTTGACGTCGAGCACCACCAGATCCACCCAGTTGGTGCGCAACAGGTCCAGGCCCTTTTCGCCTCTGTCCGCGGTGAGCACAGAGAATCCAGCGGAACGGAAGCGCACAGCGGAAACGTCGAGGATGCTGGGGTCGTCGTCGATTACCAGGATAGTCTTGGACATGGCTTAATCATCAAAGGTCTTTTCGGGTGTCAAGCAGTTCGTTGTAAAGGTTCTCCAGCTCCCGGATCTTTTGGCGGAGCTCTTTCCGTTCCCGGCGGAGCTCTTTGTGTTCCCGACGGAGCTTTTTCTCTTCCCGGCGGAGCTCTTGGAGCTTGATCAATGTGGCGTTGTGTGTCTCCTCGAGCTCAGTAATCCGTTTTTGGGAGGCTTTGTTGTCCTCCCGGCATTCTTGGAGGTCTTCAAGCAGTTGTACCCGTTTTTCGAGAAGCGGCATCAGGTATCGCGGATTCTCTTTCGCAGCGTTCTGGTTGGAATTTTCAGCCCATAATTGCATGGCATGCATTCCTTCGCGGTATTGGGCAAGGTCTTTCGCTGTCAGCAGGGAAATGCAGGCCAACCCGTAACGGGCTTCTTGAATCACTGCGGGCTGTTGCTTGGTTTGCACGATCGATTTGTAGAGTTTCTTTGCTTCCTCGTACCGCTTGTCCTGCATGGCTTTTTGAGCCTCGTCGAGCTTCTCGTAGGCGGATGACTCCGGAGAAAACAGGACGTTCTGGCTCAGAAAACGATTGATCCCTGTGCACCCGGTAGTGCCTGTAAGCAGGACTATTATGGCGATGATGAGCCAGTATCGCTTCATCGAGGTCGAATAGTTGTTTTTGGGAAAAATCATGCCGCTTATCAGGCCTTTGCGTGGCGCGTAAGCGTGAAGGTGAATACGCTCCCGCCGTGTTTGCTGTTTTCAACCCACATACGGCCACCGTGCTCAAGCACGATACGCTTGGAAATATGCAGCCCCAGGCCCGCGCCGTCCATCTTGTCCTTTGAGGATGAGGCCCGGAAATACTTGTCGAAGACATAGGGCTGCTCCTCCTCCGGGATGCCGGGCCCTTCGTCCTCGACGGCAAAGACGGCGGTGTGCCCGTCCGTGTCCGCGTAAGCCCTGAGTCTCACAGTCGACGCTTCCGGGGAGAACTTCACCGCGTTGGCGATCAGGTTGATGAGTACCTGCTGGATATGCTCCCCGTCTCCCACAGCTTCCAGCTCCGGGTCCACGTCCTGCTCAAGGGCTATTTTCTTTCTCTGGGCCAGGGGGGAGGTGCGCTGCTGCGACTTGCGAACGAGATCAACAGCCTGGAAGATTTGCGGAAGAAGTTGCAATTCCTGGGACTCGAGGCTGGAAACGAACATGAGCCGATTGAGTTGAGTGGTCAGCCGATCCGTTTCCTGGTGCGAGACGTCCAGAAGGTGCTTCTGTTCCTGATTCACCGAGCCCGTGGTGCCGTCGCGGAGCATGCTCAGGCACTCCTTGATGCTTGTCAACGGGGTACGGATTTCATGGCTGAGCATGGAGATGAAGTCGGATCGCCTTTCGTCCTCGTGTTTAAGCCGGTGGGCCATCCTGTTAAACACTTCCGTCAGATCTCCCAGCTCGTCACGGGAAAGAACACGCACGGGCTGATAGTCGCCGTTCTGGCCCATACGTTGAATGCCTTTCTTGAGCTCCCTGGTGGAGCGATTCATAAAAAAGGCCAGCAAAAAGCTGCCGATCACTCCTGCCGCAAAAGAAGCTCCCAGGCCGAACAGCCCGGTCCGCACGGCGGAGTTGCCTTCATCACGCAGTTCCTCGAGCTCCGACATCACTGCTGTTCGGTGCTTTTTGCGTATTGCCGAAAGCGTGTCGATCCAGGAGTACATGAGCTTTTCGTCCAGAAAGATCGATTCGTCAGAGTCAGAGGAGGAGGTAACGGCCTGAACATCTGAGCGTTTCTCTTGGGGCAGATTTTCGTGCGTATTTGATACAGCGGGCATGCTCAAGTAGTTTTGCAAATGGTCCCGGAAAGAGGCCAGGTTTTCGCGATAGGCAGCTTTGTATTGATCTTTTTTGAGGATTTCATATTTTCTCTTGTGTTCCAACAGAGTCAATACGTTTTGAATGAGTTTTTCAGAACGATCTACGACATCATAATGCACTGTAACTATATTTTGGGATTTATTGACTACATCTTGTGTTTGCATTAAAACAAATAGTGTTGTTACAAGGAATATAAATATGAGAGTGAAAGACCACATTAGAAGCTTGAAAGTTATAGTGAATTTCAAAGATTTTTTAATAAAAGATGAAGTGATGTATTTCATGTTGGTTTTGCCAACACACTATTTTTTTGATATTCCATAATGTATATAAACAAGTTACAAGTTCCTCCTTGAAGACCCAAAACGTTGTAGGAGAGAGACTATAGCCTCGATGAACTTTTTCGGATTGGGTGACAAGGCAAAATATATAATAGATTTGCAATAGCCTCAAGCCAGAATTGTTCAATCATTTCAGTGAACTTTTTTGTCCGTTTGAAACCTGTTGAGCGGGAGCGAACGGGCGGTCAAGGATTCCGGGAACCGTCCGCACCCTCCTTGCGGCCCCAAGCCATGTCATGTAATTCCTGATGCACAGGGGAATACACATCGTCCAGGATGAAATCAGCAATCCTGAATGGAGGAATGCATAATGATTAGACCGGTCATTCTCTGCGGCGGATCCGGTAGCAGACTATGGCCCATGTCCCGCGAGCTGTATCCCAAACAGCTGCTGCCCCTGCTTGGTGAACGGAGCATGTTGCAGGACACGCTGAGCCGCCTGGAGGGCATAGAGGACCAGACCGACCCCTTGCTCGTCTGCAATGAAGAGCATCGCTTCATGGTGGCCGAACAGGTCCGGCAATGGCAAAGGGAGCCCGGGGCGATCATCCTGGAGCCGCAGGGGAGAAACACTGCTCCGGCAACGGCAGCATCCGCGCTCTACGCTGCGGATTTCGCCGAGGATCCCGTTCTGCTCGTCCTTCCGGCGGACCATGTGATCCGCGATCCGCAAGCCTTTCGCGAAGCAATCCGCCAGGGGCTTGGCGCCGCGCGGGAGGGAAAGCTGGTCACTTTCGGCATTGTTCCGGATTATCCCGAGACCGGATACGGATACATCCGCACTGGCCAGGATGTGCGGGAGGTGGAGTCTGCTGAGTCCGGGGTCGTGCCCGTGCTCCAATTCGTGGAAAAGCCGGACCGGGAAACCGCGGAGGAATACGTAAGCACGGGACGCTATCTCTGGAACAGCGGCATGTTCATGTTTACCGCATCGAGCTATCTCGAGGAGCTCGGGGTATACGCTCCGGAGATCCTGGAAGGGTGTCGCGGCGCCTACGAGGCCGGGACCACTGACATGGACTTTTTCCGTCTATGGGCTGACGCCTTCCTGGCCTGTCCCTCGAATTCCATCGACTATGCGGTCATGGAGCGCACGGACAAGGCGACAGTGGTTCCCCTCCAGGCGGGCTGGAGCGACGTCGGGTCCTGGTCCTCCCTGTGGCAGGTGCAGGATCGGGACGAAAGCGGCAACGTCTGCAGGGGGGACGTCCTCTGCAAGGACGTCTCCAACAGTTACCTCCACTCCACCGAGCGTCTGATTGCCGGAGTGGGTTTGCAGGACGTGGTCGTGGTGGAAACCAAGGATGCCGTCCTGGTGGCGGACAGGGAACGCGGGCAGGAGGTGAAGGAGATCGTCAAGAGCCTGGAGCGGCAGGAGCGCCAGGAAACCACGGTGCACAGCAGGGTCTACAGGCCCTGGGGGTCCTATGAGAATATCGACGCGGGACAGCGTTTCCAGGTCAAGCGGATCGTGGTCAATCCGGGTTCTGTCCTCTCTTTCCAGATGCACCATCACAGGGCCGAGCACTGGGTCGTGGTCCGCGGCACCGCCAAGATCACCCACAACGGTGAGGAATTCATCTTGAGCGAGGACCAATCCACCTATATCCCCTTGGGAACCCCCCACCGGCTGGAAAATCCGGGCAAGATCCCCCTGGAGCTCATCGAGGTGCAGACCGGAAGCTATCTGGGAGAGGACGATATTGTTCGGTTCCAGGATAAGTACGGGAGGTAGGCGGTGAGTCAGTGAGTCGGTGAATCAGTGAGTCAGTGTGTCGGTGGGTCAGTTTGTCAGTAAATCAGTGAATCGGTGTGTCAGTAAGTCGGTGAATCGGTGTATCAGTTTGTCGGTGAGTCGGCGTGTCAGTAAATCGGTGGGTCAGTGAGTCAGTGTGTCGCTGAATTGGCGGGCGGGAGCAATGCGTGGCGCGGCTCGGATCACGAAGTGATGCAGTCTAGGAGTGGTTATGAGCATACTCGTTACCGGCGGTGCGGGGTACATCGGGTCGCATACCTGTGTGGCGCTCATCGAGGCGGGATTCGATGTGGTGGTCGTGGATAATCTGGTCAACAGCAGCAAGGAGGCGATCAGACGCGTGGAACGGATCACCGGTCGGGACGTACCGTTTTACTCCATCGATCTCCGGGACGAGGAAGCCCTGGACGCGGTCTTCCGTGAATATCCAGTGGATTCGGTGATCCACTTCGCCGGGCTCAAGGCGGTGGGCGAGTCCTGTGAAAAACCTCTTCTCTACTACCAGAACAACATACACTCCACATGCGTCCTGTGCCAAACCATGGCCCGCCACGGGGTCTTCGACATTGTCTTCAGCTCTTCGGCCACGGTGTACGGAGAACCGGACAAGGTACCCATCCCTGAGGATGCCCCTGTAGCCCCCTTCAATCCATACGGCCGCATCAAGCTCATGATCGAGGAGATCCTGGCCGATCTCCACCGCGCTGACTCACGATGGAACGCCGGGCTGCTGCGCTACTTCAACCCCATCGGGGCCCATCCTTCCGGGATGATAGGGGAAGACCCCAGTGACATCCCCAACAACCTCATGCCCTACATCTGTCAGGTGGCCGTGGGCAACCTGGAGCGCCTCAAGGTGTTCGGAGACGACTACCCAACCGCCGACGGCACGGGTGTGCGGGACTACATCCATGTCATGGACCTGGCAGAGGGGCATGTCCGGGCCCTGCAGAAAATGCGGGAAAATCCGGGAGTGAAGGTATACAATCTGGGCACGGGGAGGGGCTATTCCGTACTGGAGCTCGTGCGGGCCATGGAGAAGGCGAGCGGACGAAATATCCCCTATCGCGTTACCGAGCGGCGGCCAGGGGACATCTCTGTCTGCTACGCGGACCCGTCCCTGGCTGAGAGGGAGCTCGGATGGACCGCAAACCGGGATCTGGAAACCATGTGCCGCGATGCCTGGAACTGGCAGTCCCGGAATCCTCGAGGATACGGGAGTCAGTGAGTCAGTGAATCGGTGGGTCGGTATGTCAGTAAGTCAGTGTGTCGGTGTGTCAGTGAGTCGGTGAATAAGTGGGTCGGTGAGTCGGGGAAGGCTAGGAATTCTGACCCGAATTCGCGTTTTGGGCCTGGACCTGATAACGCCTGCGGGATTTGGGCGGATTGATATCGAGGTCCTTCATCTTGTACAGAAGGGAGCGATAGCTGATCTGCAGCAGGCGTGAAGCCTCCTTGCGGTTCCATCTCGTTTCCTCCAGAACGCGCTCGATGATCTCCTTTTCCGCCTTCTGTACGGCCCTGTCGCGCACTTCCTTGAGCGAGGGAAAATGGTCTTCCCCTTCCACATCTTCCTCAGGGGCTGACTCCTCAGTTTGATGGTTTTGCGGAACGTCGTCGTTGAAATTTCCCGATGAATGAGTGTTTTTGTCCTGGTGATACCGTATCTCTTCCTCGATTTCGTCGAAGTTGCCCAGCAGGCTCAGGCGCTTGAGATAGTTCTCCAGCTCCCGGATGTTTCCGGGCCAATAATATTCATGAAAGAGATCCATGAGTCGGGAGTCGAGCTGCAAGGGCTCTATATCGTATTGTTTCTGGAGATGCTGAATAAAGTGTTCCGTAAGAGGGCGAATGTCATCCGTGCGTTCCCGAAGCGGGGGGATGTGGATGGAGATGGTGCTTAAGCGGTAGTAGAGGTCGCTGCGGAAATTGCCCGAGGAGAGCTCAACATCCAGATTCATGTTTGTGGCGGCCACAACTCGGGCTTGCGCCTCTACTTCCTTGTTTCCGCCAATGCGGTAAAAGCGTTGATCCTGGAGCACCTGAAGCAGTGTTGCCTGGGTGTATAAGGGCAACTCGCCGATTTCATCCAGAAAGATGGTGCCATCCTTGGCCAGCTCGAACTTGCCCACCTTGGGCTTGTCCGCCCCGGTGAATGCCCCCTTTTCGTAGCCAAATAGCTCGGATTCCAGGAGCTCGGTGGGGAGTGCCGCACAATTGACCTTGATGAAGGGGCGATCCTCCTTGGAATAGTAGTGCAGGTTACGGGCAACGACCTCTTTGCCTACGCCGCTCTCGCCGGTGATCAGTACATTCAGGTCCGTATTGCTCACCTTGCGGGTGATCTCGTGAACCTTTTGAATGGCGTTGCTCTCGCCGATTATGCGCGGCTTGGATATGGTCATAGTGCTATATGGAAGTATTCCCTGTTAAACGAAAACGCTTGAATGGCTGCTCATGAGGAAATGAGGCAACTTTGCTGCATACCTTGGGTGTGATGAAGGACACAAGATACTCGGCAAGTGAAAACAACAGCTTTCATACCACCTGTGAAGAATATGCCTGGTTATGTGGTCGGGAATAGGGGAAGAATTGGATGACGTGCTTTGTGGCCATTCGATTGCAAGGGATTCCGCATGCCTCCTGCTCACATAGGAACAACTTCACGGATAGGATGAATAGTAATTCTATCAGGCAAAAGAAAGCTGATCAATATTTTTTTTCTGAGAAGGCTGATCGTTGACCTAACTCCCTGACAGAGAGCATAGTTCTCGTCGCGGTGAGTCGGTGAGTCGGTGAGTCGGTGAGTCGGTGAGTCGGT
>JAZKRN010000132.1:0-8143 GCA_036628655.1 Desulfohalobiaceae bacterium | reverse complement strand
TAGGCGTTGGTGTTGTCCTGGAACTGCCCGAAGAAAGTGTGATCCTCCTTGCCGAAGAAGAGGTTCCCCCCGAGCTCGACGCGCCAGTTGTCCGTGACGTCGTACACTGCCCTGGGCCGCAGGTAGGCGTCCTGGTCCGAGGGAGAGTAGAAGGTGAACAGGGACAGCTCCAGGGTTTGCATCCAGTAGAGCCTGGTCAGGCGCAGGGTGAGCACGTGGCGGTTCTCGTCGTCCTTTTCGCTGCCGGGCGGGAGACTGTCCTTGTACTCCTCGTAGTCCAGCATGCGTTCCAGATAGTACTGGCCCCCCACGGTGGTGTTCTTCATCGGCTCCAGCTCGTACCCCGCCAGGAAGCGGAGCTGGCTGTTCTTGATTCCCGGGTCGTCGCCGTCCCGGTCCTCTTTCGAGTCGTAGTATCCCACTTCCAGGCTGCCGATGCCGGGACCCCAGCTTCCCCTCGCGCTCGCGCCGTACACGGAGAGCTCGGGGAACAGGGCCTCTCCCTCCTGTTGGTCGAATCCGGCCGGGCTCTTCCAGTACCCGTCGTAGGCGTACGCGGCGAGCTCCATGCCGGAGACGTTCCTGTACAGGCGCAGGGCGATCTCGTCGTCAGTGATCCAGTCCCCGGGCAGATCGGCGGACAGGGTGTTGTCCCGCCCGGAAATGCCGTCGCTGGGGTGATAATAGGAGACGCGCTGTCCGTCGATGTAGCGGTCCGGATTGAAGCGCGGGGTGTAGACCAGGTCCAGATTGAACGCATCCAGGAACAGGGAGGCCCTTGCCGCGTTGCTCGGGGCCTTGAGGTATTCCGTGTCCCTGCCGACGAAAAAGGACTCCCAGTCCTTGGGGAACATGTCGTTGATGAAGAGCTGATCCCCCGTGCCCCAGGTGAGCACCTGGCGACCAACCTTGAGGTCCAGCGCCGGCAGAGGGCTCAGGGTGACATAGGCGGAGCGCAGATCAATAGGCCCCTCGCCGCGCCGCAGGTCCAGGCCGTGGTCCTCCGCGGCAGCGTCGGCCAGGAAGTCGCTCTTGAGGACGAAATTCGCGCCCTGCCAGTACTTCGACGCCTCCAGCTGCAGGCGGGTTTCCGCAAGGGAGACCTGCTTCTGGTGCGGATCGTCCTGCAGTCGGCTTCCAGCCCGAGTGTCCCAGAACCCGGCCAGCTGGAAGGGGAGCCTGCCGTTTCTCCCGAACCAGCCCTTTTCCTGCTCCGGCTGGGCATCCTCTTCTTTCGTCTCGCTCCCCAGGCCGCTGGGAAGTGCGGGCGCGTTACCGTCCTTCTGCTCCTCATCCCCTCCCAGGCCACTGGGAAGGGAAGGGCCACCCTGACTGCCACTCGAGGTCGCGTTTCCGTCCAGCCCCTGGGGCAGGGAAGGCTCCTGTCCCATTGCCGGTCCGATGGCCAACATGCAGATGATGCAGGCGGAGATGATTACGTTCCTTCGCACGGCGCGGCACTCCTTGCGGATAGGCGGTGATGCTTCCTCATCTGGTTCCGTTCTAGCGCAGATACTGCGTGGGCGGCTGGCGCAGGTAGCGCTCGCTGAAGATGTCCTTGGGGATGCCCACGTCGTAGGTCACGTTTTCGTAATCGATCACTGTCTGGCTGCCGTCCCGGAGATTCTTCATCCTGGACTTGGTCACCGTGGTGTAGCCCTGGATGGTATCCACTTCCAGTACCTTGTATTCCCTGTATTTGTCCCGGTTCTTGTCCCAGTACACGGCCTGCACGGGAAGGAAGGTGTCCTTGTGGATCCAGGTCCTGTAGTAGGAGAACTCCACCTGCTCCGGTTTCTTGGGGGTGCTTTCGATCACGTAGTAGGTGTCCGTGGTCTGCGCGAGCTCGTGCTGGTCCAGGTTCATGTTCCGGCCGGAAACGTCCTCGTAGAAGAAGTTGGAGCCCACGAAGCTGGTGCGCTTGTCCCCCGCGGCGATGCGCTTGACCAGATCCATGGAGGGCAGATAGAGCCAGCGGTCGTCCGTCTCCTCCTCGGCAGTGTGCTTCCAGACCATGAAGACCATCTTGCGCACATCAGCTGGCCTGTGGAAATAGACATAGTAGCGTTGGTCCGTGATCCGTCCCTCGGACTCTTCCTCCAGGTCCTTGCGCAGGATGACAAATTCCCGGTTGCGCTTGTCTCCCTGGGATCCGCTGATGGTCATGGTCACCTGGGCCCGGCCGTCCTCGCCCTGGTAGTAGGAGACATAGTCCGCCTTCTCCACGATTTCCTCTGCTGTGAGGTCCCCGCTCTGGGCCGTGGCCGCCCCGCAGGCGAGCATGAGCCCCAGAAGGGCGAGCCCCGTTGCCTTGATCAGTTGCGCGCGCATATTTTTCTCTCCTTATTTGTCGGGTTATTCCACCACGCAGCTCTGCCTCTTGGAGTTGAGCCAGCACAGAACCAGGAATACGGCGAAGGCGCCGATTCCCAGCCAGGTCAGGCTGGTCCAGCTCGCCTCCAGGAACTGGCCGATATTGACCAGGACCAGGGCGGTCCCCGTAGCGGCGGTTAGAAAACAGGTGCCGCAAAAGCAAAGCAGCCGGCGCGGTCTGTTTTCCGGAAAGAGCCAGGGCTCCAGGAGCCGGATTATCGCGGGCAGGATGAGCAGGGAAGCCGCCCCAGCGGCGATGAGAATGGAGGCGATGAGCGCGCCCACCGTCTGATAGGGCACCAGGGGGGCCGCGAGCAGGGGCAGAAATCCCGCTCCCACGACCACTACGTTGCGGCTGATGGCCCGGGCCGGCTCGGAGAAGACGTCGCCCACGGCCTCGGTCCAGGTGCCCATGCGGTTTCGGATCTCCCGGCTCCGGGCCAGGAAGTGGATGGCATAGTCCACGGCCAGGCCCAGGCTCAGGGAGGAGAGCACGGCCACGGGCATGTCGTAGCTCTTGCCCACCAGGCCGATGAGCCCGTAGATCAGGGCGATGGTCACCGTGAGGGGGATCATGCACAGGATGCCCCACAGCCCGGAGCGGAAGAGCACGATCATCAGAAGCAACACCACCAGGAAGCTGCCCAGAAAGGCCTTGAGCATTCCGGAGACCATCTTGTCCTGCCATTTGAGGTTGATGTAGGTCAGGCCGAACCATTCGCTCTCCAGCTCGAAGGGCGGGGGATGCTCCTCGGTGTACTCCCCGACTTCCCGGACCACCCGCGCCATGTCCTTGTTGTCCCCGCTCTTGAGCTGGAGCCAGACCGCTCCCCGTCGATAGTCCTTGGTGGTGAAGTGCCACAGGTCCTGCGGGCGGTGGCTGTTCTGGAAGGTGATCAGGGTCTGGGCCACCGCGTCCGGGGAGTCGGGGATGCTGTAAGCGGACTCCTGGCCCAGCAGGGCCCTGTGCACGGTCTTGACCAGATCGCTCAGGGAATTGGACTTGCCCACTACGTCCAATCCCTTCAGGTGCTCCTGCAGGCGGGAGATGTAGCGCAGGGACTCGGGCTGCTTGAAGATCTGGTCCCGCTGCCGCTCCTCGTCGATGAAGGCCAGGGCCTCGTCCCAGGCGAAGGAGGCTTCCAGGGAGGCCTCGCTCGCCTGCTCTTCCGCGTAAGCCTCCAGCTCATTGAGCAATTGCTCCGGGCTTTCCGCCGAGTTGGCGAGCTGCTGGGCCTGGCTGCCCAGCCGCTGGAGCACCTCCGGGGCGCCGCTCACCTCGCCCTCCAGGCTCTCGGCCCGCTCCCGCAGGCGCTGTCGCATCTCTTTCGCGTAGGCCTCGGTGTCCACCTCGCCCTGCGCAGGGGGCAGAAAGGCCAGATAGGCCATGTAGGTCCCGCCGAAGTGCTCGTTGAGCGCCCGGTCCGCCACCCGGATGGGATGGGACTTGGTGAACCAGTTGATGGGGTTGTCGTTGACCACGATTTGGCTGATCCCGTACGCGGAGATCACGAGCACCACCAGAGTGACGCCCAGGATGGGCTTGGCCCGGTTCGCTGTAAGGTTGCCCAGGGAGACGAGCATCCGCCCGATGAGGGTCCCGCCGGCACCCTTGGTCTGTTGAGCTGCCCGGCCCAGTTTCTGGAGCCGCCGTTCCGGAATGAAGGTGATGAAGGCCGGGATGAAGGTGATGGACCAGATCCAGGCCATGAGCACCCCGAAGGCCACGAAGAGGCCGAAGACCTGGACCGGAGGAATGGGGGTCAGGGCCAGGGAGGCGAATCCCGCGGCGGTGGTCAGCGAGGTGAAGAGCATGGGCCGGAACAGGTCCTGCATGACCTCGATAACGGTCTGCCGCCTGTCCCCGATTTCCTGGTAGCGGTCGTAGAACTCGCTCAGTATGTGCACCGCGTCCAGCACGGCGATGGGCATGATGAAGATGGGGATCATGGAGCTCATGATGTGCACGGTGTTGCCAGTAACCACCAACAGCCCCATGGTGGTGATCACCGAGACCATGGCCACGATCATGGCCGGAAGAATGAGCAGGATGCTGCGGAAGAAGTAGAGCATGAGCAGGAAGATGACCAGCATGGCCAGGGGAGCGGAGATGCCCATCTGGATGAACATCTGCACCCCGAAGGTGTCCTCCGCCACGGGGAGGCCGGTTATGTGGGCCTGGTCCTGTCCGGGAAAGCCCTCGCCGCTCTGAAGGGTTTGCTCCACCTGCTGAGTGAGCCCGGAGACTTGCGACGTCTGCGCAAGGCCCTGCCGCATCCGCTCCGCGAAATCGGCCACGCGGCTCGAAAGGGCGTCTGCGCCGAGCACGCGATTGTCCAGGGATGCGGTTTGCAGGGCGGCCCAGCGGAACCACAGGGATTCCCCGGAGCTTTGTTCGGCTTCCCGAGCCAGATGGTCCCGCAACGCCTGATTCATGGCGTGGGCCCGTTCCAGGGCCAGGGAATTTGCCCGCTCCGGCTGGCCCTGCTTTTTGAGCTCCTTGACCCGGGGATCCTCCATGGGATTCCCGCCGTTCCGGTCCTGACTCCAGTCCCGAACGGATTCGGCCACAGCGGACAGTCCCGCCGCCGGCTTACCGGACTCCAACCGTTTGGCCAGGGAGCGCATGAGTCCGGAAAAGGTGTCCCTGCTCTCGGCCTGGAATGCGGCCAGACGCCCCAGCTCCTGGACCGCTCCCAGGGCCCCGCTTTCCGCGAGCTGTTCCTGCTTGCGGAGCTTGAAGTGCATTGGCCCCCAGAGCCAGATTAGGGGCATCTGCTCCTTGAATGCGGAATAGATGCGATTGCTGGCTTTCTTGGCGGTGAGCGGCAGATACAGGGCCACCGCACGTCCGTCCTCGGAAACCAGGGTCCCGTCCAGGAAGGGAAGGTCCCGGGCGTCCCGCAGCATGCCCCGGGCGGCCTCGTCGGTGAGCGGGGGCTGGGGCATGAGCCATTCGAACTGCACTGACCCCAGGGAACCCTGCTTCACGTTGTCCACCACCGAAGGGGCGATGAGGTCGGACAGGACCACACCCTCCGTGTTCTGGTCCGGATCCGAGCTGGGCCAGCGCTGGGTCTCGGCGAAACGGGTCAGGGCGTAGACCCGGTGCAGGGAGCGCGGATTGAACACCCCGCTGTCGCTCTCCTCGTTGATCACGCCCAGCACCATCATGTCCTTGAGATTCAGGGCATCCTTCATCCGGTTGTGAAAGATTCGCACCGGCTCGTCCTTGGCGAGCATGTTCTCCGGATCGGTATCCACCTGCAGCGGATGGAGGAAGCTGAACTGATAGGGCCACAGGGAGGGGAGGGCGGCGGTTCCGGCCAGAAGAAGGGCAAGGGCCAGCATGATCGCCGTGAGAACGCGGGGTCGGTCCAGAGCGAAACGGACAACGGCGGTGCTCAGGTTCATGGGTGGATCGCTCCTGTGGGATTGTATGTGCGTTGGATTCGGGAGCCAATAGTTAATAGTGTTAACAAAATAATGTATATACTGAAGGCGGTCAAGGGGTCTTTGTTCCAAGCCTCAAGGAAAGCTCCGTATTCGGGCTTTTGTCCCTGCGGCGAAGTGGCGGATTGCCTATGTGTTCCGCCGCGTGGCCCGGAAGATCCGGTTTGAACGGCAAAGAAATCAATGCGAGGTTCAGGAGGGGCCGGTCTGGGTTCCGGGTATCCGACGGGGGCTTCCGGGTTGTGAATTTCGGGTTTTCGGTTCCGGGTCCCGGGGTCTGATGTCTGACTTCCGGCGTCTGGTTCACCAGCCACAAGTGACAAGCAAGGCTGATACAATTCCATTGGTAAATGCCATCTTACACGAATCTCGGTGTATTGCACAAGATATAACGGGCGCGTTCAAACGGTTGTCATTGATTTTGCCGGCATATTCTGATTGAGAGGGGCGGGAATCTCTTTATTTGGCGCTGGCGTCTTCGTCGCACACTGGCGGCCTTCGGCCGCACACTGTGAACAAAAAACAAGGATCGCGCATGAGCCTGAGTAAAAGAAATGCCCCTTATGCTGTGTGGCGCGAGGTGGTTAAGGCCGCGGAGGCTTTCCTGGCGGAGCGCCCTTGGGAGGTCCTCACCGAGGAGACGATCTTCGGGGTCTGGGACCCGGAAAGCGGCCAAATCCTGTACTGCACTATCCTGGGTCTGCTGGGCGAGGTGTTCGGGCTGGCAGCGTACCCGGGTCCTCAAGGATTGCGAGCCCATCTACGGATGAGGAATTCGGATTATAGGGGCGTGGAGCCGCACTTCTACTTGTATTCGCATCTGATCTCCTTCGAGAACAAACCGGAGCTGAGCAAGAAGGACCACCGTCTGCTCAAGGATCTGCGCCGCTCCTATCGAGGGGGACGCTGGCCTCAGTTTCGCACCTATCGCCCCGGTTACATGGAGGATCTTCCCGGAGAAGGAGCCTGTCGAGCCCGAGGACGGGGCCCTGTACGCGGATCGCTTCTTCCGGGACTGGCTCCCCGCATCCGGGATCTGGATCAGCCCCAACAAGGTGGACCGGATGATCGCCGGCCTGAAGAAGTTCTACGCTTTCCTGCAGGACCACGGATATCTGGATTATGAGGATCTGAGAGAATTCAGGCGAATGATTCAAGGAAACCGACGGGACTGGAAGGAGGTGGCGTCGGGCCGCAATAGCGCATAGTCCCCTGGAGTGGGGATTCCATGGAATTCGACAAGTGGAGCGGCTTTTCTTGAGAAAGGCCTCACCTCTCCCTGGGCGCGATGGGGGATACATCGGCTTCAGGGCAATGACAAACGGAACAATAAGCCTGGCGCTTAATGCATTCTAGTCCTCCATCATGCGAATGGCTACGACCCAGCGATACCTGGTCAAGGTGAGCGATAGGGAGGCTTTCCACTGGATCGAAAACATATACCGATAAAAGAAAATCCGGGGTGGCTATGAAGCCTGCGTCGGGCCAAGCATGGTTTTGATATTCCTGTCAGCTTGGTAGCTGGACTATTGTCGTTGCATGGCCGTATTTTTATCTAGAGATGGAGTTGCAACAAGGAAAGATATCCACCTCGATTATCTCTTAGCTTCAAGGCTACAGGCCTTAAATCTTTGTCACCCGGCACGCTCGATATCAAAAAAAAAGAGGTTTTACAACACTATTTTGTGCAATTGATTTTGTATTTTTAAAGCAATAAACTTATGATAGATCATTTATATTGCCAGTAACAGCGTTTGAGGGAAGCTGAGGATTTACAGCAGAACCATTTGAAGTAGACAGTTTTATATTGCCTTTTATATAATGAGCGCACAATTGTGCAAAGCCTATCACATTTGGATTTTGTGTTGCATCAAGAATGAGAGAATCATGAAAAATCTTTCTATCTTTTCTCTTTATATAAACACCGAATCCATACAACAATAGACTTAATATTATTAATGATGATCCAATATGCCAATAAATCAAAAAGTTAAAGATTCCAAAAACAATTATTAGCTTGCTTGCTATTTTGTAAGAATGGTCTCGCGCATATATGGGATTGTTGTAACTTAGTTGTAACATATCAACTAAGATTTTAATTTTCTCATCAATAACATATCTATAAAAATGATCCCAATAATGCCAAAAGTCTTCAGCTATTTCGTGGTCTTCAGCATTCAATGATTTGCCATAAATGGATTCAATCTGAAGTTTGAATTCATCAATTGTAGGTTTAGAACTGCTCATATAAACTCCAATTCATAATATATTAAAGTCAATTTGCCTTGTTTTCTTAGGGATTGGAAAATCCTTGGGC
>JAZKRN010000131.1:0-8213 GCA_036628655.1 Desulfohalobiaceae bacterium | reverse complement strand
GCCAGCCAGAAGAATACCACAAGCAGGGCGAAATAGAGAAGGCCGAAGGAAATCAGGGACCACCAGATCGGCCCCGCGGGCAGTGGGGAGGCCCCCTCCCCGGTGCGAAGCACCCCGTAGATGACCCAGGGCTGACGGCCCACTTCGCGCGTGATCCAGCCCGCCTCCATGGCAATGTAGCTCAAGGGAATGGCCGCCATCCAGGCCCGCATGAGCCAGCGCTGTCCGGGAGCCGTGTCCCGCTGCAGCCCGCCCCGTCGCCAGACCCAGACGGTCCAGAGCATGAGCAGAAAGAGCGCGCCCCCGATGGCGAACATGATCCGGAAGGAATAGAACGTGATTGCGACCGGTGGCCGGTTTTTCGGGGCGAATTCCTTCAGGCCCTGGACCTGTCCCGTAAGGGAGTGGGTCGTGATCAGGCTCAGGCCGTAGGGCACCTCCAGGGCAAAGCGGTTCTTCTCCTCGGCCGGGTTCGGCCAGGCCAGAATGTTCCATCCCGCGCCCTCTCCCGGCGGATTGGTCTCCCAGTGGGCCTCGATGGCCGCGAGCTTGGCGGGCTGCTCCTCAGCCACGACCTGCCCGGAGCCGTCCCCGAGATAAATCTGGGCCGGGGTCACGATGATCGCGGCGATCGCGGCGATCTTGAAGGCACGCAGGAAGAAGTCCGTGTTCCTGTTCTTCAGGATGTACCAGGCGCTGATCCCGCCGATGACGAAGAGGCTGATCTCCAGACAGGCGAACCACATGTGGGAGAAGGACCAGAAGATGTCCGGGTTGAAGATAGCCTTGAAGGTGTCGGTCATCATGAAGCGCCCGTCCACGAACTCCCCGCCGCGCGGGACCTGCATCCAGGAATTGGCCACCATGATCCAGAAGGCGGAGAGAGTGGCGCCGAAGGCGACCACAGCGGTGGAAAAGAGATGCATCCCCGGAGTGACCCTGTTCCAGCCGTAGGCCATGATGCCGATAAATGTGGCCTCCAGCATGAAGGCGATGGCGGCCTCGAATCCGAGCATGTGGCCGAAGATGTCCCCTCCCGCGCGGGAGAACGCGCTCCAGTTGGTCCCGAACTGGAACTCCAAGGGGATGCCGGAAATGACTCCCATGGCCAGGGCGAGGAAGAAGAGCTTCTGCCAGAAGCGCGCCTGCTGGTAGTAGCCCCGGTTTCCGGTTCTGACCCACACTGCCTCCACCGCGAGGAGGTAAATCCCTATCCCGATAATGAGCACGGGCCACAGGATGTGGAACATGGTGGTGAAGGCGAACTGGAGGCGGCTGAGAAGGACCGGGCTGAAATCCATACGAGGTCTCGTGTTGCGGAGTGAAAAAAACCTTGGAAGGTATTCAGATATCCGGTTGACATTTTCCAACTGTATTTAAGAGAATAGTATACTAAGCCTCTGCGTTTCAATACGTTTCGTGTTGCTTATCTCTAATTGACTGAATTTCCAGGAGTTCCCATACATGCGTCGCTTGGCGGAGTCTCTTGTTCAGAGGACGCGGAAAGGGGTCTTTCCCGCGAGTGAGGATACAAATAGCTCCGGCACGGCCCGCCACGATCCCACGGAGATTGTGCGGGACCATCTGCGTTCCGGACAGTTCGCCCGGACAGACGGGCTCGACGACTACGACACGGACTTTAGCGTCACTGTCCCTTCCGCAGGGGCAGAAGCGGATCCGGTCCCTAGGCCGGCGGAAGAACGGAGCGAGGAGGTGCCTGCCGAAGAGGCCGAAGCCTCCGACCGGGAACAAGCCTCCGAAGACGGCGGGGACATCGCTTCCTTCCCGAGGTCGGAAAGGGAGCAGCTTGTGCCCTGCGAAATGGTCCTCTCCCGGGGCCGGACCCTGATCGTGGGCGGGGATGAAACGGCCCTGCGGGAGTACGCCGATCGCCTGAGCGGGGAATTGGACTGTCTTCTCCTGATTACCGGGACCAGGGAGGAGATCCCCCGCCTGGATTGGTCCGGGGGACACGCCTGCATCTACTGTGCGGAGGTGCGGATCTGTGGGGTCTTCGGTGCCTTCCGGCCCAAAATTTCCTATTCCGGAGAAATGCGTGACGTGTGTGAGCTCGCTTTAGGTGAGTCGAGGGTCCTTGATCTGGTTCTGGACCTCTCTTCCGAGGGGGCCTTCGCAACGTCCCGCCCTCCGCTGGGATACTATTGGCCGCAACAGGCCGATGCCCTGGAAGCGGCCCTGAACGAGCTGCCCGGCATGAAGGGCCGTTTCGAGAAGCAGCATTTTATCCGCCTCGCCCAGGAGGCGTGCGCACACGATCACGCCGGAGTGGCCGGCTGCTCCCGCTGTATCGAGGTTTGTACCTATGGGGCCCTCGGGCCCGGCAAAGAGGCCCCGGCCGCGGATCACCTTTTGTGTCAGGGCTGCCTCGCCTGCGTGAGCGCGTGCCCCACCGGGGCAATGGAGCCCCTTCTTACGGGGCGCCATGAGCTCCTGGCCCGAATGGAGGGGGCTATTGCCCGGCGCGGGGATGAGGGCGCTGTACCCGTACTCCTCCTGCACCGCGAGGAGAGCGATCCGGGCGAGGCATTCGAGCGTGTGCGGGACCGGATGCCGGCGATCTCCGTTCCTGTGGAGGCTCCGGGCCTGCTGGGCACGGAGTGCCTCCTGGCCGCCCTGACGATGGGGGCGGCGGGAGTCGTTGTTTTCAAGGAGGGCCCGGAGGGAGAGGTGCTGGAGAACCAGGTCCGATGGGCACGGACCATCCTCAGGGCACTGGGTCGCTCTCCGGAGCGGGTTCAGCTCGCAGCGGCAGATTTGCGATTCGAGGAGCCCCCGCTTGCTCAGCCGGCGGCATACTTGGGGATGAAGGATTTCTCAGACCGGGACAAGCGGGCAATGCTCTCCCGGGCCGTGCAGGGGCTCGGCTCCGTGGAGGGCGAACACCGGGAAGTCTGGGAAGTGCCTTCGGACGCCTGCTTCGGGGCTCTGTCGCTCCGGGGCGAGCTGTGCACCCTGTGCATGGCCTGTGCCGGTGCCTGCCCGACTCGGGCGCTCATTCCTGGCGGGGAGGAACAGCCAGGTGTGCGCTTCACGGAATCGCGCTGCGTGCAGTGCGGTCTTTGCGCCCGTGTATGTCCGGAACAGGCCCTGTCCCTTTTGCCGCGCCTGTCCATGGAGCGTCTGGGGTCGGATTCCCCGATCTGGCTGCACCGGGAAGAGCCGGAAAAATGCCGCATCTGCGGCAAGCCCTTTGCCTCAGCGGTGATGCTGGAGAAGATCCGCTCCACGCTCGGGCAGGGGCACGGTGAGGACGAGCCGGAGTGGCTGACCATGTGCGGAGAGTGCCGCGTGCGAACCCTTTTCCAGGAACCGGAGGACAGCCCATGAGCACGGATTTTGAGCAACCCGCCCGCGATGAGGTCCTGGAACGGGCGCGCGCCGAGGCCTATTCCCTGCTCGGGGCCCTTTTGCGCCAGCCTCCCGCGGAGAAGCTCTTGGACAGGCTGACAGAGCTGCAGTGGGAAAGCGATCTGCCCCGTCCGCTCGCTGCGGGCCTGGAGGAGGTGCGCGACAGCAGCCCGGCCCATTCCGTCGAGGCAGTGGCCGAGGAGTTCCGCCTCCTTTTTGTGGGGCTGGGCCGGGGAGAGATCGTCCCCTACGCCTCCTGGTACAGGGAGGGAGTGCTCAAGGCCGGGCCTTTGGCCAGATTGCGCTCGGACCTGGGGGCACTCGGGATCGCACCCGCGCCGGAAACCGCGGAGCCAGAGGACCACGCAGCCCTGTTGTGCGAGACAATGGCCCTTCTGAACCGGGAGGAGGTGGATCAAAAGGCTTACGCCGGATTCTTCCGGGAGCATCTGGCTCCCTGGATGTTCGACTTTTTCCGGGATTTGCGGGGAGCCCGGAACGCGGGATTCTATCGCGCGGTGGGATCCCTTGGCCTGGGAGTGCTGGAGCTGGACCGGAGCTTGGCGGAAGCTTCCTGAGGAATCTGTTTTTGAACCGCCAAGTCGCCCCGGTGAAATCCTGCTTCGCAGGGCCGGCTTCGCCTGGCTATTTCTTTCAATAATTCAATATGCTGGATGCATTTTCATCCAAAAACAAGGAGCTGTTCTATGGCGAAACAGCAGCATGCAACCGGCAGGCGCTCGTTTTTCAAGAAGGCGGCCGTCTGCGCGGGGGCCCTGTTCCTGGCACAGGGAGCGGGCAGGGCAGCCGCCGAGCCCGAGCCGGACAAGGAACGGGCGCGGAAAACGGATACAAGGTATCGGCATACCGAGCACATCCGTAAATACTATGAGACCGCCATGCGGTGATCCAAGAACACTTCCGGGAGGCATAGGGCGATGAGCAAGCTTGCCAACAAGGGACTCAAACGCGTGGACGAGGGAGACCGAAAAGCCAGCTCCGGAATGGACCGGCGCTCCTTCCTGCGCGGATCGGGGCTGGTACTGGGCGGCGGCGCCCTGATGAGCGTCTTGCCTACTCCGGTCATGCAGCGGGCCGCGGCATCCGAGGTCAGGACCATCCCCCAGGAGGGGGTGGAGACGAAGCACCCCCGCACCATCTGCACCCACTGCTCCGTGGGCTGCGGCGTGATGGCCGAGGTTCAGAACGGGGTCTGGACGGGGCAGGAGCCGGACTTCGACTCCCCCATCAATCTGGGAGCGCACTGCACCAAGGGGGCCTCGCTGCGGCACAAGGGCATGGGAGACCGGCGCCTGAAGTATCCCATGAAGCTGGTGGACGGCAAATGGGAGCGCATCTCCTGGGATCAGGCCGTCCGGGAGATCGGGGATCGCTTCCTCAAGATCCGCGAGGAGTCCGGCCCGGATTCCATCTTCTGGTGCGGCTCCTCCAAGGCCAGCAACGAGGGCTCCTACCTGCAGCGCAAATTCGCCGCCTTCTGGGGCACCAACAACATCGATCACCAGGCCCGCATCTGCCATTCCACCACCGTGGCCGGGGTGGCCAACACCTGGGGCTACGGGGCCATGACCAATTCCTACAACGATATGCACAACAGCAAGGCCATGCTCTTCATCGGCAGCAACGCCGCGGAGGCCCATCCCGTGGCCATGCAGCACATTATGCGGGCCAAGGAGAACGGGTCGCGCATGATCGTGGTCGATCCGCGCTTTACCCGCACCGCGGCCCACGCGGACCATTACGTGCGCCTGCGGCCGGGCACGGACGTAGCCTTCACCTGGGGGCTTTTGTGGCACATCCTGGAGAACGGCTGGGAGGACCGGGAATACATCCGGCAGCGCGTCTGGGGCATGGACCGTATCCGCGAGGAGGTGCGCAACTGGTCCCCGGACGTGGTGCAGGACGTGACCGGTGTGGACCGGGAGACCATGTTTGAAGTGGCCAGGATCATGGCCGAGAACAAGCCCGGGACCCTGGTCTGGTGCATGGGCGGTACCCAGCACCACATCGGCAACAACATCACCCGGGCCTTCTGCGTGCTTCAGCTGGCCCTGGGCAATATCGGGGTCGCCGGGGGCGGGGCCAACATCTTCCGCGGCCACGACAACGTCCAGGGCGCAACGGACGTGGGCCCCAACAGCCACACCCTGCCCGGGTACTACGGCCTGTCCGAGGGGGCCTGGCGGCACTGGTGCCGGGTCTGGGACGTGGACTTTGAGTGGCTCAATTCCCGCTTCGATCTCAGCAGCACCTTTCCGGTCCAGGACGGCAGCAGCGCCTTTCCCATGAATATCCCGGGCATCCCCGTCTCCCGCTGGATTGACGGGGTGCTCGAGGACCCGGAGAACCTGTCCCAGAAGGACAACGTCCGGGCCGTCTTCTTCCAGGGCCACGCCTGCAACAGCCAGACCAGGGGGCCGGAGATGAAGAAGGCTTTGGAGAAGCTGGACCTGCTGGTCATCTCCGATCCCTTTCCCACGCACATGGCGGTCATGAGCGACCGCCAGAACGACACCTATCTGCTGCCCACCTGCACCCAGGTGGAGACCTCCGGCTCGGTGACCGCCTCCAACCGCTCCCTGCAGTGGCGGGAACAGGTGATCGAGCCCATGTTCGAGGCCCTGCCGGACCACGTGATCCTGTACAAATTCGCCAAGAAGTTCGGCTTTGCCGGACAGATGTTCAAGAATATCCGCATTGAGGGGGAAGAGCCCCTGATCGAGGACGTGCTGCGCGAGATCAATCGCGGGACCTGGACCATCGGCTATACCGGGCAGAGCCCGGAGCGGCTCAAGCTCCACGCCAAGCGGCGGGCGGACTTCGACAGCACGAGCCTCCGCGCCCAGGGCGGCCCCTGCGACGGGGAATACTACGGCCTGCCCTGGCCCTGCTGGGGCCCGCCGGAAATGGAGCACCCCGGCACCCCCAACCTGTATGATCCCAGCAAGTCGGTGGCCGAGGGCGGCCTCACCTTCCGGGCCCGCTTCGGCACGGAATACCAGGGGGAGAACCTCCTGGCCGAGGGAAGCTCCAGCAAGGGCTCGGAGATACGTGACGGCTATCCGGAGTTCACCTACGGCATGCTGCGGCGCCTGGGCTGGGACGGAGACCTCAGGGACTCGGAGAGGGAGGCCATCCGCAAGGTCGCTGGTCTCTCCAAGCAGGAGGCCCGGCAGGAGGAGGGCCGGAAGAAGATGGAGTCGGTCAACTGGAAAACCGACCTCTCCGGCGGGATCCAGCGGGTGGCCATCGAGCACGGCTGCGCCCCCTTCGGCAACGCCAAGGCGCGCTGCGTGGTCTGGACCTTTCCCGATCCCGTGCCCCTGCACCGCGAGCCCCTGTACACGCCCCGCCCGGACCTGGTGGAGCAATATCCCACCTACGAGGACCGGAAGGTCATCTGGCGCGTGCCCACCAAATACCGCTCCATCCAGGCCACGGACCATTCGGAGAAATACCCCCTGGCCTTCATCAGCGGACGTCTGGTGGAGCACGAAGGAGGCGGCGCGGACACCCGCTCCTGCTCCTGGCTGGCCAAGCTGCAGCGGGAGATGTTCGCGGAGATCCACCCCGCGGACGCCACGGACGCGGGCATCCGGGACGGCCGCTATATCTGGCTGGAAGGCCCCGAAGGCGGCCGGATCAAGGTCCGGGCCATGGTCACCGAGCGCGTGGGACGGGGCGTGGTCTGGACGCCCTTCCACTTCGGCGGTTGGTACCAGGGCCGGGATCTGAAGGACAAGTACCCGGACGGGGCGGGGCCCTATGTGCGCGGAGAGGCCTGCAACACCGCCACCACCTACGGCTACGATCCCGTGACCCAGATGCAGGAGACCAAGGCGACGCTGTGCCGGGTCTTCCCGGCCTAAGGACAGGGCGCTCTCAATTGAAATTGGAGAACGCCCTGTTGGATAAGGATTGGGATCTGCTCAAGGAGAATCCAATATGGCACGGATGAAGTTCCTCTGTGACGTGGAGCGCTGCATCGAGTGCAATGCCTGCGTCACGGCCTGCAACAACGAGCACGAGGTCCCCTGGGACATCAACCGCAGGCGGGTGGTGACCCTGGGGGACGGCAAGAGGGGCGAGAAGTCGGTCTCGGTGGCCTGCATGCACTGCACGGACGCCCCCTGCGCCGCGGTCTGCCCCGTGGACTGTTTCTACACCACCAACGACGGCATCGTCCTCCACGACAAGGATCTTTGCATCGGCTGCGGGTACTGCTTTTATGCCTGTCCCTTCGGAGCACCCCAGTTCCCGGAGCAGAAGGCCTTCAACGTCCGGGGCAAGATGGACAAGTGCACCTTCTGCGCAGGGGGGCCGGAAGAGGACAACTCCCAGGAGGAATACCGCAAATACGGTCGCAACCGCATCGCCGAGGGCAAGCTCCCCCTGTGCGCGGAGATGTGTTCCACCAAGGCCCTGCTCGCCGGAGACGGGGAAATGGTGTCCAAGATCTACCGCAAGCGGGTCATGGCCCGGGGCGGAAGCATGCGCTTCTGGCGCTGGGGAGCGGCCTACCCCGGTGAGCGGGACAGCGAAAAGGGAGAAGAGGGGTACTAATGAGAAAAAAAACACTGATTGGCGGGTTCTCGGCCCTTTTGGCCGCGCTCCTGCTCCTCTCCGGCTGCTACCGGCTGCCGTGGGACGTTACCTGGCATGAGCCGCATGTGTACAAGGGCAAACAGGACCCACTCCTGGCCAAGATGCAGGGCGAGGAGCTGAGGGAGCGGCTCAGAGAGCGGTTTCAGGCGGTGCAGACGGACCGCTAGCAGGGCGCCCCCAATCTTCCAATTGCTGCGTTGTCCGGCACCTATTTGAGG